>JAWLGC010000052.1:0-16789 GCA_041685265.1 Desulfomicrobiaceae bacterium | reverse complement strand
TGTGATCCGTGGGCCAATTCTTCTTGGTTGCCGGCGGTGCGTAACTTCAGTCAACAAAAAGCAGCAGGTCGGCTATTTCCAGATGGCAGGAACATCAAGTTGCTCGATTTACCCGATACGAGTAGCATCACGCAGTGCAACGCCGGAAAATCTCTTCGGTACCCGGCCCCCCGCTTCCCCTGAACGCGTCCAATATCTTCGGAGAACGACATGAAAAAACTCCCTATCGGCATTCAGACCTTCGAGAACCTGATCAAGGAGGGGTACGTCTATGTGGACAAAACCCGGTTCGTGAAGGAGCTTGGGGATCAGGGAAAATATTACTTTCTTTCCCGACCGCGCAGATTCGGAAAAAGCCTGTTTTTAAGCACCCTCAAGGCCGCCTACCAGGGAAAGCGAGAGCTGTTCTCCGGGTTATTTCTGCATGACAACCGGGACTGGTCCCTGACCAATCCGGTGATTCATATCAGCTTCGGGGCCGGAGTCGTTCGCAGTATTGAAGAGTTGCAATCCTCCTTCTCCTTTATTCTGGACAACCATGACCATCTCTACGACCACACTCCGCGATATACCGAGTTGAAAAACCGTTTTGCGGAACTGATCCAAAAACTCCATGACAATTTCGGTCGCAAGGTGGTCCTGCTCATCGACGAGTATGACAAGCCCATTCTGGACAGCATCAACAATACAGACCTGGCCGTAGCCATCCGGGATGAGCTCAAAAACTATTACTCGATAATCAAAGACGCTGACCAGCATCTCGAGATGGTGTTTATCACCGGAGTTTCCAAATTTTCCAAAGTATCTCTGTTCAGCGGTCTGAACAATCTACAGGACATCACTCTGCTCCCGGCATATTCCGCTATTTGCGGGTATACCCGTCAGGAGCTTGAATCCGTATTTGCCGACAGACTTGAAGGACTCGACCTTGAACAGATCCTGTCCTGGTACAACGGATATTCATGGCTTGGAGAAAAGGTTTCCAACCCCTTTGATATCCTTCTTTTTCTCAGTACCAGGACCTTTTCCAACTACTGGTTCGAAACCGCTACCCCGACCTTCCTCATCAAGCTGCTCCAAAAACGGAACTACTCCATTCCGGACCTGAACAACCTGCAGGTAGGGGAAAAACTCATCGGCAGCTTTGACGTGGACCGCTTTGAGGTGGAGACCCTCCTCTTCCAGACCGGCTACCTGACCATCAAAGCAACAAAAAGCATGGGCGGCATGCGGCGGTTCACTCTCGGCTACCCCAACCAGGAAGTCCGCCAGAGTCTGGCCGACTATCTCCTGTCGTTTCTGACCGACACCACCATTGAGCAGGAAAAAAACAAGTTTGCCCTGTACGAGGCCCTGGAGGCCAACGACTTCGATCGGCTCAAAGAACTCTTCCACGCCTTCTTCGCCTCCATCCCCAGCGAGTGGTACAAAAAAAATCAGACCGCCAACTACGAGGCCTACTACGCCTCCATCGTATATTGTTATTTCGCGGCCACGGGTGTGGAACTCCGCCCGGAGGTGCACACCAACAAAGGGCGCATCGACCTGACGGTGTGGTTTGAAAACCGCATCTATATCATTGAGTTCAAGGTAAAGGAGCAGTGCGGTGCAGGGAAGGCTCTGAAGCAGATTCAGGAGAAAAGGTACGCCGAGCAGTTCGCTGCTTCGGGAAAAGAGGTCTACCTCCTGGGTATCGAATTCAGCAGCACGGAGCGCAACCTCACGGACTTTGAGTGGGAACAGGCATATTAGGCCATTGACAGCCCGCCACCTGAGGGCTATCAGCTTGTGAAATATTTCTTACAGGAGGTTACTACTTTGAATATCTTGATTTTTGGACCCAATGGAAGTGGTAAAGGGACCCAGGGTGCCCTGGTGAAGCAGAAGTACGACCTGGCTCACATCGAGTCCGGCGCCATCTTTCGCGAGCACATCGGCGGCGGCACCGAGCTGGGCAAAAAAGCCAAGGAATACATCGACCGCGGCGACCTGGTTCCCGACGAGATCACCATTCCCATGGTCCTCGACACCCTGAAGGAAAAGGGTGCCAACGGCTGGCTTCTGGACGGCTTTCCCCGCAATATGGTTCAGGCTCAGAAGCTCTGGGAATCCCTGAAAGAAGCCGGGATGAAGCTCGACTACGTCATCGAGATCCTCCTGCCCCGCGAAACAGCCAAGAACCGCATCATGGGCCGTCGCCTGTGTGTCAACGACAACAACCACCCCAACAACATCTTCATCGACGCCATCAAGCCCGATGGAGACAAGTGCCGGGTATGCGGCGGCGAACTGAAGTCCCGTGCCGACGACCAGGACGAAGCCGCCATCGGCAAGCGTCACGACATCTACTATGACACCGAAAGCGGCACCCTGGCCGCCTCCTACTTCTACCGCGACATGGCTGACGAAGCCGGGTTCAAGTATATTGAACTGGACGGCGAAGGAAGCATCGATTCCATCAAGGAAACTCTGCTTAACCAGCTTGATTAGTTTTGACACGAACATGGAGGCGGAGCGATCCGCCTCCATGTTGCCTCTCTATTTTTTTCCTTTTCTCTTCCGACGAAAAACTTGAGGTCTTCGGGCCATGGGATTAGAGAACTCCGGAACACCTCAGATCCGCCGGAGGTCTGGCACAATCTCATCATCGGAGCAGTCATGGGCAGTCCTGCACTCCCCCTTCGTATCGGCAGAATCGATTACCTGAACATCTGGCCGATTTTTCATTATCTGACCAAAGAATTTCCCGAAAACAAGGGATTTGCCTATCTGCCGGACCATCCGTCGGGCCTGAACAGGGCCCTGCACCAGGGTGAGCTGGACCTCTCTCCCTCCTCATTGTTCGAATATCTGCTGCACGGCGAACAATATCGTCTGCTGCCCGGGGCTTCCATCAGCTGCGACGGGCCGGTACAATCTGTGCTTCTGGTCTCTCCTGTTCCTCCTGCCGAGCTTTCAGAATACCTGGACGCAAACGAATCCGGCCTTGGTGTGACCTCGGCCTCAGCCACATCTGTGGCCCTGCTCAAGATCCTGTGCGCCTTTTCCTGGAACCTGGGGGAAATCGACTGGATTCCCATCGCGCCCGGAACCGGTATTTCCCGAGGCATGCCTTTTCTTGAGATCGGCAACAGGGCCCTTGAACTGCACATTCATCCTCCCAAAGGGTGGCATATCATCGACCTGGGATCGGCCTGGAAGAAATTGACAGGGCTCCCCTTTGTCTTTGCAGTATGGATCGCCCGCCAGGATCTTTCTCCACAGAAACAGAACACCATTCTGGACGTTGCCCGCTTTCTGGAAAGCAACAAGCGCAGGGTTCTTGAAAACCTCGAGGAACTGGCCGACCTCCCCGATGTCCCGGGAGAATTCACGAAGGATGAGCTTGTGTCCTACTGGAAGGTGTTGCGGTACGATCTCGGCCCCCGGGAAACGGCAGCCATTGCCGTATATGCCGACTACTGCACGCGACTGGGGCTGATTCCGGGCATGCCGGCTCTGCACTGGGTATGATAACAACGACTGCTTTGTGACTTTGGATATATTTTGAATATCGGGCTGATCGATCCGGTTCAGCCATCGACAACGTCAGGCGGGCAACATTGAGACAGGCAGCATCGTGAGCGAAGGACTGAAACTGCAGTTGATCTTCAAGGACCGGGTGGGCATCATCGCCGACCTGACCACCATCCTTGGGGAGCGGGCCATCAACATCCTGTCCATGGAAGTGGACGCCTGCGGCGAAAAAACCTTCATTTATTTCGAGACCCAGCCCGAGGCCGGAGACCCTGTTCACACCCTGATCCGGAAACTCAAGACCATTCATGGACTGATAGACGTCTCCCCTATCAAGACCCTGCCTCAGGAAAAACGGGAAAAAAGCCTGAAGGTCATGCTGAACAGTGTCAGCGACGGCATCGTTGCCATCGACGATGCCGGAAAAGTCCTTGCCGTGAATCGGGTGGCCAAACGAATTCTTGGCTGCTCGGACCCGGACATCGTGGGCAAGCCCGTAGAGCGCCTGAACCTGCCGGACTACCTTATCAAGGAGTGCCTGCACGGAAAACAGTACCGCAACATCAAACGGACCTCGAAAACCGCATCCGGCCTGTTCCATTTTTTTGCCTCGGGACAACCCTTCAAAGACTCCAACGATCGAATCGTGGGGGCGGTGGAAGTCATGAAGGACATGAAAGAGATCAAGGAACTGGCCGAAGCCGTCAACAATCCCACCAGAATCACGTTCAGTGATATCCTCGGGAAAAGTCCGTCCATCACCTCGGCCATTGCTTTTGCCAGGCAGATTGCCCGGTCCAATTCCATCATCTCCATCCGAGGCAAGAGCGGTACCGGGAAAGAACTTTTTGCCCGGGCGATTCACCACTCTTCCGGTTTGAGCGGTCTGTTTCTCCCAATCAATTGTGCGGCCCTGCCGGAGCATCTTCTGGAAAGCGAATTATTCGGATATGAGCCCGGAACCTTCACCGGTGCGGACCGTCATGGAAAATCCGGGCTGTTTGAAAAGGCCAAAGACGGGACCATCTTTCTGGACGAAATCGCCGAAATGTCCCCCAGTTCCCAGGCAAAACTGCTCCGGGTTCTCCAGGAACGTCGCGTGCGACGAATCGGGGGGGCCAGGGAACTCCCGATCAATGCTCGGGTAATCACGGCCACCAGCCGGAATATGGAGGAGATGGTCAACCAGGACAAATTCAGGGATGATCTCTATTATAGGATCAATGTGCTGCCCATCTACCTTCCGAGCCTGCAGGAACGGATCGAAGACATTCCACTGCTGGCCGAACATTTCCTGTTCCATCTCAGCTACAAGCTGAACAAGGACAGTCAACCGTTGTGTCCCGGGGCCCTCGAAAAGCTCTGCGGCCATGATTGGCCGGGGAATATTCGGGAGTTGCGCAACGTCATCGAACGGGCAGCGATCCTTGCCGGAGACTCCCGTATCGAGAAGGAACATATCCTGTTCAGCTTTGAAACCGACAGGCGTCGGCACCGACTTTCCCAGGCGCCGGCAACTGAGGGCAGCGTGCTCGGCCTGAAATCGCTCATGCAGGAGCATGAAAAGCAGGTCATCTGCAAGACCCTGGTTCGCTATCCGAGTATCCGGCAGTGTGCCAAGGCACTCCAGCTCTCGCATACGGCCCTGATCAACAAGATCAAAAAATACGGCTTGCGCATGGAAAGAAAATGAACCATTGGAAACAAATAATTCCAAGACAAAACAACCCGAAATCATAAGCTAAACTCCAATCATGACCCAAAAGTGGCAATTTTTATTTCCATATCAGCCTTTGTCTTCCCTACGGGTGGATACCGGAACAGAGTGGCCACCCAGGCAGCTCCGGAATTCCAGGGAGTTACAAAAAAAGAGGAACACCTCCACACTTTGGCAGGCTTAATGCTTACAGACTGGGTACTTTGAAATTTCAAAGTCTTGCCGCCATATTTTATCCACTTTAAGGAGAAAAAAATGATTGTAGGTGTTCTGAAGGAAATCAAGGTTGAGGAAAATCGTGTCTGCATGACTCCCGCCGGAGTCGAAGTCGTCAAACAGAACGGACACACAGTACTTGTCGAAAAATCTGCCGGTACCGGCAGCGGATTCAGTGATGAAGAATATATCACTGCCGGCGCAGAAATTGTCACAACCGCCAAAGAAATTTTCGATCGGTCCGACATGGTTATGCATGTCAAGGAACCGCAGCCTTCCGAATATGACATGATCCGCAAAGACCAGATCGTGTTCACCTACTTCCACTTTGCAGCGGACGAAGAACTGACCCGCGCCTTCCAGAAGACCGGGGCCGTGGCTGTGGCCTACGAAACCGTCATCGGCCGCGAGGGACACGGACTTCCACTGCTCACTCCCATGAGTGAAGTCGCCGGACGCATGGCTTCCCAGGAAGCCGCCAAATTCTGCGAACGCTCCATGGGCGGACGCGGCATGCTCCTCGGCGGTGTCACCGGCGTGGCCCCGGCCAATGTCCTGGTCCTCGGCGGCGGCGTGGTCGGCACCAACGCGGCCCTGATGGCCGCGGGACTCGGCGCCAACGTGACCATCCTGGACATGAACCTGGACCGCCTGCGCTATCTGTCCGAGATCATGCCCAAGAACTGCCGGGCCCTGATGTCCTCCCCGGCCACTGTCCGTGAACTGGCCAAGGATGCCGACGCCATCATCGGAGCGGTTCTGGTCACCGGTGCCAAGGCTCCCAAACTGATCACCCGGGACATGCTTAAAACCATGAAGCAGGGAACGGTTATGGTCGATGTGGCCATTGACCAGGGTGGATGTTTTGAGACGTCCCATCCCACGACACATACCGATCCCACTTTCGAAATCGACGGCGTGATGCATTACTGCGTGGCCAACATGCCCGGCGCCGTGCCCATCACTTCCACCATGGCCCTGACCAACGCCACCCTGCCCTACGCGGTACAACTGGCCAACAAGGGCTGGAAACAGGCCTGCCATGACACTCCCGGCCTCAAGGAAGGGGTGAACATGGTCGACGGCAAAGTCACCTACAAGGGTGTCTCCGATGCCTTCGGCATGGAATACACCCCCATCGAAGATCTGATGTAGGATGCGACACTACAAGCCCGGTCTGCGCAAGCAGGCCGGGTTTTTTTCGGCTTGACACGTCCGACATCCCAGCAGCTACAGGATGATACCAACATGCATTGTCTCCCTATCTGGGCTGAGATCGACCTCGACGCTATAGCACACAACCTAAGGGAAATCCGCCGCAACATCGGTCCTTCCCCAGAAATAATGGCCGTGGTCAAGGCGAATGCCTACGGACACGGAGCGGTCCAGGTCGCCAAAACCGCTTTATGTCACGGGGCAACCCGGCTTGCGGTGGCCAGAGTCAGCGAAGGAATCGAACTGCGAGAGTCCGGGATCACGGCTCCCCTGCTCGTGCTCGGCTACGCTCCAGAAGACTGTGCTCGGGACATCGCACGATACCGATTGACTCCCACAATCTATTCACTGCGGGCTGCGCAGGTTCTGTCCGATGAAGCCGAGCGGGTCGGGCAGAGTATCCCGGTCCATATCAAAATCGATACGGGCATGGGACGACTGGGAATTCCGGCCGGTGAACATCTCGGAGGAAGTATTGAAGATGCGGTGGATGAAATCCGTGCCATTTCGGAACTTCCGGGTATCAAATTTGAGGGAATATACACCCATTTTTCCAGTGCCGACAGTGCGGACAAAAAAAACGTACTCTCTCAGCTTGATCTATTCAACACCCTTATAGACGAACTGAAGCGTCAATCCACGAAATTTAACATCATACATTGCGCTAACAGCGCATCCATAATCGATCTGCATCAGACCCGTTTTGACCTGGTTCGGGCCGGAATTATGCTCTATGGCTTGTATCCATCCGCTGAAGTGAACACGAACCGGGTCCACCTCAAACCGGTAATGCAAATCAAAGCGCGTATCGCACACATCAAAAATGTCCCGTCCGGATGTCCTATCAGCTACGGATCAACGCATATCACCACAAGTACGACTCGCATTGCAACCATACCAGTCGGATATGCAGACGGATACAGCCGTTTGTTGTCATCAAAGGGATTCATGCTCGTCAAAGAAAAACGGGTACCGATAGTAGGCAGGGTATGTATGGATCAGACCATGATCGATGTACGGGAATTCCCCGACCTTGAGGTCGGCGACGAGGTGACCGTGCTCGGATCGCGGAACTCGACCGGATTCGATGCCGACGACATTGCGAACCTGACCGGAACCATCAACTATGAAGTGGTCTCCACCATTACGGCCAGAGTGCCCAGAATTTATATTGGAGAATCCCATTTGCCTGTTGACAAAGAACAATTTTGAAACGTATCCATTGCCATCATACAATTTTGATATACAATTACCCTTTTTAGTGCTGATTCCTTCGTTGTCCTGACTGTTCCATCCGCCTGACTCCGGCTTGATAAAGTACCACCGGGGACTCGTATTGAATGCGTGTTCAAACATGGCCCATGAGCAGTCACGATTTTCACCAGTGCGCACTAACACAGCCAACCCGTATTGAGCAATTGCTTAATACTTTCAAAACCTGTTAACCTGTATCACGAAGGAGTGCTTATGGATGCTTTACTGTCCCTGGTCAACACAATTAGCGGCTATGTCTGGGGCCCCCCCCTGCTGATCCTGCTGGTGGGCACCGGTGCATGGCTCACGCTCAACCTGAAGGGGATCCAGTTCTCCAAACTCTGGCATTCCTTGTATTTGGCCCTGATCAAGCGGAAGGAAGATACCGATGAGCCCGGCGACATCACCCACTTCCAGGCCCTGATGACCGCCCTGTCCGCCACGGTCGGAACCGGGAATATTGCCGGGGTGGCAACCGCGGTGGCCATTGGCGGCCCGGGCGCCCTGTTCTGGATGTGGATCACCGGCCTGGTCGGTATGGCCACCAAGTACGCGGAAGCCGTGCTGGCGGTGAAGTACCGCGTTATTGACGCCGAAGGAACCATGAGCGGCGGCCCCATGTACTACATTGAAAAGGGTCTCGGCTGGAAATGGCTGGGTGTCATGTTCGCTATTTTCGCAGCCGTAGCCGCTTTCGGCATCGGCAACATGGTCCAGTCCAACTCCGTTGCCGATGCCGTAAACTCGACCTTCGGCGTGCCACATCTGATTACCGGCCTGGTTCTCATGGTCGCTACTGCATTTGTCGTTCTGGGCGGGATTAAATCCATCGGCCGGGTCACCAGTATTCTGGTCCCGATCATGATCGTCTTCTACATGGCCGGCTCCCTGCTGATCATTCTCATGCATGTGACCGAAGTTCCGGCCGCCTTCGCCCTGATCATCAACGAAGCCCTGTCCCCCACTGCCGCCACCGGCGGATTTGCAGGCTCCACCCTCATGCTCACCATCCGCATGGGTGTTGCACGCGGCGTGTTCTCAAACGAATCCGGTCTCGGCTCCGCCCCTATCGCGGCTGCAGCAGCTCAGACCAAGCACCCCGTTACTCAGGCTCTGGTATCCATGACCCAGACCTTCATCGATACCCTCATCGTCTGTACCATGACCGGCCTGGTTCTGGTTCTGACCGGTGCATGGAGTTCCGGTGAAACCGGTGCGGCCCTGACTTCTCAGGCATACGGAATGGGTTTTGCCGGGGGCGATTACATCGTTACCCTGGGTATTCTGTTCTTCGCCTACTCCACCATTCTGGGGTGGTGCTATTACGGTGAAAAATCCATCGAGTACCTGCTCGGCGAAAAATCCATCCGCCCGTACCGAATTCTGTTCGTGATCTTCGTCGGCGTCGGTGCTGTCCTCAAGCTGGACCTGGTCTGGGCCCTGGCCGACATGTTTAACGGCCTCATGGCCTTCCCCAACCTTGTCGCCCTGCTCATGCTGACCCCGGTGGTCGTCAAGGAAACCAAGGAATACTTCGCTAACAAGAAGTAGTTTACCGGGAAATTCCTCGTAGAAAAGCCGGGATGAAGCAATGCTTCATCCCGGCTTTATTATTTGGCAGTACATTTCAGTTCCGCGAAAATACGACAGAACAGGCAGGGACCAAAGTCGTACCAACGCCTTGCCGGGATCGCCGGGCTTCTGCTTGGCAGATGCCTCTTTCTCCTTGGCTCGGCGGTCCCGGGGGCCCGACCGACGCTGCCGGCCTGCTTGATCCTCCTGACGTCTGCATGACAAAAAAAGGTCCCGAAGAGCATACACTCTCCGGGACCTTTCAAGCTTTCGGGCGTCCGGCCTTAGCCGAAATGACATCCGTCGCGTGTCTACAGCAGCGCCATAAGTCGCTTCAGATGGCTTCGCTCCTCGTCGATGCACGCCTTGACGACGTCCTTCTCGGCATTGGGGACCATTTCACGCATTTCAGCGAAAAAGAGCATGGTGTCTTTTTCAAACTGCATGGCCATACGGATGGCCTCTTCGCGGTTCATTTCCTTGCCGGCCGCGTCAGCCAGCCGGAACAGGGCATGATCCTCGATCATGGCGTTGATATAGCCCAGGAACTCGTCTTCCTCGGCCCATGCGGGCAGTTCCACGGGAGCAAGTCGCTCGCCCATGGCGTGAAAGATGGCCCGGTGCTTGGATTCCTCGTCACGCAAATACGCGAACACCTCTTTGGCACCGTTGTCCAGGGTGGAGTCCACCAGACGCTGGTAGAAGTTTTCACCTCTGGTTTCAATCTCTTCCGCGGCCGTGATGATCTCATTGGCCTTGAATATTCCGGCCATGCTGCCTCCTTTGCCCTACAGTTCGTTGGGCAGTTCCAAGAGTTCCGAATACTTGAACACCGGTCCGTCCACACAGACGTACTTGGTGCCGATGTTGCACCGGCCGCACAGGCCGACACCGCACTTCATCCGCTTTTCCAATGTAGTCACGATCTGGTCATCTGCAAACCCCAGTTTCTTCAGGGCCTGGAGGGTGAACTTGATCATGATGGGCGGACCGCAGGTAATGGCCACGGTGTTTTCAGCAGCCGGGTTGATATCCGTGAGCACATGCGGGATCAGGCCGACCCGTTTGGTCGGGTCGCCTTCACCCCACCCTTCGGCAGGATTATCAATGGTCAGAACCACGTCCAGGTCGTCGCTGGCAATCCACTCGGCCACGTCTTCCTGGAACGCCATGTCCAGGGGAGAGCGGGCGCCGTACAGCAGGGTGATTTTGCCGAAATCTTTACGATTATCGAGCATATACACCAGCAGGGTCCGCAGCGGCGCCATACCGATACCGCCGCCCACAAAGACGACATCCTTGCCCTTCATGTCCTCGATGGGAAAGGAGTTCCCAAGCGGGGCGCGCACGCCGATGGCATCCCCGGCCTGCAGTGAATGCAGACGGGTGGTCACCTCTCCGACCCGCATGACACTGAACTGGAGATAGTCCATACGAGTGGGTGAGGAGTTGATGACAAAGGTGGATTCGCCGTACCCGAAGGCGGACAGCTGTCCCACCTGACCGGGTTCAAAGGTGAAATTCTTCATCACCTCTTCGTCGTCGAACCGGACCCGAAAGGTCTTGATGTTCGAGGTCTCGTCCACCACCTCGAGGATGGTGGCCATTTCCGGAAGCAATGGATTAGCTTTCATCGCCGCCCTCCTCCTTCTTGGGGGTGTAGTTCTGCGCCGCCTTGACGATGGCCCGGATGTCCACACCGGCGGGACAGCTCTTGATGCACCGGCCGCACCCGCAGCAGGCAATGGCGTTGGCGTGCAGCATGGGATAATAGGCGAATTTATGTCCGACCCGGTTCTTAAGGCGATGCGCCTTGGTGGGCCGGGGGTTATGGCCGCTGCCTTCCAGAGTGAACTGGAAGGACATGCAGTTATCCCAGGAGCGCAGACGACGACCCGTCAACCCGGTGGTATCGTCGGTAATATTGAAACAATAACAGGTGGGGCACAGATAGGTACATGCCCCGCAACTGATACACTTGGCGGACTGCTCTTCCCAGAACTCCATATCGTCGAACCGGGCCATAAGCTTTTCGGCGCTGTCCGAATAGTCATGCGCTTCAGGCAGCTTGGCCACGGTGGCCGCCTTGACGGCTTCGGCCTCGGCTTCCCTGTCGCCTGCCGCCTTGAACTGAGAAGCGGCCAACAGGGCTTCTCCCCGCTCGGTAATCGGCTCGGCCACATAACCGGACGCAACCGGAACCAGAAGCACGTCGGAGCCTTCGCCATCGGCAGGTCCGCTGCCCACATCGTGACAGAAACATGTGGATTCCACCCGGGTGCAGGCCACAGTCACGTGCAGGGTGTTTTCCTTTCTGGTCCGATAATAAAGGTCCTGATTCTTGTCGCAGTCATATACCCGGTCAAAGGTGAGCATCCCCCGGGTGCCGCAGGGACGAGCCCCGACTACCACGGTCTTTTCCGTAGGCAGGGTCTCTTTGACCTGGATTCTGGTTCGATCCAGGTGTTCAGGATCCTTTTCGAACCTGTACTTCAGCAGGGTCTCGTTCTGGGGAAAGACCGCATCCTTGGGAGAAGGCACGGCCTGTCTGTCCAGATTCGGGGTCCGTCCCTGCACATAGGGACGAAAGGAGATCGACCCCCCGTCCTTCATGGGCACCAGGACCACATGGTCCCTGGCAAGCCCGTCGAGCCAGGCCGTGATATCGTCATGGCTGATGAATTTACGTTCCATTACCAGCCCCTCTCGTTGATGTTCTCTTCTTCGACCTTAAAGGTCATGAGCGGCGGCACCACTTCGGGATCGGTTCCGGTGGTGTAGTCAAATACATTACGCACTGCTTCGCCCATGGTTCGACGCAGGAGCATGAGCGGCAGATTGACCGGACAGGCCCGTTCACATTCCCCGCATTCCACACAGCGACCGGCGAGATGCATGGTATGGATCATCTGGAACATGAAGTTTTCCTGGGCATTGTTTTCCTGGGAAATCCACTGGGGATCGTGTGTGGTGGCGATGCAGTGATCCCGACACACGCACATGGGACAGGCGTTGCGACAGGCGTAACACCGCACGCAGCGGCGCATCTGTTCCTGCCAGAAGGACAACTTCTCGTTCTGGGAAAGCTTTTCAAACTCCTCCAGAGAGGGTGCCTTTTCACATCCGGGAGCCACCTCGACCTTGTCGCCCACAAAATGGTCGGCGATCAGGGTGTTGGGATATTCACAGGTCAGACATTTTTCAAAGGTCACGTCTTTAAAGTCAAAAGACAAGGTCTCACCTGCGACCTGCACCTTGACGGTCCTGCCGTCCGTTTCGACACCGGTCAGCTCGGCGGAATATTTTCCGGCCTCTTCGATCTTCCCTTCCAGAAGGGCCTGACTGACACAGCCGTTGCAGCCAAAACCGAAGATAACGACCTGTTCCCGCGAAATCAGCTTTTCCTGCAGAAGTTCCACGATGGCCCGGGAGTCGCATCCCTTGGCCACGACTCCGATCTTTCCGGCACCCTTGGCCTTGACCAGGGCGGGCAGATAGGTGGCAGGATTCTGAACGGACAGGGGACCAATCATAAGCCGATCCACGTCCTTTTCTGTGCGGATAAACAGCGGGGTGCCATGGGCCGCGTCAAATCCCTGCTCCCAGGCAATGACCATGTCCAGATCCGGCAGAGCCGTACGAATCTGTTCCTTGAGTTCCTCGAGCATGCTCATAAACCCTTCTCCTTATTACAGGGACAGGTTTCGCCCTGCAAAACACCGGCCTCGATATGTCTGAGGCACAACTCGTCGTAGCCGCTGCCGCCCTGGATACGGGGAGCAGGACCAAGGCCGTGGATTCTTTCGGTGAATTTGGTGACAACTTCCTGCCAGCGAGCGCCTTCGGATGCGGAAACCCAGGTGTACTCGAACCGCTGGGGATCGATTCCGGTCACGGGAAGAAACTGCTTGAGCATCTCAAGCCGCCTGCGGGCGTAAAAGTTGCCCTCGGCATAGTGACAGTCACGCGGGTGACACCCGGAGACCAGGACCCCGTCCGCCCCGGCCACCAGGGCCCGGGTGATAAACAGGGGATCGATACGACCGGAACAGGGGACACGGATGATCCGCAGGTCCGTGGGCTGAGTGAAACGCCCGACACCGGCCGTGTCCGCACCGCCGTAGGAACACCAGTTGCAGAGGAACCCGACGATGCGCAACTCGCGCCCCTCTACTCGAAGCTCATTTCGGCCTGACATAAGGCGTTTACCTCCGCGAGAATCTGATTGTCTTTGAAGTGCTGCAGCTGGATGGCGCCCTGAGGACAGGTCACTGTACAGATACCGCAACCCTGACACACGGTCTCGATGACCTCGGCCTTGACGTTCCCGCCCCGGTCCTGAATCTCCTTGATCGCGCCGAAGGGACAGGTCTCGACACATTTGAGACATCCCACGCACCGGGCCATATCGACCTTGGAGACCTGCGGATCACTCTCGAGCATGTCCTTGGAGAACAGAGCCGCAACCTTGGCGGCCGCCGCACTGCCCTGGCCCACCGAGGTGGGGATGTCCTTGGGACCCTGTGCACACCCGGCCAGATATACACCTGCGGTATTGGTCTCCACGGGCTTCAACTTGGGATGGGCTTCCATGAAAAACCCGTAGCTGTCGTAGGAGATACGCAGCTTTTCGGCCAGCCCGGACGCTCCAACGGAGGATTCCACGCCAACCGCCAGGACCACGAGATCGGCTTCAATCTCGGCCTGCTCGCCGGCCAGCGTGTCCACTCCGCGGACCAAAAGCTTATCGCCCTGCGGAAAGACCATGGAGACACGACCACGTATGTACTGCACCTCGTACTGTTCCTGGGCCCGACGGGTGAACTCGTCGTATCCCTTACCCGGAGAACGGATGTCCATGTAAAAGACATAGGAATTGGAATCCGGGATATGATCCTTGGTCAGGATGGCCTGCTTGGCCGTGTACATGCAGCAGAATCCGGAACAGTACGGACGTCCTACGGACTTATCCCGTGAACCGACGCACTGAATGAAGACCACATTCTTGGGCTCCTTGCCGTCGGAAGGGCGCTTGATGTGCCCGGACGTGGGCCCGGAAGCGTTCATCATCCGTTCATACTGCAGGGAGGTGACCACGTCGGGGTACTTGCCGGCCCCGTACTGGCCGTAAACGGTGTAATCGAACAGATCATAGCCGGTGGCGGCGATGATGGCTCCGACCTTGTCCTCGACAATGGTATCCTTCTGCTCGAAATCAATGCACTTGGTGGGACACACCTTGGCGCACACACCGCATTTGCCCTTGGTGAGCATGATACAGGATTCGGGGTTGATGGACGCCTTCTTGGGAATTGCCTGAGGAAAAGGAATGTTGATGGCCGTGGTGGTTGCGATCCCTTCGTTGAACCTGTCGAAGCCTTTCTTACTGGGGCACTTTTCCATGCACAGGCCGCAACCGGTACAATTGTCCCAGTTCACATAGGTGGCTTTGCGACGAATCTTCACGTCGAAGTTGCCGACATAACCGCCGACTTCTTCCACTTCCGCCATGGTGTATAGAGTGATGTTGGGATGCTGGGCGATATCCACCATTTTGGGACCAAGAATACAGGAGGAACAGTCCACAGTAGGAAAGGTCTTGTCGATCTTCGACATTTTCCCGCCGATGGACGGCTCACGTTCGACCAGGACGACCTCAATGCCGGCATCGGCGCAGTCCAGAGCGGCCTGAATCCCGGCCACCCCGCCGCCGATAACCATGACCTTCTTGGTCACGTCGAACTTGTTGGCCACCAGGGGAGTGTCGCGGCGCAGTTTTTCAACGGCAATATGGACCAGATCCGAGGCTTTGCGGGTATTGAGTTCCTTGTCCTTGCCGATCCAGGAGACATGCTCCCGGATATTGGCCATCTCGAGCATGTACTTGTTCAGTCCGGCGCGCTCGACGGCCCGACGAAACGTCGGCTCATGCATCCGGGGAGAACAGGAGGCGACCACGACACCATCCAGATGGTGTTCCTTAACAGCGTTGATGATGGAGTCCTGTCCCGGCTCGGAACAGGCGTACATGGTATCTGTGGCAAACGCCACGTCCGGAAACATTTTGGCCGCCTCGGCCACCGACGGGCAGTCCACGGTGGCGGCGATATTGCTCCCGCAGTGGCAGACGAAAACGCCTATGCGCATGATTTCATCTCCTTGGTTAGAGCACGCCTGCCCGCTTGAGACAGGGATTCGGGTCCACACAGAGCTTGGAAAGCCCCATGTCCTCAGCGGACAGCCCCATGGCCAGTCCCATGAGCTGGGTGTAATAAAAAACCGGCATCTGATGATTGGTGCCTCTGGCTGCATTGGCCTGACTCTGCCTAAGATCCAGATTCATCTGGCACAGGGGGCAGGCCGTAACCACGGCGTCCACCCCGAGCAGCGCGGCCGCGTCGAGCAGACGACCGGATAATTCGGCCACGATGTCCTTGCGCGGAATTCCGGCAGAAGCGCCGCAGCACTCGACTTTGAGCGGGAACGGAAGCACCTCGGCACCGCAGGCCTTCATAATGTTGTCCATGGCCATGGGGTGTTCGGGATCATCGAACTGCATCAGCTCCTTGGGGCGATTCATGATGCAACCGTAGTAGCAGGCCACCCGGAGTCCCTCCAGGGGTCTTGTCATTTTGGCCTTGATGGCGTCGATCCCGAAATCTTCAACCAGCACTTGAAGTGTCGATTTGATTTCGGCCAGAGAAGAACATTCGGTCTCCAGAAGTTCGGCAACCTCGGCCCGAAACGCTTCGTTCTCCATCTTGTGGGAGGCGGTACGCAGATTGGTCAGGCAGCTTGGGCACGGTGTGGTCACTGTCTCCATACCGGCCTTGGCGGCCAACTCGAGATTCCTGGCCGAAAGAGCCGCAGACAGGACATGGTTGACCGTATGGGCCGGGGTGGAGCCGCAGCAGCTCCAGTCGGGAATTTCCGAAAGGGCGATCCCGAGACGGGCAAACACGGTCCGGGTGGACTGCTCGTACTCGATGGACGTGCCCTGTCCGGAGCACCCCGGATAATAGCCGATGGACAGGCTCATTTGCTTTCTCCTCCGGTGGTTTGAGCAGCTTCGGGCTCACCCCGAAAACGGCGAAAAATCCTGGCGACGTGTTCCGCTCCCTGAATGTTGTGCGGCTTGAACCCGAGCTTCCCTTTGGGCAGCATTTTGGGTGCCAGATCCACATCGGTCCAGAACCGTCCGGTCTTGAGCACGTACTCGGCAACCAGGCCCATCTCGAAGACCCGACCGTGTTTCTCCACGGAAGAAAGAAACGAGTCTGCGAAGACCTTGACGTTGCG
>JAWLGC010000051.1:0-16807 GCA_041685265.1 Desulfomicrobiaceae bacterium | reverse complement strand
ATTTCAAGGACCCGCTGGAGATCCTGACCCATCTCATGGTGGGGTCCGAGGGAACTCTGGGGTTTGTGTCCGATGTGACCCTGTCCACTCTGCCTGTGCTGCCCCTGCGGGCCACGGCTCTGATCTTTTTTCCGGACCTGCTCACCGGGGCCGAAGCCGTGGCCCGGTTGCGTAAAACCGGCGTTGTCCAGGCCGCTGAGATCATGGATCGTCCCACCCTGCGGGCCGTGGAAAGTCTGCCCGGGGCTCCGGCCGTGATCCGGGAGCTCGGTGATACGAGCTGTTCGCTGCTAGTAGAGACCAGGTCGACCACCGAAGATGCCCTCACGGAGCAGGTCCGAATGGTGCTGGAAGCTCTTAAGGGGCTGCCTGCGGAACGTCCCTATGAATTCGAGACCGAATTCGAAAAGTGTGAAGCCATGTGGGCGGTCAGGCGAGGGCTGTTTGCCGCCTCCACCAGCCACCGGGAACCCGACGAGCAGGTCCTGGTGGAAGATATCAATTTTCCAGTAGAGCGGTTGGCTGAGGGGATCACGGCCCTGCAGAACCTGCTCGGTAAATACGGCTATACGGCCGGACTTCAGGGGCACGCCTTTCACGGCAACCTCCATTTCGTCATGCCCGTGAAGATGAGCGATCCCGACGAGAGCGACCGGGTGCACCGGTTTATCGACGAGATGATGACCCTGGTGGCCGTTGATTTCGAGGGGTCCCTCAAGGCCGAGCACGGTACGGGACGGGCGATTGCTCCTTTTGTCCGCAGGGAGTGGGGGGACCTTGTCTACGGAATCATGCAGCGGATCAAGAAACTTCTGGACCCGCAGAATATTCTCAATCCCGGGGTGCTTCTGAATGAAGATCCCCATGGGCATACCCGTGGCCTCAAAGATCCTCTGGCCTCGCATCCCATGGTGGACAGGTGCGTGGAGTGCGGGTTCTGTGAACCGGTATGCCCGTCCCGAGCGATCGGATTAACCCCCAGGCAGCGGGTGGTGGTCTGGCGGGAACTGGCCCGGTTCCGGCGGGACGGCAGGAATGAAGAGGCGGCCGAGTGGGAGAAGGGGTTTCACAAATATGGCGAGGAGTTGTGTGCCACCGACGGGTTGTGCACCACAAGATGCCCTTTGAGTGTGGATGTGGCCGGGTTTATCCGGGATATCCGGGGCGGGGAAAAGACAGCCGGTCAGAGACGGATGGCCGGATTTGTGGCCGATCATTTCGGGGTGACCCTGGGTGGTGCCAAAACGGTTTTAAGCCTGGCCGGAGGAGCCCAGCGTCTCCTGGGCGATAATGTCATGTACGGATTGAGCCGGGCGGCCTGGAATCTGTCGGGCAGACGGGTACCCCTCTGGAACGCGGCCATGCCCCGGGGGGCCGGGCGGGTTCCGGAAGGGAAGGGGGCGTCATCCCCGGATGTCGTGGTCTATTTCCCCTCATGTGCGGTGCGCTCCATGGGAGACACTGTTCGGCACCAAGAGGAGATGTCGGTCATGCAGGTCACGGTGACCCTGCTGGAACGGGCCGGGTATACGGTCCGGTTGCCGGGCGGGTTGTCCGACCTTTGCTGCGGCAAGGCCTTCGAGACCAAAGGGCTTATGGATGCGGCGGACGGCAAGGCTGATGAACTGAACACGGCCCTGCTCGAAGTTACGGAGCAGGGAACATATCCGGTGCTCTGCGAGACCTCTCCCTGCCTGGCCAGGATGCAGAAGACCCTCGACTCCCGCTTGACTCTGCTGGAGCCGGTGGCCTTTGCCGCACAGTATTTCAGCGATCGGCTGACATTGAGAAAACTGCCCCGCAGGGTGGCCGTGCATCCGACCTGTTCCATGCGGCTCATGGGGTTGACCGAGGGGCTGGTGGACCTGGCCTTGACGTGCGCCGACGAAGTGGTCCTGCCCGAGGGCATCAACTGCTGCGGTTTTTCCGGGGACCGCGGCTTCTCCCATCCCGAGCTGAACGAGGCCGCCCTGGCCGGGCTGCGGGAGCAGGTGGCCGGATGCAGCGAGGGGTACAGTGCGTCGAGAACCTGCGAGATCGGCCTGACCCTGCACGGGGGGATTCAGTACAGGAACCTGCTGTATCTGCTGGAGGAGAGCAGCAGGTAGGTCGATCTTCGTTTCCGGCGGGGTATAAAAAAAGGGCAATGGGAAGAAATTCCCATTGCCCTTTTTGGAGTTCAGCGTGGGCCGGATCAGTTTTTAAGAACATCTCCGTTCTGGATGACCACCTCGGCCTTGTCCCGCAGGTCCTGGATCACGGACCGGAACAGTTCCTGTTTCCGGTTCTGCTCCAGAGAGGCCATCCAGAACTGTTTCTGGGTTTCCCAGTCTTCGTCTTTGGGCGGGATCAGCTCCTTGAGAGAGACCAGAACCGCGCCGTCCTGTGTTTCATAAGGGGTTTCGAGCCAGGTTCCGGGTGCCGAAATAAAGGCAGCCTCGGCCAGATCGGGCTGCATGCCCAGTTCCTGGATGAATCCCTGACGGCTGAAGGGGGTGCTCGTCTTCATCCGGGCCTGGAGTTCTTCGGGCAGGACATCCCTTTTGGCCTTGATTCCGGCCAGGGTGGTCCTGGCAGCCTCACGGGCTTTGTCCCGGGCCCGGCTCAGGGTCAGCCGTTCTTCAATGGCGGCTCGGACCTCATCAAGGGGCTTCAGGACGGAGGGTTTGTCATCCACCTTTTGGGCCAGGAGGTACCCGGTATCCATCAGGATCGGCTCCTGGGTCGGTTCGCCGTCAGCCAGGGCAAACAGGGTGGCCTTGTCTTCAGGGGCCAGCTCCAGCCCGGCCGGTCCGGCCTGTTTGGTGAAGAAGTCCGAGGTCTCCAGGGAAAGGCCGAGTTTTTTCGCCGTGGTGGTCAGATCCGAGCCGACCAGAAGCTGCTCCAGGGCGGAATCGAGCAGGTCCGTGATCGCTTCGGATGCCTTTTCCCGGGCCAGAATGGTTTTGATCTCCTGGGAGACCTCATCCAGCGTTTTGCTGCCGGCAGCCCTGCGGTCCTCGATCCGGATCAGATGATATCCGAATTCGGTCCTGACAGGTTCGCTGATTTCGCCCGGTTCCAGGGCAAAGGCGGCCTCTTCAAAGCCGGGAACCATGCGTCCTCTGGTGAACCATCCCAGGTCTCCGCCCGAGGTTGCACTCGGGCCTTCAGAGTATTTCCGGGCCGCTTCGGCAAAGGGTGTGCCCTGCTCGATTTCGGTTCGGATGGTGGAAATTTTCTGCAGCACCCCCTTTTCCTGTTCTTCGGGTGCATCTTCGGCCAGTTCAAGGAGGATATGACCGGCCCGAACCTGCTCCTCCTGCTTGAACTGCGAGGAGTGTGCCTCGTAGTATGCGGAGATCTCTTCGGGGGTCACCGACCGGGTCGGGGCCAGTCCTTCCGGGGTGAGCACAAGCATGTCGATCCTGGCCTTGGCCGGGATGGTGAATTCTTCGGGATGCTCGTCATAGTAGGCCTGAACCTGTTCCGGGGTGATGGTTACCGCGTCCTTGTATGTTTCGAGGTTGAAGGGCACGTAGTTCACGGTGGCTGTTTCCCGGGTGAACTCGAAGTAGTCCCGTGCCTCCTGCTCGGTGACCCTGGCCGGCAGGCTGAGGTATTCCTCGAACTTCTGCATAAGCAGATTGTGTCGGAACTGTTCCTCGAACTCGGCCGGGTTCAGGCTGTTGGCGCTCAGCACCGACTGGTACCGTTCCCGGTCAAAGGTCTGCTGTTCGTTCTGAAAGGCGGGGATGGCAGTGATCTCCCGGCGTACCTCCTCAATGGAAATCTGAATGCCGAGGCGCTCGGCCTCGGCCTTGAGCAGGGCCGAGTTGACCAGCCGCCCGAAGACCTGATCTTTGAACTGCATCTGCTCCAGCATTTCCGAGGTCAGCTGGGGATTCTGCTCTCTGGCCGCCTGTACCGAGCGCTCATAGGCCCGGATGAATTCACTGACCTTGATCGGCTGATCGTTGACCGTGGCCAGAGTGGAGTGCTTGTCCGTCTGCATTCCCCCCATGCCGAAGGCGAAAACGAAAACCGCTATGATGATTCCGAAAAGGAGTTTGATGCCCCATGACTGGGCACCCTGACGCATGATCTCGAGCATACATTCTCCACGATCCGGTTGCCGGCAACCGGGGCTTGTAAGGTAATGGGCTGCCTTTCCGGGGAATGGCAGCCCCTAAAGATGTTTTTTTTACGGATGAGTAACTGATGCTACGCACCTGCTCAATACTTCCTAAAGCAATGGGACTCATAGGACCTATGCGACCCATGTCCCTCTTTTTTCGCGCTCTTCGCGTCCTTTGCGGTGAAAAAATTTTACCGCAAAGGACGCGAAGAAACGCGAAGGGGGAGCCTGGCAGCAGCGCGTGACTTCTGTTTTTAACTGCTGCGAACGGTATTCAGCAGTCCGCCCGCCTTGATAATGGTCAGTTCCTGTTCGGTCAATCCATGGGCCAGTTCGATGGTTTTGTCCGCGCCGACAGTGGCGGTTATGGTCTTTTCCGGGACAAGCTCTTCGGTCCGCAGGGTGATCTGGTCGCCCTGCTCCAGGGTATCGTAGTCCTCTGCGTTGACCAGGGTCAGGGGCAGGATGCCGAAGTTGACCAGATTGGCCCGGTGGATGCGGGCAAAGGATTTGGCCACGATGGCCCGGATACCGAGATGGCGGGGGGCCAGGGCGGCGTGCTCGCGGCTCGACCCCTGGCCGTAGTTTTCGCCGCCCACGATGATGCCGCCGTCGGCCTGTCCGGTCCGATGTACGAACTCCTCGTCCACCCGGGAGAACACGTACTCGCTGATGGCCGGGATGTTGGACCGCAGGGCCGTGATCTGGGCCCCGGCGGGCATGATGTGGTCCGTGGTGATGTTGTCCCCGACTTTGAGCAGCACCGGAACGGAGAGCACTTCGGGCAGTTCGTCGAACTGTTCCAGGGCCACGATGTTCGGGCCGCGTTTGATCTCAACGGCACTGCCGTCTTCGGGCGGGAACACGAACAGGTCCCGGATGGAGGGGATATCGGCAGGAAGCTCCGGAACGGACAGGGGGGCTCCCCATCCTGCCGGATCGGTGAATTTTCCGAACAGAGCGGCAAAAGCGGCTGTGACCGGGCTGGTCAGGTAGACTCTGGCGTCCTGGGTGCCGCTGCGGCCTTCGAAGTTGCGGTTGAAGGTCCGTACGCTGACGCCTTCGGAGTTGGGGGACCCGCCCATGCCGATGCACGGCCCGCAGGTGCATTCCAGCAGCCGGCCGCCGGCATCCAGGATCGGGTCCAAAAGTCCTTCCCGGATCAGGAGCTTGAGAACCTGCTTGGACCCGGGAGAGAGAAGCATGTCCGTGTTTTCCGCGATCTTTTTGCCCCGCAGGATTTCGGCCACCAGCTTGAGGTCCGCGTAGGAGGAGTTGGTGCAGGAGCCGATGGCAACCTGGTCCACTGCCAGCCCGTCCAGCTCGGCCACGGGGACCACCAGGTCCGGCATGTGCGGCTGGGCCGCCAGGGGAACCAGGGAGGACAGATCGATGGTGATGACCCGGTCGTATTCGGCATCTTCATCCGCGGCCAGGGGGGTGAAGTCTTCTTCCCGGCCCATAGACTTCAGGAAGGATCCGGTCTGCTCGTCGCTGGGGAAGATGGACGTGGTTGCGCCGAGTTCGGCTCCCATATTGGTGATGGTGGCCCGTTCGGGAACGGACAGGGTGGCCACGCCCGGGCCGGCGAACTCCATGACCGCGCCTACGCCACCCTTGACCGTCAGGATGGACAGGAGTTTGAGAATAATGTCCTTGGCCGTGGCGAAACCCTGGAGGCTGCCGGTCAGCTCGATTTTGAACACTTTGGGCATGGTGATCACGTACGGCTTTCCGGCCATGCCCAGGGCCACGGACAGGCCGCCGGCCCCCATGGCCAGGGAGCCCACGCCGCCCGCTGTGGGGGTGTGACTGTCCGAGCCGATCAGGGTTCTGCCCGGTTTGGCGAAATTCTCCAGGTGGAGCTGGTGGCAGATGCCGGTGCCCGGAGGGGAGAACACGATGCCGTATTTAGCGGCCACGGACCTGAGGTAGCGATGGTCGTCGGGGTTGCGGAAACCCATCTGGACCGTGTTGTGGTCCACATAGCTGACGGACAGTTCGGTACGGACCCGGTCCAGACCGATGGCTTCCCACTGCAGGTAGGCCATGGTGCCTGTGGCGTCCTGGGTCAGGGTCTGATCTATGTGCAGGCCGATTTCACGGCCGGCGATCATGTCGCCGGAAACCAGGTGATCGGCGATGATTTTCTGGGTCAGGTTCTGGGTCATATGCTTTTCTCCGGGATGAAGTGTCATGGCGAAGAGGGGGTCGTAAAAGACGCCGGCTCAGGAATCATAGCCCAGGCGCAGCCGGTTGATCCTGTTTCGGCGAAACTGGATTTCAGTCCTGATTCTGAGAACATCCTGGCGCAGTGAGAAGATTTCGCCGGGAAAAACGATCCCCTGCTGCGGGTCTTCCCGCTCCATGAGGGTGGCGATGGATGTCCGGTGTTCGGAAATCATCTGATCAAAGGCAGCGATTTCCCGGTCCAGGGCTTCAATCTGCTCAGACACGGATTCTTCGGCGCTTGGGGCGGTCATCGGTTTCTCCCTGGGGTGCCTTGGCACGGGCGTTTTGCGGTTGCGGCAGGTTCTTGAACAGGTTCCAGAATCCCGGCCACAACGCCGTGATGTTTCCGGGATTGGCCAGGCAGATGCCGGGCAGAGCAAAGGATGCGAGAACATAGCCCAGTGTCCAGACAGGCCCCGGGCTGATCCACGGGGTGTCTTCGGCTTTTCTGCCGTTGTGTCCCAGAAGGTCGATCCCCTCGCTGGTGACGGTGTGGGCCACATTCAGGGTCTGAAGCATGTCCACGGCGTATTCCATGTCCGGGCGTCCGGGGTCCACGGCCAGAGTGACCTTACCCGGGACTGCCAGGGCCAGCCCCAGGGCCAGGGGCAGGTATTCCGGACAGGGATTCAGGTCCAGGTACAGGGCATCCGGCTGCTGGTCCACGGACACGGAGACCTGGTTCGGGACGACATGCAGTCTGAGACCGAACTCGAACAGGATGTCAGCGATGGCCCCGGCCTGTCCGTCGTCGGTCGGCCAGGTGCCGTTCAGCTCTGCCGAGCCGCCCCGAAGCAGGGGCAGGGCCAGCAGGCAGGAAGCCTGGAGGGGATCCATGGGAACGGACTGTCCGGCAGGGGTGAGGGAGGGGGTTCCGGGCGTGATGCGGATTTCGGAACCATTCTCTTCAATGTTCGCCCCGATACGGGACAGAATGCGCAATCCCCGTTGCAGGAAGAGCGTAGCCGGACGATTTTCCGGAATCCGCAGGGTGGTCCGGGCGGGAAAGAACAGGCCGCACACGATCAGAGCCAGGATAAATTCCTCGTCAACGCCTTCGGGGATATCGATCTCCTCGGGAATCCGGCCGCTGGTCTCCACCCGGACGGGCAACCCGGATCCGTGCGGTTCGACAATGGTCATCCGTGCGCCCAGCTCCGGAAGAAATTCGGTCAGGGGTTTGAGATTCAGCAGCTTCATGCCTGCCGCACCGCTGAACCGGATCCGGTGCACATCGGTCAGGGCCAGGCAGAGGAGCAGGTAGAAGTTGAATTTGTCCTGGCCTACGAACACGACCTTGTCGTCAAGATCCATCCGGGTCCGGGGGGCCACGGAGCACGAATCGGCGGTCCAGGACAGGCTGCCCCCGCACTGGTTCAGGGCCTTGATCAGCTCGATGGCGACATCGTTGGGTTGAAAAGGGGACAGATCGACCGCCTGACCGGAGGCGGCGGCCAGGAAAAGCATGACCCGGGCCTGCAACCCGCTGCGCGGCCCTTCGATGGCGATGTCCATGGCCTCCTTGCGCGGGTAGAGACAGAACGGCCGGTCCTCGCTGTGATGGCGTTCGGCCTGGGCATAGGCCAGGGTGTTGAGCTGGAGAAAAATACGACGGGCCGCGTGGTGGTCCACACCCTCACGTTGCATCTCCTCCTTCCAGATCTGCCAGAGCGTCTGTTCCTGCCGGGCGTCGGCCAGGGCGGCTTTCCTGGTTTTTCGCGACCGGGCCGATTTGGCCAGGAGCCGGGTGCGATGGGTGATGAGCGATGCGATCTTCTTGTCGAGGGCGTTGATCTCCTCGGACAGAGACATGCCATGGGGTGAAGCTGAAGAATTTTTCATGGATGAAAAGTCGGTATCCTGATAGGGTTGCCCGTATTTAATGGGGTGGGTGGTGCATATCGTTTAGAAAACTGTGTTTATTGCATGAGTCGTGAAAAAAATAAACTGAAAAATAAATTTATACTTAATTAACTGAATTAATTGCTTTTTTAAAATAGTGAAAAGAAGGGCGGGCCGACGATGATTGTGGTCTTCCAAGCAAGTGAGGTTTCGCCGGTGTGGAGAAATGTATGGAAAATTGAAAATGTTTATGCTAGGGACGGAAACATTCATTTCGCGACTGCTCAGGTCGAATTTTTTTGCCCCGGTATCCTGAAATAAAATGATACCTGAAGATACGCACGCGTGGGTAAAGGCCCTGTGCCTTACGCCCTGAAGGGGCGACACATATCAGCCCGGGGCAACGCCCCGGGCATTGAGTATATTGTCTCTGCACCCTCAAGAGTGCAGAAAGTGGGGCCTCCAGCTCCTCCATCAATCTGATAACTGAAGGTACACAGCTCCCCCTGCTGAGTGTTCTTTAGCGCAACGCCTGTATTCTCCAGCAGTCATTCCCGTGAAAACGGGAATCTTAGACTTGTGGGCAATGTCGGGCGTTGTCCCTGGCGCGGAGATTCCCGCCCCGATCGTGGTCGAGGGCAGGCTGCTCGCGGGAATGACTGCCTCTTATAAGGCCGATACCTGCGGAGTGCGTAATCTCAGCTGAGAAAATCGGATTATTGTCCGGCAGGTGTAGGGGAGTGGAATTCTTTTGATAAAAAAATCACAAAACGGTTGACAATCGGTCCGAGTCCGAGCAAATGGTGACCCACAGACTAAATGTGAAATTTAAAACAATCTAGTCGAATAGGAGGTTCGATCATGGCATTAGTAGCACCGCACGGTGGCAAAGGTCTTGTCTGCTGCCTTTTGGAAGGCGCGGAACTGGCGGCTGAGCAGAAAAAGGCAGCCGGTCTGAAGCAGCTGGAGATTTCCCCCCGTGCCAAGGGCGACCTGATCATGATGGGTGTCGGCGGGTTCAGTCCGCTGAGCGGATTTATGGGCCGCGAGGATTGGAAAGGCGTTTGTGAAAATTTTCTGATGGCCGACGGCACCTTCTGGCCCGTACCGGTCACCCTGGACACCGACGACGAAGACGTGAAGGTCGGTGATGAAGTGGCTCTGGTCTTCAAAGGCGAAGCCTTCGCCACCATGAAGATCGAAGAAAAGTATGAGCTGACCAAAGCGGACAAGGAATGGGAATGTGAGAAGGTCTTCAAGGGCGAAGGCGAAGAATCCGCCGACGACGTCTTCTGGAAGATCGCAATGGAAGATCATCCCGGCGTGAAAATGGTTATGGCCCAGAAGAAATACAACCTGGCCGGCCCGGTCAAGGTTCTTTCCGAGGGTGATTACCCCGAGCGTTACAAAGGCGTGTATCTGCGTCCTGCAGAAACCCGTCAGATCTTCGAAGAGCGTGGCTGGAGCAACGTGGCCGCCCTGCAGCTGCGTAATCCCATGCATCGTTCCCACGAATTTCTGGCCAAAATTGCCGTGGAAGTCTGCGACGGCGTGCTCATCCACTCCCTGATCGGCAACCTGAAGCCCGGAGACATCCCGGCCGAAGTCCGCGTCAAGGCCATCGACACCCTGGTCGAGAACTACTTTGTCAAGGAAAACGTGGTTCAGGGCGGCTACCCCCTGGATATGCGTTATGCCGGTCCCCGCGAGGGCCTGCTGCACGCCACCTTCCGCCAGAACTACGGCGTGAACAAGATGCTCATCGGGCGTGACCACGCCGGTGTGGGCGACTTCTACGGCCTGTTCGAGGCCCAGACCATCTTCGACAAGATCCCCTATGTGGACGAAGCCTGCCCCGAGCCCGGCAAGGCCCTGCTCTGCGAGCCCCTGAAGATCGACTGGACCTTCTACTGCTACAAGTGTGACGGTATGGCTTCCCTGCGGACCTGCCCTCACAGCAAGGAAGATCGCGTTATTCTGTCCGGCACCAAGCTCCGCAAGGGCCTGTCCGACGGCGCTCCCATCCCGGATCACTTCGGTCGTGACGAAGTCCTGGTCATCCTGCGCGAATACTATGAAGGCCTGACCGAAAAGGTCGAGGTCAAGATGCAGGGTGCCGCTTCCGGCGATGTCATGAAATAGAGATCTTCACGAAAGCCGACCGGTCCGGATCGGGCCGGTCGGCTTTGCAGGGAAAGGACATTGCGAATGTTTTCACTTTGTTCTTGACACCCTGTAAGGAGATCGATACTTTCTTCACAAGCTTTTGGGCCGAAGCGGGGACGCGGTTCCGGCTTCGAGAAAACCAGGCTTCGCCTTCGGGTGAACGCCTTGAACGGCTAAGTCTTTATCAAACTCTTTAGTTGGGAGGAATCTATGCCAACTTTTGTCAACCCGGAAAAATGTGACGGCTGCAAGGGTGGCGAAAAGACCGCTTGCATGTACATTTGCCCGAACGACCTGATGATCCTGGATCCTGAAGCCATGAAGGCTTACAACCAGGAACCGGCCGCTTGCTGGGAATGTTATTCCTGCATCAAAATCTGTCCTCAGGGCGCCATCACCGCCCGCCCCTATGCTGACTTCGCTCCCATGGGTGGAACCTCCATTCCCCTGCGCAGCGCCGAAGACATCATGTGGACCGTCCAGTTCCGGAACGGCGAAGTCAAGCGCTTCAAATTCCCCATCCGGACCACTCCTGAAGGCGGCCTCAAGCCTTTCGAAGGCAAGCCTGAAGCCGGCGATCTGGAAAACGAACTCCTGTTCACTGAAACCGAACTGACCGCTCCCAAGGCTGTCCTGGGTAAGAAGTTCGACATCACCGAGCAGGATATCGATCAGTGCTGGTTCGACCTTCCCTGTGAAGGCGGCAATCGGTAGTCTCGGTTTCAATTTTTAACAGCTAGTTCAGGAGGAATATAATGCCTCAGATTCCCATGAAAGACGCTACCAAGGGGTTGCCCCTTGCTGAGCCTGAAGTGGTCGAAATTGATACCGACATCTTGATGGTCGGTGCCGGTATGGGTTGTTGCGGAACCGCTTTTGAAGCTGTCCGCTGGGCCGACAAATACGCTCCCGAAGCCAAAATCATGATGCTCGACAAGGCCGCAGTCGACCGCTCCGGCGCTGTCGCTCAGGGTCTGTCCGCCATCAACACCTACCTTGGTGACAACGATGCCGACGACTACGTCCGTATGGTCCGCACCGACCTCATGGGCCTGGTCCGCGAAGACCTGATCTATGACCTCGGCCGTCACGTTGATGACTCCGTCCATCTCTTCGAAGAGTGGGGCCTGCCCTGCTGGGTCAAGAAGGACGGCAAGAACCTGGACGGCGCCCAGGCCAAAAAGGCCGGCCTGGCCCTGCGCAACGGCGACACCCCGGTTCGTTCCGGTCGCTGGCAGATGATGATCAACGGTGAGTCCTACAAGTGCATCGTTGGTGAAGCCGCCAAGAATGTTCTGGGCGAAGATCGTTACATGGAGCGTATCTTCATCGTGAAGATGCTGCTGGACGCCAACGAGCCCAACCGGATCGCCGGTGCCGTCGGTTTCTCCGCTCGTGAAAACAAGGTTTTCATCTTCAAGTGCAACTGTGCGGTTGTCGCTTGTGGTGGCGCGGTCAACGTCTACCGTCCCCGGTCCACCGGTGAGGGCATGGGTCGTGCATGGTACCCGGTCTGGAACGCAGGTTCCACCTACACCATGTGTGCTCAGGTCGGCGCGGAAATGACCATGATGGAAAACCGTTTCGTGCCCGCCCGCTTCAAGGACGGTTACGGTCCGGTCGGCGCATGGTTCCTGCTCTTCAAAGCCAAGGCAACCAACTCCAAGGGCGAAGACTACTGCGTGACCAACCGGGCCATGCTCAAGCCTTACGAAGATCGTGGCTACGCTCACGGCCCGATCATCCCCACCTGCCTGCGGAACCACATGATGCTTCGCGAAATGCGCGAAGGCCGCGGTCCCATTTACATGGACACCGCCACCGCTCTGCAGAACACCTTCAAGGAACTGAACAAGCAGGAACAGAAGCATCTGGAATCCGAAGCTTGGGAAGACTTCCTCGATATGTGTGTCGGCCAGGCCAACCTGTGGGCCGCCATGAACATCAAGCCGGAAGAAGTCGGCTCTGAAATCATGCCCACTGAACCCTACCTGCTCGGCTCCCACTCCGGTTGCTGCGGTATCTGGGTTTCCGGTCCCGACGAAGAATGGGTTCCCGAAGACTACAAGGTCCGGGCCGACAACGGCAAGATCTACAACCGTATGACCACGGTCAACGGCCTGTTCACCTGTGCTGACGGTGTTGGCGCTTCCGGTCATAAGTTCTCCTCCGGTTCCCATGCTGAAGGCCGCATCGTCGGTAAGCAGATGGTCCGCTGGTACCTGGATCACAAGGATTTCAAACCCGCGCTGAGCCAGACCGCAGAAGAACTGAAAAATGAAATCTACGCTCCCTGGTACGTGTTCGAAGAGAACAAGGGTGCATCCACCGATCCCGTGGTCAACCCCGCGTTTATCACCCCGCACAACTTCATGATGCGCCTGGTCAAGGCCACTGATGAGTACGGCGGCGGGGTTTCCACCTACTACACCACTTCCGAAAAGCTTCTGGGCACCGGTTTCGCTCTGCTCGACATGCTTGAGGAAGACTCCAAGAAGCTGGCAGCCAGCGATCTGCATGAACTGCTCCGTTGCTGGGAACAGTACCACCGTCTGTGGACTGTCCGCCTGCACATGCAGCACATCGAATTCCGGAAGGAAAGCCGTTACCCCGGCTTCTACTACCGGGCCGACTTCATGGGACTGGACGATTCCAAGTGGAAGTGCTTTGTTAACTCCAAGTACGATCCGGCAAAGGGCGAGACCAAGATCTTCAAAAAGCCCTACGTTCAGATCATCCCCGATCCGTTCCATCCCTAAAGGTTCACTGCAAGCGGCTGCGGGTTATCCCGCAGCCGCTGTTTGCAGTCGAGGTCAGCAGAGAGTGGTCTGAGCCTGATCTATAACAAGCAGATTACAGGTTATAGCTCAGGCTTGGGCCATTCTTATTATGAAGTGTCATGGCCGCCTTACTAATAGTGTTCTGGGAGGAAGATGATGTCCAACAACAGCATTCTAGTCATCGGTGGGGGATTCAGCGGAATCACCGCCGCCCTTGAGGCTGCAGAAGTCGGCCACGAGGTCTATCTCGTTGAGAAGGCTCCCTTCTTGGGTGGACGCGTGATGCAGCTCAACAAATATTTCCCCAAACTGTGTCCGCCGTCCTGCGGGCTGGAGATTCAATTCCAGCGCATCAAGAAGAATCCGAATGTCAAATTTTTTACCATGGCCGAAGTCGCTGCAGTCTCCGGAGAAGCCGGAAGCTACGAGGTCACCGTCAAGATCAAGCCGCGCCATACGGCTCCCAATAATGTGGATTACTCCGAACTGGCCGAATCCCTGACCGGGGAAACCGAAAATGCTTTTGAATTCGGTCTGGCCTCCCGCAAGCCCCTGTACGTGGATGTCCCCTTTGCTTTCCCGAGCCGATACGCCCTGGACGGGTCCGCTCTGAGCGATTCGGACAGAGCCAAACTCTCCGCCGACGAGACCATCGATCTTGAGGAACAGGAAAAGGAGATCACCCTGAGCGTGGGCAGCATCGTGGTCGCCACGGGCTGGAAGCCCTACGACGTGACCAACCTGACCAACCTCGGCGCCGGAGAGATCACCAACTGTATCTCCAATATGCAGATGGAGCGTCTTGCTTCGGCCAACGGCCCCACCAGTGGTCGTATCCTGCGCCCCTCGGACGGCAAGGCCCCCAAGCGGGTCGCCTTTGTTCAGTGTGCCGGGTCCCGGGATGAGAATCATCTTGGCTATTGCTCCTATATCTGCTGTATGGCCTCCCTGAAACAGGCCGTGTATATGCGGGAACAGTACCCTGATGCTGAAGTGGTCGTCTATTACATCGATCTGCGCACCCCCGGGCGGTACGACAAGTTCGCTGAAAAGGTTCTTGCCGATGACAAGCTCAAGGCGGTCAAGGGCAAGGTGGCCGAAGTGGCTCGGGACAAGGCGAGCGAAGATGTCTGGTTGACCGTGGAAGATGCCATCGAAGGGAACAAATCCAAGGAGCGGTTCGACCTGGTCGTCCTGGCTACAGGGATGCAGCCCAGCCTGGCCGGAACCCCGCTTCCCCTTGATGTGGAAATGGACGAGGAAGGCTTTATCATCGGCGGCGAGGACAAGGGAATTTTCGCGGCGGGATGCGCCAAGCAGCCCCTGGATGTCATGAAGTCGGCTCAGTCCGGTACTGGCGCTGCCATGAAAGCTGTTCAGACAGTGAGAAGGAGGTAGTCAGATGGCCGAAAAAATCGGTTTATATTTCGATGAATCAAGCCTGGGCGGCTTTCTCGATCTGGAGAAAATCGCCGAGAGCGTGAAGAACAAGTGGGGAGACCTGTGTGCGGTCATTGAGACCCATCCCAGGCTGGCCAGTGCCGACGGGAAGGCGAAAATTCAGGCTGCCCTGGATGCCGGGACCATTGACGCGGTCTGCGTCTGCGGTCCGACCCCCCGTGTGGACTGGGAATTCTTCGATTTCGGAGAAAACGTGCTGGTGGACCGGGTCAACCTGCGCGAGCAGTGCGTGCTCAGTTATCTGGACCCGGACGGCAAAGAGCTCGTGCTCGGCCAGACTCCGGAAGCACTGCACGCCATGGCTCTGGACTATGTGAACATGGGCGTGGTAAAGCTGCAGAAGGCCTCTGTTCCCGAGGCCGAAATCCTGGATTCCGTCAAGACCATCCTGGTCCTCGGCGGCGGATGGACCGGCCTGTCTTCGGCCCTGGATGCGGCCAAGGCCGGGCACGATGTGGTCCTGGTGGAAAAGGAGGCCGTCCTCGGCGGGGCTGCCGGCAAAATGTACAAGACCATTCCGCTGGCCCATCCCTATCAGGAAGCCCACCCCACCGGAGTGGAAGACAAGATCGCCGCTGTTCAGGCGGACGAGCGTATCACGGTTTTCACCTCCGCGAAACTGACCTCCCTGTCCGGGATGCCCGGCAAGTTCGAGGCCGTGGTCGCAGTGAACAAGGAGGAGCAGACTCTTCCCATCGGTTCGGTGATCATCGCTACCGGCTGGACCGCAGGCAGCAATGAATATTTAAAGCCCCTTGGGTACGGCACTCTGAAGAACGTGGTCACGGCCGCGGATTTCGAGGGAATGGCCAAGGCCGGCAGGATCGCCCGTCCTTCCGACGGCGAGACCCCGGAAAAGGTTATGTTCCTGCTCGGATTCGGTGATTCCCTGCTGCCCTTTGCCGAGGCGGAAAAGGCTGCGGCCGAGAATCCCGAAGAACCGGTAAAGTCCGATGATGACGAAGAAGTGGTCAAGGACAACTTCCATGAGGTCAAGACCTACCGCCACCTGCCATATACCTCGGAGCTGGCTTCGGTCACGGCTCTGAAACAGGCCAATTACCTGCAGGAATTCTGCCCCGGGGGGCAGTCCTACATCGTGTACGAACACATGATGGTTCCCGGTGTGAACGAGCTGTACTACAAGGCCGCCCAGGACAATCCCGGCGTGATGCTCACCAAGGGATTCGTGGTCGGCGTTCGTGACGGCGGCTCCGGGGATGTGGTCGTGAATATCAAGGACTCCCTGCTCGGCGAAAATATCGAGATCAAGGCGGACATGGTGGTTCTGCCCACGGCCATGGTTCCGACCACGGCCCAGGATTCCGTGCTCAAACTGCAGTACCGGCAGGGACAGGCCTTTCCGGACCTGGAGTTGTTCGACGGATTTGCCGATTCCAATTATATCTGTTTTCCCTACGAGACCCGCCGGACCGGCATTTATGCTGCCGGGTGCGTTCGCCAGCCCATGACCCTGGCCACGGCCGAAGTCGACGCCGCCGGCGCCGCCCTGAAGGCGGTCCAGTGTCTGGAATCATCCAACCGCGGCATGGCCGTGCATCCCCGTTCCGGGGACCGCAGCTATCCCAGGTTCAATCTTCTCCGGTGTACCCAGTGTAAGCGGTGTACGGAGGAGTGTCCCTTCGGAGCCCTGGATGAAGATGAAAAGGGCAATCCGGTGCCCAACGTGTCCCGCTGCCGCCGGTGCGGAACCTGTATGGGCGCATGCCCGGAACGGGTCATCTTCTTCGACGACTACAACGTTGATCAGATCGGTTCCATGATCAAGCAGATCGATGTCCCGGACGAGATCGAGGAGGGCGGTCCCCGCTTCCTGATCCTGGCCTGTGAAAACGATGCCTATCCCGCACTGGATATGGCCGCTATCCGCGGCAAGAAGTGGAGCCCGTATGTCCGCATCATCCCGGTGCGCTGCCTTGGTTCGGTGAACTCCATCTGGATCGCCGACGCCATGTCCAAGGGCAACGACGGCTGCCTGCTTCTCGGGTGTAAATACGGGGAAGACTATCAGTGCCATTTCGTGAAGGGTTCTGAGCTGTGTAACCGTCGTATGGATAATATCGGTGAGACCCTCGGCAAACTCGGTATCGAAACCGAACGCGTCCAGCAGATGCAGGTCGCTATCGACGAGTATGACAAGGTCCCCGGAATGATCGACGAATTCGTTGCAAAGATCACTGAACTGGGC
>JAWLGC010000159.1:0-4138 GCA_041685265.1 Desulfomicrobiaceae bacterium | reverse complement strand
TGTCTCCGGCCGTGGCCAAAGTGCTTGTGGAGAAATTTGATATCAAACCCATCGGTACGGTAGGCGAAGATATTGCGGCCATGATGGCTGGAAAGTAGACGGGTTTTCGGGCCAAGAGTAAAAAACGGGATACGCCTTGAGTCGTATCCCGTCTTTTTTGAGCTTTTTTTTGCAGCTGAAGTTACGCACTACCATCCTTTCGGAATCACCACCGAGCCAACATCATACTGTAGGATGTCACAGGGTCCCCCCCCCACAAGCCGAGCAAAAACTTTTTGGAGCCTGGACGGCTGCGTAATGTCAGTTGGCAGGTCATTCACCGAGCGGCTATAAATAAGCTAGAAAAACGCAAAAAAGCCGCCCTTTCGGACGGCTTCTAAGCGGCATTCTTGAGGATTTAACCTTGCGGTTTTACACGCCTTTTTAAGTGGTGGAGCTGATCAGGATCGAACTGACGACCTCTTGAATGCCATTCAAGCGCTCTCCCAGCTGAGCTACAGCCCCACGGCGTGTGAAGACGGTTTTTGGTGTAAAACGGGGTAAATGTCAAGCGGGGAATGTGGGGGAAGGAAAAAAAGTGGTCTGGACGGAACTGTGCCCGGGGGGCGGGGCGGTTTTCCCTTGCCTTGTCCGCAGGCTTGGATAGAACTTCGTGACGGCAACCAAACAACGACAAGGAGATCAGATGTCCAGGCTGGAAGTGGTGCTGCAGAATGCGGGGGCGATCCGGGGCGGGAAAAAGGTGCTTCGGGACATTTCCTGGGAGATTCGCGGGAACGAGCACTGGGCCGTTCTGGGCGGGAACGGGGCCGGGAAGTCGACCCTGCTGTCCATAGCGGCCGGAATCGGGTGGCCCTGCTCCGGGTCGTATCGCCGCTACATCCTTGACGGGGTCGAACAGGAGAGTCCCATCGGGGTGCGGGACCATATCCGGCTGCTTTCGCCGGATATTCAGGACCGGTACGGCCGCATGGGCTGGAACCCCACGGTGCGCAATCTGGTCCGGGCCGGATTCGGGGAGACCATCTATCCTCCGGCCGGGCTCGGGCCGGAGCAGGAGCAGGCGGCCGTGGATGTTCTGGACCTGCTTTTGCTGACCCGGTTTGCGGAGCGGCGGTTCGCCACCCTGTCCACAGGGGAGGCTCGCAAGGCGTTGCTGGCCCGGACCCTGGTCACCCGTCCCTTGATGCTCATCCTGGATGAATGCGCCCAGGCCCTGGACGGGCGGGCCCGGGCCGGGTTTCTGGATCTGGTGGACCACATCGCCCGTGAACGCGGCACCCGGATTCTCTGGACCTCGCACAGGGATAGGGAGATGCCCGGATGCGTACACAAGGCGCTCGTGCTCGAGCAGGGCCGGGCCGTGTTCAAGGGCCGAAAGGGGGATGCCCCGAGTATCGGCAATACCTCGTTTCTGGTTGAGACGGGGGGGATCGAAGCAGCGGTTTCGAAAAAACAGGGGAACGTTCCGGCCGTGGAGATCCGCTCGGCCAAGGTGACCATCTCAGGAACCCCGGTCCTGACCGGGATCGATCTGTGCGTGCTGCCCGGGCAGCACTGGGGAATCTTCGGGAAAAACGGGGCCGGAAAGTCTACTCTGCTGCGTCTCATTCTCGGCGAGGTCCATCCCCGTCCCGGCGGAACAGTGCTGCGGTTCGGTAAGGGCGAAGGCGAGCCCCTGCATCCCCTGCGGGAGCGGATGGGGGTGGTCTCTCCCGCCCTGCAGGCAGCCTACTCCGGAAAGTGGACAGTGGAGGATATCGTCATCTCCGGACTGTTCGGATCTGTGGGGGTGTATCAAAAAGCGGGGCGGGATGATCTGGCCCGGGCCCGGATGATGGCCGAGCGGTGCGGGGTGGGAGAGCTTCTGGATCGTCGGGCCGAGACTCTGTCCTATGGACAGCTCCGGGCCGCTTTGGTGGCCCGGGCCCTGGTGGGTGGGCCGGAACTGTTGATCCTGGATGAGCCTTTCGTGGGGTTGTCCGGCCCGTGGCGGGCCGGGCTGGAGCGGCTGCTCGGAGAACTGGCCCGTGGCGGGGTGCAGATCGTGGTGGCCTCCCACCATCCCGGGAGTATCCGGTCCTTTGTGACCCACGGGCTGGTCCTCAGCCAGGGCAGAATTGCAGATATGGGACAGGCTGCGGACGTTTTTTCGGGAAAAGCGTTTCGGGAGGTGTTCGGTCAGGATGCGGTGTAGACGCAAAGGTCTCTTTTTTTTGGGGACCGTTTTTCGCTGCCGGCCCCGGTCTAAACGGTGTTGCGGGTCGGCAGTTCATGATCAGCGGGCCGCATCGATGAAATAGGCGTTGATTTTTATCAACGCTTGTGAAACTTTCTCCCCTGCTTGTGAGAGCTGTTTTTTTTCTCTGTTTTGTGCAAATATTTCGGACCCGCTCTTGAGGTGTCCGTGCCGAGCAAGGAGCATTGTGCATGCTTGATTTTCTGCGTATCAGAAATTTGGCCCTGATTGATGATGTGGAGTTGGAGTTCGCCCCCGGCCTGAACGTGCTTACCGGAGAATCCGGGGCCGGAAAGTCCTTTATTCTCAGGGCCCTGGATTTCATTCTCGGAGAGCGTATCTCCGCGGCCATGGTTCGTCCCGGACGGGACAAGGCCCAGGTGGAGGCCATCTTTGCCCTGCCCGAGGGGGAGTTGGTGCTGCGCCGGGAACTGCTTGCCTCCACCGGGCGGAGCCGGTTGTATATCAACGATGCCATCGGTTCCCAGCAGAGGATCGCCGCCCTGAAATCAAGGCTGCTTATCCATACCAGCCAGCACGGGCAGCAGAAACTCCTTTCGCCGACCTATCATGCGCGTATTCTGGACGGGTTTCTGGAGGATCAGGCCCTGCCTGAAGTGTTTGCGGCCCGGTTGCAGGAGGTCCAGTCCATTCTGAGCCGGCAGCAGGAAGTCAGGGACCGGGTTCAGTCCCTGGAGGACAAGCGGGAGTTTTTGGAATACCAGCAGGGGGAGATCGCCAAAGTCGACCCCAGGCCGGGAGAGGAAGAGGAGCTTATGGAGCGGCGGGCCGAGGCCCGGTCCAGGGTCGAGGCCCGGGAGTCCTCCCGAGCGGCCATGGACGTGCTGTACGGGGAAAGCGACGGGCTGTCAGACAGGATTGCCGGGTTGAAGCAGGCTGTGACCGACCTGTCCCGGGCCGATGATCAGTTTTCCGGGTATGTGGAATCCCTGGAGGATGTTGCGGACATGCTGCGGGAACTGGAGCGGTCCATCCGGGCCCTGCCCGCCGTGGACGGGGACGACGAGACCGACGCCATCGAGTCCAGACTGTTCGAGTTGACCCAGCTGGAGCGGCGGCTGAAGCGGCCCCTGGTCAAGATTCTGGAACTGCAGGCCGAGATCGAGGAGAATCTTTCCTTTCTGGATGAAAGCAGGCTGGCCCTGACCCAGCTGGAGCGGGAGGAAAAGGAGGCCGCAGCCAGGCTGGCCGAGACCACGGAACGGCTCAATGCCCAGCGTATGGCGGCGGCGGAGGTGCTCCGGGAAAGCCTGGAAACAGAGCTCCGGTTTCTCGGATTCTCCGAACATGTCTGTGTGGTCTTTGATTTTCGGGACGTGGAGATCCACTCCGGGATCATCGAGAAACGTCCCCGCATTCTGTGGGTCCCCAACCCGGGGCAGCCGGCCCAGCCCCTGGACCGCATCGCCTCGGGCGGCGAGTTGTCCCGCTTTCTGCTGGCCGTGGTCGGACTGCAGGCCCGGGAGCAGAGCCCGACCCTGCTTTTTGATGAGGTGGACTCCGGCATCGGAGGCGTCACCCTGGGGCAGGTGGCCGATCGCATCCGGGCCCTGGCCGACCGGCAGCAGGTCATCCTCATTACCCACTGGCCGCAACTGGCCGGCAGGGCGGATCGCCACTTCCAGATCCGGAAAGTCGTTCGTGACGGGGAAACCTATACCCTGTGCGCACCCCTTGGTCGCCCGGCCGTCATCGATGAGCTGGCCAGAATGACCGGCGGCGGAGCGCAGGCCAGGGTGATGGCCGAGGGGCTGATCAAGTAATCTTATTTTGTGATTCTGGGATTTTGGGATTCTGGGATTTTGGGATTCTGGGATTCTGGGATTCTGGGATTCTGGGATTCTGGGATTTTGGGATTCTGGGATTCTGGGATTCTGG
>JAWLGC010000158.1:0-4139 GCA_041685265.1 Desulfomicrobiaceae bacterium | reverse complement strand
TTCCAGAGCTGGGGCAGCTCATCCAGACTGGTGTTGCGCAGCACCCTGCCCACCCGGGTGATGCGTGGATCACAGGCCAGCTTGTGGTTGTCCTTCCACTCCCGGCGCATCTCCGGGTTACGCTCCAGACACTCGGCCAGGGCCTGATCCGCGTTCCGGACCATGGTTCTGAATTTCCAGATCATGATCTCCCTGCCGCCCACACCGATACGGGTGTGCCGAAAAAACACGGGTCCGCGGGAATCCAGTTTGACCAGCAGGGCCAGGACCCCGACCAGGGGCACAAGCAAAGGGAGAAACAGGATGATCAGCCCCAGTTCCATAATCCGTTTGATCAGCTGCCGTCTCGGATCGAGAAGCTTCTGCCGCAGATCCAGCCCCAGAATCCCGCCGAAATCAAAGGCCGAGATCCACAGCGACGACATCCCGAACATGTCCGGCACCAGCACCACCCGCCGGAATCCGGACACCGCCTTTTCAAGCAGTTTCAACAGCCGCTCGCTGGAAGCCCCGGGAAGGGCCACAATGGCCACGCCGTTGTCATACTCCCGGACCAGGTCCTTCCCCTTTTCCAGGGGCCCGTCCACGGCCAGGCCGCTGACCACGGTCCCGATCTTGGCCGGATCATCATCCAGAAAAAGCACGGGCCGAAGCCCGAGACGATACCGCTTGCGCAGGGTCCCGGCCACCATCTCCCCGGTCCGGCCGGCCCCGAAGATCACGGCCGGATACCCCCACCAGCATCTCCGGTGCGCCACCCGCCGGGTCAGGGACCGAAACCACGGCACCAGCACCACGGCCCCGAGCCAGGCCATAAGGAAGATCCCCCGGGAATACATCTCCCCCCGCTTGGACATGAACACCACCCCGGCCAGGGCCAGAAACACCACCGAGCAGGACTGGGTGACCTTCTTGAGCTCATCGGGCGGGCTGATCAGAATCCCGGGATACAGCCCCACCAGGCCGAAGGTGGCCAGAAACACCCCCAGATAGGGAACCAGCCGCCAGTAGACCTCCGGCTCGAACTGCCCGTCAAAAACGTACCTGATCCAGACACTTGCCAGCCCGGCGAAGAACAACGCCAGGATATCGGACAGCAGAAAGGCACCGATCATGGAGGACGGGGAACATTTTTTTGGAAAACCGATTCTCAACACCACTCCCTTTTTTTTCGTGTTGCGTTTTTCGTGTTGCGTGTTGCGTGTTGCGTTAAAGGCACTCAAAACGCAACACTCTTTCCAGAATCTCCCCCTTGAACCGCTCCACGGAAAAATGCTGCACCGACAACCGAACCTCCTCAGGCTGAAACAACTCTTCCACGGCCTCGAACCTGTCCAGAGCGTCCCGTACGGCCTCTTCGGTCTGTTCATGGAAAAACATCCCGGACACCCCCTCCCGGACCGTCTCCAGAGCCCCGCCACGCCCAAAGGCGATGACCGGACTTCCGGATGCCATGGCTTCCACCGGCACGATGCCGAAATCCTCCTCTCCCGGAAAAATCAGGGCCCGGCATTCGGAATATCGCCGTCGAAGTTCCGCAGCAGGGCAGCGCCCGAGCAGGGTCACATTGGGGCCGGCCAGCCGTTTGAGCAGTGCCATCTGCTCACCGTCCCCCACCACGACCAGTCTTCTGTCCTGATGCTGAAAAGCCCGGACCACCAGATCAGCCCGCTTGTACCCCACAAGTTCACCGACCATCAGATAATAGTCCTGCCGGTTCTCCGACGGCTCAAACGCCTCCAGATCGACCGGAGGATGCACCACGTCGGCCTCCCGCCGATAGTGCTTTTGAATACGCCGGGCCACATTTTCGGAATTGGCAATAAAGTGATCGACCCGGTCGGCACTCAATCTGTCCCACATCCGGAGATAATGAAACACGGGGACCATAATCACCTTTTTCAACCACCCCGCGCTGCGCAGATACCCGTGGTACATATCCCAAAGATAACGCATGGGGCTGTGGCAGTAGCAGATATGGGTAGTCCCGGCCGATGTAAGCACCCCCTTGGCGGGTCCGGACTCGCTGGACAGAACCAGGTCGTACCCGGAAAGATCCAGCTGTTCCAGGGCAAGGGGCATGAGGGGCAGGTAGTTCTGGTACCATGTTACGGCCCAGGGTAGTTTCTGGATAAAGGAGGTGAACACCCGCCTGCCCCTGAGAAAGGAAAACGTTTTATCTCCATCCAGGACATGGGTATACACATCAGCCTCGGGGAACAGATCGCACAGAGCCGCCAGCACTTTTTCCCCGCCCCGCTCGTTGACCAGCCAATAATGGACAATGGCCACTTTCAAGCCCTCCGACCTCATGCCCCCCTCCGTTGCCTGTACATATTACGTCCCAGCATCCCGTCAAAGGAGGCCCGTATGATTGCTGCGCATGATCGGAGGTGCCCCCGGAGAAAACTGCGACCAGCCAGCGTCATGTTGTACAGCAATGCGAACGGCCAGAAGGGCTTCAGCCACCTTGCTGAAAAAATCATCCTGGAGCGTGCGGAACAGTACTCTGCAACAAGAGACCTGTCGCCTGGTTTCCGGGATATTCCGGTCGTCGCTCCATGAAAATGTTCTGCCTCCACCCCCTCGAGCAGGACAATACCCGGAAACGCCCCGAATTCTTTTTTATATCGATAGAAAAAATCGAGTTCCTCGAAATAAAGAAAATAATCTTCGGCAAAACCGCCCGTGGCCTTGAACATTCCGCGGGACATTCCCCAAAAACATCCGGACACATACGGGACGTTGCCACCGGATACGCCCAGTTCAGAAACACACGCCAGATCCTTTCGAAGGAAACACCATGGCCGCAACACGCTTACCCCGATTCGGGACCGCCCATGCTCAAACAATTGCGCCGCATACACCGTATCATCCCGAACTCCGGACTCCAGACCGGAAAAATCGAGGGAACAGACCCGGACATCGCTGTTGACCACAAAGGCCACTTCGGCATCTGTTTTTTCAAACAGATAAGCCAGCCCGGCATTGTTCCCCGGCCCGTAGCCGCCATTTTCAGGCAGCGGCAGGAAAAAGAACCCGCAATGTCGTGTTTCCGACAAATCCCGAACGCCTTTTTCAGCATGCCCCCTGTTTTCCTCGGACGAAAAATTATCCACAAACACGATATGGGCCTCCTCCATTTTCTCGGCGATGGAGGAGCAGACTCCAATGGCCATGGTCGGAGAGCCGTAATTCAAGACGACAAATCCTGCCTTCACTTTGTTCATGACTCCCACACAAGGCTAAGAGCGTTGTTGAGTGGCTCTGAAAAAGATGCCACGGTCTCCGTTTTCCCGATCTGTTCGCGATCTGAATCGGAAACGGTTCTCAACGGCGAAATGCAAATCCCTGCTCAAAGCACTCCGCATCAGCGAACAGACTTCCGTTGCCATCTTTCTCGGAAAGGCTGGGAGAAGATCCGCCCAGGGGCCAGTCAATGGCCAGAGAGGGGTCATTCCAGATGATGGATCGCTCATGTTCCGGGGCATAAAAATCCGTGCACTTGTACACGAACTCGGCCTGTTCGCTGAGGACGTAAAACCCATGGGCAAACCCGGGCGGCACCCAGAGCATCCGTTTGTTTTCAGCGGAAAGCACCACGCCGACCCATTTCCCGAACCAGGGAGACCCCTTGCGGATATCCACGGCCACATCATATACCTCCCCGTGAATGACCCGAACCAGCTTTCCCTGGGGATTTTGAATCTGGTAGTGCAGCCCGCGAAGAATGCCGCGACCGGACCGGCTGTGGTTGTCCTGCACGAAATCATAGTCAATGCCGTTGTCGGCAAACGTCCTGCGCTGCCAGGTTTCCATGAAAAAACCGCGCTCATCCCCGAACACCCGGGGGTCGACCGCAACCACATCCGGAATTCCGGTCCTGATAAATTCCATCGGTCACTCTCCGTCGTTAAACAGGTTGAGCAGGTACTCTTCGTACCCGCTTTTCTTCCGCTCCTTCCCCGTTACCCGCAATAACTTCTCCCTTTCGGAGCCTTCCGAGAGGCAGTATCCTCGGTGCAGTGCAATCTTCAGCCCCTGGTACGTCTCTTTTTTTACACGAACCGGAAAGCATCATGCAGGCTGTCGCATGTATCGGTACCTGACAGGGGCTGCCTGCCCCGCCTTCTCCTAGC
>JAWLGC010000157.1:0-4190 GCA_041685265.1 Desulfomicrobiaceae bacterium | reverse complement strand
GGCATGACCCCGACCGCGTGGCAGAAGAGCCGATTCCCGGAGTTCATGCAGCAGCGCATGGTTCGGGTTCATGACGGGATCGACACGGACATGGTTTGCCCTGATCCCGGAGCATCCTTTCGTGTCGGCCCGAGCGGCCCATTACTCACTGCCGAAGATGAGATCCTGACCTATGTGGCCCGCAACCTGGAACCCTACCGCGGATTCCACTCCTTCATGCGGGCCCTGCCATCCATATTGGAACGCCGCCCGAAGTGCCGGGTGCTTGTGGTGGGTGCGGACGGGGTCAGCTACGGTTCGCGGCCCCCGGAAGGGAGAACATACAGACAGATGTATATGCAGGAGACCGGTCTTAATTCAGACAGGGTCCATTTTCTGGGGAGGCTTTCGTACGCGGACTACCTGTCCGTGCTGCGCATCTCCGCGGCCCATCTCTACCTGACGTACCCCTTTGTCCTGTCCTGGTCCTGCCTGGAGGCCATGAGTGCGGGATGTGTGGTGGTCGGGTCGGCCACTGCGCCAGTGACCGAGGTGATCCAGGACGGTGAAAACGGTTTTCTGATTGAAGACATGCTCGATCCGCAGTGCGTAGCGGACAAGGTGGTGGAGACGCTTGGAAGGAGAAGGGATTTGGAGGAGGTACGCCGGGCGGCCCGGCAGACGGTGGTGGAAGGGTATGATTTCAAACGGGCCTGCCTTCCCAGGCAGCTGGAGTTGATCAACGACCTGGTAACTGAAGTTACGCAGTCGCAATGAATTTTCTAGCTGGTTCTGCAATACCAGCAAAGAGGTCCCCCCTTCGAGGGGGGCAGGGGGGTGTCTGGCAACGCCTGCCGGAAAAATCCATGCATTGAAAGGTTGGGCACTAATATTAGCCTGTCATGGCCACGCAGTCCGAGAACACACCCCCCTACCCCCCTCAAGGGGGGACCTTCTTGCCGGTAACCGTGGACTCAGCTGAAGGATTATGGAGGGTCTGCGTAACTTCATTTGGTAAAATGACGCGGTGCGCCCCTACAAGATCAGCATCCTTTCAGCTCTTCGGCCAGCCTGAGCAGCCCCCGCCGGACCCGGGTCTTGACCGTGTTTTCCGACACCCCGAGAATCTCGGCAGCCTCTCGAAACTTCATGGCATGCATACGCACCAGAAGAACTGCCTCGCGTTGCTCATCAGAAATCCGATCCAGAGCCCTCATCACCCTGCCCAACTCTTCGGCTCCTGCCACCTGCCGCTCGGGCAACGGCCGCTCCCCAACCGGCTCGCAATCCATCCCGGTCACGGGACGAAGCCTCCGCTTGCGCATGCGCAGTATGTTCAAGGCCGTGGCGTACAGCCAGGAACGAAACGCAGCCGGATCGCGAATCTCTTCCCGGCACTGCCACGCCTTCAAAAAAGCATCCTGAACAATCCCTTCGGCTTCAGCCCCGTCCCCGCGCAAAAGACGGGTCAGCCAGGCACATAACCGCCCCGCATGTTCCTGATACAACTCCCGGAACCGGTCCGGAGTAATCCGAGTCGCGATATCCGGGCAGGGCCTCATCTCTGGGGCAGCCCCAGCATTTTTGATAACTTAGGAAACACAAGATCCACGGGACGGCTCCGCTTGAGAACCACATTGCCGGTACACAGCGTTCCGGCCGCTATAGCACCGGTCTTAGGGCCCTGGGATGAAGACCACTTGAAACCGGTGGGGGTCTCCGGATCTCTCAACAGAGTCACTTCGACCTTGAGCAGCACCCCCTGCTCCAGAAGAGACGTCACCAGATGGCTTGTTCCCAAAGACTGCATCAGGGATTCAGCTGAAACCGGATACTCGGACACCGACGACACCAGGCCGTAAATGCACCCGTACTCCTCCTTGGGAGCCGTGGAGGGATAAATGTACACCTTCATTCCAGGCCTGATCTTCTTGCCGATCTCCACCGGAAAAACCAGCCCCGCCTCAAGGGTCGGGTCCAGGGGGCGCAAAGCCACAAGGGGCATCCCCGGACTGACATAATCGCCGGACTCCACACCGAGTTCGACCACAACCCCTTCATACGGGCTGCGTACCCGGGAAAAGAGTTTGAGCTGACGGTCGACGTTCTCCAGGGCCACCGTAAGGCCGGTTTCCTTTTCCCTGCTCTGCAGCCGATCCTGCTCGAATTTACCCGCCAGATCCAGTTCCGCGGCCTGCACCTCGGCAATCTTCAGCTTGCAGTCGTGAATCTCAGCCAGGACCGACTGCATATTTCTGCGGGACTCCTCGACTTCCTTAGGGGTCAGATACTCCTTATTCACGCCCTCCAGTCCCTTTACGAACTTTTTCAGAAACGAAAAATATTCTCGCAGATATTTCATGCGGAACCGAAGCTGCTCGATGCGTTCGGCATTATTCCGCCCCTGCACGGTCATGGTCCGGTCGTGGTAGTCCGACCGTTCCTCGCTCCAAAGCCTGGCGTTTTCGATATCAGCCAGAACGGACTGACGTTGGGCCTTGAGCTCGGGCATTGAGATGCGGGCCACAATATCTCCGACACCGACCCGGTCCCCCGGCCCGACCTCCACTTCCGTAATCTGCCCCTGCCCAAGGGAAACCACATCCATAAGTCCGCCCGGAGGGATCAGGATGCCGGACCCGGCCACCATTTCCGGCACTGACCCGAACAGGCTCCATGCGATGATGGCCGCCACGAGCACCACCCCCATCAGGCCTGCCAACCTGCCCTTGGCGTCGACGATGGTGATCCGCCTGGAGAGTTCCTCAGGAGATGTGAAGGAACCACCTTTTTTTTGTCTGCTGTCTTTTGGGGTCATTATCCGGGGGTATGTAGGATGTTTTCTGAAAAAAGAGTCAAGAACAAAAGGCACATAAATATAAATCGTCAAAATAACAAGCCGAACTTCATTCAAAAGACTCTCTTCTCCCTCCTTTATTCGCTGAAGCCAGGCACAGCTCAATATCTCCTAAAGCAATGGGACCTATAGGACCTGTATGCTCCATGCCCCTCTTCCTTCGCGCTCTTCGCGTCCTTCGCGGTAAGATTTTTTCACCGCAAAGGACGCGAAGAGGATGTTTGGGAGACGGTGCGTAACTTCAGGTATTCAGAACAAAAAAACGGCCCGAAAATTCGGGCCGTTTCATATTCATCATTGTGTACGTTCCGCCTGCTGCTCAGGACATCCGCTCCAGCAGAATCTGCAGCATGCGCCTAAGCGGTTCGGCAGCGCCCCACAAAAGCTGGTCGCCCACGGAAAAGGCGGTAATGAACTCAGGGCCCATGTTCATCTTGTGGATACGGCCTACCGGAACACTCAGGGTTCCCGTGACTTTTGCCGGGGAAAGTTCCTGCATGGAGCCCTCCCGTTCGTTGGGGATAACCTTGACCCAGTCGTTATGGGCCGCGAGCATCGCCTCGATGTCGGCCACGGGCACATCTTTGTTCAGCTTGATGGTGAAGGCCTGGCTGTGGCAGCGCATGGCGCCGATACGCACGCACAGACCATCGATGGGCACCGGGTTGTCGGACCGACCCAGAATCTTGTTGGTCTCCACAAACCCCTTCCACTCTTCCTTGGTCTGGCCGTTGTCCCATGCCTTATCGATCCAGGGAATCAGGCTGGCAGCCAGGGGCACCCCGAAATTGTCTGCCGGAAAATCGCTGCTGCGCATGCAGGAGATGACCCGCTTATCCAGTTCGGCAATGGCCGCGCCCGGGTTGTCCAGCAGGTCCGCGCTGTCCATGCCGATGGTCCGCATCTGATTGACCAGCTCGCGCATATTCCTGGCCCCGGCCCCGGAGGCGGCCTGATAGGTCATGGAGGTCATCCACTCGATCAGTCCCTTTTCAAACAGACCGCCCAGCCCCATGAGCATCAGGGAGACGGTGCAGTTGCCGCCCACATAGTCCTTGACACCCCCGTCCAGAGCCGTGTCGATAACCGAACGGTTCACGGGATCAAGGACGATAACGGAGTGGTCCGCCATGCGCAGGGTGGAAGCGGCGTCGATCCAGTACCCGGTCCAGCCGGTTTTACGCAGCTCAGGATGGGCTTTCTCGGTGTATCCGCCGCCCTGACAGGAGACCACGACATCCATTGATTTGAGCAGGTCATAGTCGTACGCGTCTGCCAGGGGCGGAGCGTCGAGCCCGGTCTCGGGCGCGGGCAGGCCCACCTGGGAGGTGGTGAAGAAGGTCGGCTCAAACCC
>JAWLGC010000156.1:0-4301 GCA_041685265.1 Desulfomicrobiaceae bacterium | reverse complement strand
GGGAAAGAAGTTTTGAGTTTTAAGTGAAGTTACGCACGCCCTGTGAATTTTTTAGCTGGTACTGAAATATCAGCAAAGAGGTCCCCCCTTGAGGGGGGGGGGTATAGGGGGGTGTGCTCCAAGACGAGCACCTGCGTGAATTTTTGCCAGGCCCTACGCGACCCCTGCCTTTTTTCGACGGCTTTGCCGAGCTTGGAAAACACCCCCCTGGCCCCCCTCGAAGGGGGGACTTTTGTGCGGGAAATTCCAGGCCGTTAGAAGGACCACGGTGAGAGTGCGTACCCTCAGGTTTTAAGTTTTGAGTTGAAGAGGGATGGGGGTGATTTTCTTTTATTCAACTCAACACTCAACACTCAACACACCCCTAAAGGCAGTGTCGTTGCTCATCCAGCAGCCTGAAATACAACTCAACCGTCCGTTCCCGCATATTCTCCAAAGAAAATTCGTTTCGAAATGCGGTCTGGTCCGCTTCCGGCATGGCCAGGGCGCGCTCCAGGTCGTCCAACGGGGAGCCGGATTCGTTGATGAAGGTCAGCCGGGAGTAATATCCGGAGACCTCGTCCAGGGTGGGCGACCGTCTGGCCAGGATGGGCAGTCCGAAGGAACAGGCTTCCAGGACCACCCCGGGCATGCCTTCGGCCGTGGGGTCGGACGTAAACAGGAGGCAGTCAAGGAGCGGGTAGTAGTTGAAGATGTCTGTTTTTTCTCCCAGAAACAGAAGCCGTTCTCCCAGCCCTTTTTCGGAGGCAAGGGTCTTCCACTTGTCCAAATTGCCGCCTGAGCCGATGACTACAAATCGGTATCTGTCACGCACTCCTGCCGGAATGCGGCTCGCAAAATTGATAAAGTGGTCCAGTCCCTTGCCTTTGGCAATGCGTCCCACGAACCCGATCACTTTTTCATGGGCTTTAATTTTGAGATCCGCTTTGGACACGGGCGTGAGCATCGAGCGGTCAGGAAAGACCATGCCGTTGTGCAGGATCTCGAGCATGGCGTCGGGCAGCCTGGTGTGGTGCTGGAAATGATCGCGCGACTGCTCGGAGACAAAGAGGACCTTGTGGGTCAGGGCCCGGTGGATGAGGGTTTCTTCCAGAATCTGTTTTCTGCGCCGGAGCCCGGATTTTCCGTACCAGTGCAGATCACACAGATGCACCTGTCCGACTCGAACCCGAACCCCGGCCAGGGCTGCGGCCAGGATGCCGAAGATGTTTCCCCCGAAGGAGTGGGTGTGTACGATGTCTGTCTTGTGCTGGCGCAGCAGCATGGCCAGCTTGACGATGGCCACGGGGTCCCAGCTGCCACTCCGGGGCAGAAAATGGGTATGCACCCCGAGATCAGCCAGCTCGTCGAAAAACACACCCTTGTCCCGGTAGGTGACAATGTGCACCTCGAAGTCGTCGGTAAGCAGGGGCAGCAGGGCCCGAAGGCGTTTCTGAACGCCTCCGACCTTGAGATTGTTAGTGATGCGGAAAAGGACTGGTTTCATTACATCGAAATCCGCGCACTCTCCGGCGTCAGCTTCCGCTCCAGCCGTCTTGCCACGATACTCAATGAATAACAGAAAATAAAATACAATGCCGCCACAGTCGTATAAATCTCAAACGGGTGGACCATGATCCGGTTGTTCAGGCCCTGGGCCACGAAGGTCAGTTCCAGGACGCCGATGACAAAGGCCAGGGAGGTGTCCTTGAAGATGGCGATGAACTGGCCCACGATGGCCGGGATCATCTGCTTCAGGGCCTGGGGCAGGATGATGCAGGTCATGGTGTGGTAGTAGCCGAGGCCCGTGCCGTAGGCTGCTTCGAACTGGCCGCGGGGGATGTTCTGGATGCCGCCGCGCACGATCTCGGCCAGGTAGGCGCCGGTGAAGATGGTCAGGGCGATGGTGGCGGACCAGAAGACGTCCAGATAGGCACCGGTGAAGATGGGCAGGAAGAAGTAGACCCAGAAGATGACCAGGATGAGCGGGTTGCCGCGGATGATCTCGATGTACAGCAGGCAGGGGATGCGAAAGATCCGGTTTTCCGACATTCGGCCCAGCCCCACGATCAGGCCGATAAAGAAGCTGACCGAGATGGCGATGACCGCCATGAGGATGGAGAAGCTGAATCCGCCCAGTCCCCAGAGAACCTCGTTGGGGGAGCCGTTGGGGAACCGCCAGATGAGCAGGGTGGGCAGGTTGTTCCAGACCACGGACCACTCAAATGCGTACAGTCCCTGCCCGCATTTAAAGAGCAGAAATCCGACGCCGGCCACAAAGGTTCCCTTGCCGGCCAGGATCACCCCCTGCAGGCCCAGCTCCATGATCCGTTTCCGGATCAGTCCGGCCCGGGTGTAGTGCAGGTCGTTTCTGTTTTTCCTGAACAGGGAGAACGGCATGGCCAGGAGCTTCCAGAGCCGTTCAAAGGGCAGAAACAGCATGGTGGCCAGGGCGTGGTCCCACCCGAATGTCGTGTGGTTGTCCGGGATGCGCAGCCGGGTGTTGATCAGATTCAGCACCCAGGAGATGACCAGAGACAGCCCCAGATACAGGACCGAGGCGGCCGTGGTGGCCTCGAACCCGCGAAAGGTCAGGGATTCCAGCTGCTGGGCCTGCCAGCACAACTCGGCCACCCCCACGACCATGGCCAGGGAGGAGTTCTTCATGTTGTTCAGAAACTCGCTGCCAAGGGGGGGGATGATGGCCCGAAACGCCAGGGGCAGGATGATGGTCCGAAGGGCCTGGGTGTAGGTCAGGCCCGAGGAGTAGGCCGCCTCCAGCAGGCCGCGGGGAATGGACTGGATGCCGGCCCGGATGACCTCGGCCATAAAGGATGCCGTGTACACGGACAGTCCGATGGTGGCGGACCAGAACTCGAAATCATGGGCGAACACGACCTCCCGCCACGATTCCGGCAGCCCCATGGGCATGGCAAAATACCAGAAAAAAAGCTGGATCAGAAGCGGCGTGTTCCGGAAAAATTCCACGAAGATGGTGGATACGGTGTAGTACGGCTTGAAGGACGAGATCCGCCCCAGCCCGAAAAAGATCCCCAGCCCCAGGGCGATGGCCGAGCTGATGAGCGAGATGTGGATGGTCATCCTCAGCCCTTCAAGCAGGTTGAGCCCGAAGATCTCGCCATAGGTTTCATTTTTCGTGTACAGCACGTCCCACTGAAAATCGTACCCGAAGTCGAACACAAATCCCCAATAATAAACCATTGCGGCAAGGATTGCGATCAGGATCGAGTACTGGGCGATGGGGGTTTTGAGAAAAGAGCGATTCATAGCGTATTTTATTTTTTTTGTTTTAGGTTTTAGGTTTTAAGTTTTAGGCAAGAGAAGAGAGGCGCAGGCAGAGTGCAGAGAAGAAGCTTCTTCCCTAAAACCTAAAACCTAAAACGTAAAACTTCGAAAAGAAAGCAGCAGCCCGAACAAAAAGCCCGGGCTGCATTACACGCAACGTCAATAGATATGGCGATTAGGGCCACATTTCGATTTCTTCGGTCATGGGGAAGGAGTACGGGGTGTCGGGGCCGTACCATTTGTTGTAGATTTCCATGTAGGTGCCGTCTTTCCAGATGTCCTGGATGGCGAAGTTGATGGCGTCGCGGAATTTGGAGTCGTCCTCGGGCAGGCCGATGCCGTAGGGTTCGTTGGAAAAGAAGTCCCCGACCAGCTCATACTTGCCCGGCTCCTTGGCGGCATAGCCCAGGAGGATGGTGGAGTCCGTGGACCATCCGGCAACGCGTCCCATCTGCAGGGCCTGGAAGCATTCGGATTCCTTCTGGTAGGAGATGACGTTCTTTTCCCAATTCGGGTCGCCCATTTCCTTGAGCAGCGCCTTGACGTTCAGCTCGGACGTGGTGCCCTGCATGGTGGCGATCTTCTTGCCCTTGAAGTCTTCCCATTTGGTGTATTTGCCGGACTTGGCCAGGATTTTCTGGCCGTCGAAAAAGTAGGTGATGGAGAAGTCGATGGACTTGTCCCGCTCCCGTTTGTGGGTCATGTTGGCCACGGACATGTCGATGCGGCCCTGCTGGACAAAGGCGATCCGGGTCTTGTTGCTCACGGCCACCCGTTCCAGCTTGCATCCGAGACGGCTGGCGATTTCTTCAGCCATGTCCACGTCGAACCCGACCCATTCCTTTTTGTCGTTGTAAAAGGCTCCGGGGATGGAGTCGGTCATGAGTCCGGCCCGCACTACCTTGCTTTCCATGACTTTGTCATACGTGGCCCCGGCCATGGCGGCCGAAACCCACATCATGGACACCAGCACCGCAACGGCGATAATCTTCACTGCACGCATTCTGTCTCCTCCT
>JAWLGC010000155.1:0-4314 GCA_041685265.1 Desulfomicrobiaceae bacterium | reverse complement strand
GTCCAGACCGGCCCGAACAGCCATGACGGCGGGGCCCATGAGGGCTGGATCAGCTGATTGTAAAAAGGCCCGGCCTGCAGTGTTGCCAGTGCTCCGAATGCCGAGACCGCAAAGCAGGTGATGAGCCAGCCAATCAGTCCCAGTATATCTTTTTGTCTGGATTGTGATGGCATACGGGTGCTCCGGTTGAGGTGGGGGGTGCTTCACCCCGGGGAAAAAAATCCATATTCTTCAAGTATCGCGTTATGGCTTCAAAGGTGTCCATGTTTTTGACGGCCCTCTTCTGCCGGGTGTATTCAACGTAGGCCATGTAGCACCAGGGCGGGCCGCGCAGCAGAGGGCAGGCCGCGCAGCAGGATGGTCTTGTCTTTCCCGCCGAATTTGCCTTCGGATTTGACATTGTCCCAATGCCAAAATTTTTTTATCAGCTTTGTGGAAAAAGCAATTTCCTATCCCTGGATCAACGGAGAGAGTCTTATGTCCAGCCCCATGCGTGTTCCGGTTGTCGTGCTGATGCTTGTTGCACTGTTCGGTCTGGCGTTGCCGCGCCTGCAGGCAGGCGAATTGTCGTGGGAACAGATACGGAAGTTGCGTGACGCCTATCCCCGACACTTTGACGCGCGCATCCCGGTTTTCGAGGGATTGCAGGTGCATGTCTCCGTGCGGGATGGCCAGGTGGTTCGTGTGGCCCAGGAGGTGCAGGTCGGTGATGCGCAGCTGGTTGAGTCGCGTCCCGGCGAGTTGGAGAGCGGCAGCGTGTTCCTGGTTCCCGGCGCTTCTGAGGACGTTTCGGCTGACGAGGCCGCACCCCTGCCGGCGCCCCGCATTGAAGAGGGCATGGTGACGCTCGATTATCCGTTCGAGAGGATCTCCGTGCGGCCGGGGCAGGTCGGGAGTTCGGCGGCTGAACTTGCTCGCGAAGAGACCCGCTCCGACGGCAGCGCTACCTGCCTCGGCGGGGTTCTGCGGCTGCGGTGCAGTCGGGAGAAACGTCGTTACGAAGATGTTCGTCGCTACGCCGACTCCCCCTCCGGACCCAGGCCACAGCCGGCCTTTGTCGAAATCGAAGAAACGATGCTGCACATAGAACTTCTCGGCGGGACACCGGGTCTGCGCAGCTGGAACACCGAGCAGCGCGTCAGCCGTACGCGCACCACGCGCTACTGGCGGTATGACAAGGAACGCGGTTGGTACGAAGAGCAGACCGTCCACGAGGATCGCGGCCGCGAACGCCGTCGCAGCCTTGCCGTCGCAAATGTCGACGGGGTGGTCAACCGCGAGGACGCGACGGCGGCGGACGAGCAGACGTTCTGGTACGTTTGTCCCTACTTCCGCGCTGGAGGGACTCGCGACACCGAGATCGAGTGGCAGCTCGAACGCCTCGAGCGTTACTTCGGCCTGGCCGAGCAGTCTGTGGAGCGCGGGAGGCTGGAACTCGCCGACCGGCAGCTCCAGACCATCGTCACCGTGACGAAGGATCTGCGCAAAGCGCTGGCGCAAGGGGACCAGGAGGGCAGCGTCGAAATTCTGCGCCTGCCCACCAGCCGCCCCCTCGCCAGGGTGCGCCGCATGGAGATCGCCTTTGACGAACTGCAGTCCTTGCACCTCCAGGCGGTGGAAAACTGCACCCGCATCCAGAAGACGTTGCAGGAGGTGCGCGAGACCTTCAGCGGCAACGTGGTTCGCGAGCTGCTCAAGAGCGCCATCACCTGGACCAATATGCTGCCCACCGATCCGGTCGACGGCCTGGCTGGCTATTCGCTGAACACAAGCCTCTTCAACCTGCCGCGGACCCTGGTTTCCTGGCAGGAGACCGCGGTCACCGACGCTGCCGTTCTCGCTGACCAGGTGCAGACGATCCGCCGTCTCGAGTTGCTGGAAACCGCCTGGGCAAAGGTTCGGGACAACACCACAACCGAGTGTCGCCGCATCGCCGAGCACCTCAGGGAACACCACGCCAAAGAGGTGCTGCAACTGCATGAGAAGTATGCAGAGACGCTGCGCTTGAGGTACTGAGCCCCCGCCCGGGGGACAAAACCTGTCACGTATTGGAGGACGGCTTGAAACCGTCCTCCTCACATGAAAGAGCGAAGAACCACTGGCGTATTCTCCATAGCCCAACCCCCGAAGGTTCTCTTTAATCACTGCACCCAACCTCTCCGATCCCTCCATCTGCCCGTACCGCGTCTTCGTCAGCTCCGCCATCTTTTCCTTAAACGGCACGCCATCGTCCTTCATTGTGGTTGACCGGCCGCCGTGGAAGCGGGCGACGTTCCGGGGCGCTTGGGATCAGGTAACTGAAGGTACGCAGTCCACCTTGGCCGGTGCCTTTGAGTGCAACGCCTGTACTTTCCAGCAGTCATTCCATTTTTACTTTGTTTTGACCCTCATCCCTTTCGCCTCCTTCAACGTTTCTACCTCCCCTGGATCCCTGCGTTCGCAGGGATGACATTTTTAGCAACGTCCCTGGTCAAAGCTGTCATTCCAGCGAATGCTGGAATCCAGGGGAGGTGAGAGAAAGAATGGGTTATAAGGGTACGGTGAGGCTGGGCTGCAGGGTCAATATAAAGTAAAAACGGTCGCTGAGATTCCCGTCCCTGATCGTGGTCGAGGGGAGGCTGTTCGCGGGAATGACTGCCTTGTACACGGCCGGCAACTGCGTCGTGGGTGACTTCAGTCCGGTAACTGGAGTTGTATTCACCGGCCGCCAGGATTTCGATCCGGTCCGAGGCTGGTATTCAACCGGAGGAGACAGGAAAGGGTGCGGATGCGTTCCGTCATCGGGCATGAAGCATAATTCACCTGGCACCTTTGTTCCACCCATCGCAGCAGACCCCAGACTTTTTGCAGCTTGTATCAGAACCTGATCCTGAGCTGCGCGTTGAACCGGTGGTCTGTAGCTTCATTGGCCTCGGCCAGGCTGCATTCGTAGTCAAAGGCGGCAAGGATGTTCCGTGAGAGAGGGGCCTTGACGGCCAGGCCGAGATTGAGGGCGTCTTTGGGAATATCGCGCGAGGGGATGTCAAATCCGGGGCCCGCGGCCAGGAAGCGGGACGTCAGATCATCCTGTTCGGACAGGAATTCGTGTGTCCAGGCCAGGCGGACCTCCGGGATGAGTACGGCCTGTTTCATGCGGCATCTGCGGGCGATGCTCACTCCCAGAGCGGATTGCAGGGACTGAGAGTCATGGCTGCTTATGTGCAGATTCATGTCCCCGGCATCGGATTCGTCATATCCTTCTTCATGGAGAAAGATGTATTCCAGATTCAGGCTGGGCCGGATGGTCCAGTTGCCCTTTTCAATGTCATACCCGGTGGTGGCCAGCAGGGAGTAATCCTGGCCGGAATGATCGCTTTCGGCCTCCCGGTTGAGAAAGGCGAGATCCCGGTCGGTGTCAAAACGGGTCGCACCCATTCCCAGGGCCGTTCCAACGTACCAGCCTTTGGCCTCGGGATTTTCATCCCACAATCCGTACGCATAGCCTCTGAAGGCTTTGATGGTCGAGGAACCTGATCCGTCCTCCTGGTTCAGGGACTGGGTGGTGTAGGAACCGGCCAGGCCGGTGGTCAGATTCTCCCCGATCCTGTAATCCAGGCCCAGAACCAGACCGGTCATGGACTCGTTGAATCCGGGGATTACGTCCTGGGATTTTGCCCTGGAGCCTGCGCCCAGAAAGGAGCCCCAGGCATTGAACCTGGTACCGTTCTCGGATCTTTCCGTTGATTCGTACGGGGTATCCGTCTGCATGGACTCGGACTGCAGATCCTTCCAGTGACGGCGCACATAGCCCATGGACCGGTGGGTGTTCTGAATAGCTGCGTAGCCGGCAGCCGCATGCATGCCCGGGGTCATGTCGTTCAGGGCGTTCTGCAGGGGGGCGAGCTGCATGGTGTCGAGACCGTTAAGAATTGTGTTCATGTCTCCGCCGGCCGTGGGCCTGATTGCTTCCAGAGCTCCTCCCACGCCCCGTTGGCCGTCATTGGCTCCAAGAGAGGCATAGCTGTTTCGGGAAAGGGCCAGGGTGCCGCCTGACAAACCGGCTTTGAAAATCGCAGGGGAGAGGATCTGGTCGAATTTCCCGGTAATGGTTGCGGCATTCATGAAAAGATGATTGCCCCCGGTCGTGTAGCCCAGAGGGACCAATTTCAAGGTACCACCCTGAATATCGGCTATATTGGAGATATCCAGCCTGTCGGATGCTGCATTGTCGAATTCGATTTCCAGGATGCTGTTCGGTCCTTGGACGTAATTCCCAACGATGGTCAGCGTACCGATGGAATTGCCCGGTGCCACGGTTCCGCTGTTATTGAGCAC
>JAWLGC010000154.1:0-4376 GCA_041685265.1 Desulfomicrobiaceae bacterium | reverse complement strand
TTTGCCGCCACAAGTCAGGTTCCGGAATCGGAGGCGGTGGCAGCCGCGGCAGAGCTGATCCTGGACGGTGAGTCCCCGCGCTACGGCCGGATCCTGGCCGGTCTCTCTCCCAAACAGGGGTGCGTGCTCCAAGCCCTGGCCCGTTCTCCACAGATCCCGGTATTCACTTCCGATTTCCTGAAACGCAACGGACTCTCCCACTCCACGATCCAGCGCATCCTGCCCAAACTCCAGGACATGGAACTCATCATCCGCACGGACAGATCCTCCAAAAAATACCGGGTGCAGGACCCTTTTCTGGCCGAATGGCTGCGCACCCTGGGCCGGGCGGTCTGAATCCGCTGAAGGCCCATTGCCTTTCGCAGAACATGGGCCTAGAACCGAACGAATCATACCAAAACCCTCGGCTATTCCCTGCGCCGACTTCCCGCAATCCGCAGTCCAGGAAGAGTCATGCGCGAGACCCTTTTTTCCCTGCGCCACAGTCTGTTCGCCAAGATCATGTTCGCTGCCGGCACCATGCTCCTGCTCGGCATCGGGGCCCTGTCCATGCTCAACGTCAGGACCCAGAACGACCTGCTTATGGACAACATCCTGGCCGGCGGAGACCGGCTCATGAACACGATTCGTCTCGGCACCCACTACGCCATGATGCTCAATTCCCGGGACGACATCGCCCAGATCATCGCCAATATCAGCCGGCAGCCGGAAATCAGGAATATCCGCATCTACAACAAGGCCGGCCAGGTCAAGTTCTCCTCACATCCCGACGAGGTCGATCAGCAGACCAACATCAGACACGAGGCCTGCAATATCTGCCACCGGACCGAACCACCCCGGCTCCGCCTCCCCCTTGCGGACAGGACCCGGATCTTTACCGACAACCAGGGGCAGCGGTTTTTGGGCATCCTGAGCCCGATATACAACGAACCGAGCTGCTCCGAGGCCCCCTGTCACGTCCACCCGGCAGACAAGCAGGTTCTCGGCGCCCTGGACCTGGTCGTCTCCCTGGCCGACGTGGACCGGGAAATGGTCCTGTACGAACAGAAAACCACAGGACTGGCCGCGGCCGTATTTCTGATCACCGCACTGGCCATCTTCGGATCGGTGCTTGTCTTTGTAAACCGCCCCATCAAACGGCTCATCACGGACACCCGGCGCATCGGCCGGGGCATCCACCCCGATCGTCCGGCCGTGACCCGGGAGGACGAAATCGGGGAACTGGCCCGGGCCATCTTCCAGATGAGCAACGAAATCCGGGCCAAGCACAACGAACTGCACCGGGAAAAGGACAAATACCAGAACCTGTTCGAACACGTTCCCTGTCTGATCACGGTCCAGGACCGCAACTTCAGGCTTCTCGACTACAACCGGGAATTCAAGGACACCTTCGATCCGGTGCCGGGTGACTTCTGCTTCCACGCCTACAAGGGCAAAGGCATCAAGTGCCGCAACTGCCCGGTGGAAAAGACCTTCAGAGACGGCCGGTCCCATTACAGCGAGGAGACCGGATACGCCGGAGACGGTTCCGATGCCCACTGGCTGGTGACCACGGCCCCGATCCGCAATCCCGACGGACAGATCGTGGCCGCCATGGAGATGTGTCTGGACATCACCTCCCTGCGCCGGCTGGAAGAGCGCCTCAAACTGTCGGAACAGAAATACCGGACCATCTTCAACAATGTGCCCGGGGCCATCTTCGTTCTGGACCCGGACACCCTGACCATTCTGGACTGCAACGAGGGGGTCACCCCGGTCTACGGATACCCGCGGCAGGAGCTTCGAAACACGTCCTTTTTGTCCCTGTTCCGGGACAGCGAGCAACGGGACTGGCAAAACCGGTTGCGGACCTCCCCGGTCATCGAACAGGCAAGACACCGGACCGCGGACGGCGGACGAATTTTCGTAACCATCCGCATCTCCCCGGCCCGGGAGGGAGAACAGGACGTGCTCCTGGTGATCACCACGGACATCACCAAACGCCTGGAAGTGGAACAGCAGCTCATCCAGGCCGGAAAGATGGCCACCCTGGGAGAGATGGCCACGGGCGTGGCCCATGAACTGAACCAGCCCCTGTCCGTGATCAAGACCGCGGCCGGCTTCCTGAAACGCCGGGTGCGTGACGGCAGGCCGGTTCCCGATACCACTCTGGCGGCCATGACCGAGGAGATCGACCTCCAGGTGGACCGCGCATCCGGGATCATCACCCATATGCGCGACTTCGGGCACAAGGGGCGGATCGAAATGGAACCGGTTCGGCTGAACACCGTCCTGACCCGGGCCTTTGACCTGTTCAGCCGCCAGCTCAGGTTGCGGGAAATCGAGGTGGACTGGGAGCTGTCCGCGGAACTGCCCATGGTCCGGGCCAATGCGGGCAGGCTTGAGCAGGTGTTCATCAATCTGCTCATCAATGCCAGGGACGCCATTGACGCGGCCTGGGACGGCAGGGAGTACGGACAGGGCGATAAGCGAATCACCCTGCGCACCTACCACCAGAAAACCCTGGTCTTCGTGGAGGTGTCCGACACCGGCACCGGCATCCCTCCGGAAATCGAAGACCGGCTCTTCGAACCCTTCTTCACCACCAAGGAGGTGGGCAAGGGCACGGGACTCGGCCTGTCCATCAGCTACGGCATCGTGGAGGAGTCCGGCGGAAGCATCACCGGTTTCACCAACCGGTTCGGCGGAGCCACCTTCCTGCTCAAATTCCCGGTGCTCAGGGCCTGAGCGGAGGACGGAGAGCGGAAGACGGAGGGCGGAAGAGGATTGACGATATCCGACCAATTGCATACCAGATTCGTCGACTTCGTTGTGAAATCGTAACTATTCAGGTCCTTTTTACAAAATTAGAAATTTCAAATTTAAGAAATTTTAGAAATTTGAGAAATTATAAAACGTTAGCGCCTGCTCTTTCAATTTCTGAAATTTCTTAAATACTCAAATTTCTTAAATGTATCGTCCGGTATTCAAGTTTTACTTTGAATTTCAGGCTCTTGAATCAGTAAAATTTTGACATGAATAGTTACGTGAAATTTTCAACATGCAAGACAGAGACTCCCATGGCAGAACGCATTCTACTGGTCGACGACGAGGACGGCATTCGCCGGATCCTTGGTATCTCCCTGGCCGATCTCGGCTACGAGGTATACACGGCCCCCAACGGTTCCGAGGCGCTGACCAGGTTCCGTGAACTCGAGCCGACCATCGTGCTCACGGACATCAAGATGCCCGGCATGGACGGGGTCACTCTGCTCAAGCGCCTCAAGGGGGAGAATCCCGAGGTGGAGGTGGTTATGATCACCGGCCACGGAGACATGGATCTGGCGATCCAGAGCCTCAAGCACGATGCCGCGGACTTCATCACCAAGCCCATCGACGACGAACTTCTGGAGATCGCCCTGCGCCGGGTATCGGAAAAGATCACCATGCGCCGGGAACTGCGCAGCTACACCGAGCACCTGGAAGAGATGGTCCGGGAAAAATCAGCCCGCCTGGTGGAACTGGAACGGGATATGGCAGTGGGCCAGGTGGTGGAGGGCATGAGCTCGACCCTGTCCGGACTGACCAGGGCCTTTCACGACGGACAGACCAGCTATTTCAACGAAATGCCGTGCTATGTGGCCGTGTACGACCGGTCCCGGACCGTGGTGACCGCCAACCCCCTGCACCGGGAGCGCTTCGGAAACTCCGTGGGGCGGACCACGGCCGATCTGTACGCCGGAACCGGCGAAGAATGCCCGGTAATCACCACCTTTCAGACCGGCACGGGGCAGCGGGTAACCACCTCTCTGCTGACCGCAGGAGGAGGCAGGGTTCCGGTCATCGTGCACACCGCGCCCATCAAGGGCAACAGCGGCGAGGTGGAGATGGTCCTTGAAATCGCCGTGGACGTGACCGAGGTGAAGCGGCTCAAGGATGAACTGCGCACCACCCGGGAGCGGTTCCAGCAGCTCTTCGACGAGGTGCCCTGCTATATCTCGGTCCAGGACATGGACCTGCGCATCGCGGCCACCAACAACCTGTTCAAACGGGACATCGGCGATTACGTCGGAGCCTACTGCTACGATGTCTACCACCACCGCAGCCGGCCCTGCGAACACTGCCCGGTCTTCCAGACCTTCGAGGACGGCAGGTCCTACCAGTCCGAGGCGGTCATCACAGCCCGGGACGGCAGGCAGTACAACGTTCAGGTCTGGACCGCCCCCATCCGGGGAGCGGACGGGGAGGTGACCCAGGTCATGGAAATCGCAACGGACATCACCCAGATCCGGGCCCTGCAGGATCACCTGACCTCCCTGGGGCTGCTCCTGGGATCGGCTTCCCACGGCATCAAGGGCATGCTCACGGCCCTGGACGGCGGATTGTACCGGCTGGAA
>JAWLGC010000050.1:0-18040 GCA_041685265.1 Desulfomicrobiaceae bacterium | reverse complement strand
GATCGGCCATGGTCAACCTGCGCAACTCCGGCCTGGACCAGGTCCTCAGGGAGCAGGTGGCCGTATCCAAGCCGGTTCTGGGCATCTGTCTGGGGTGTCAGATCATTCTTGACTTCAGCCCGGAAAATGAGACCGAGACCCTGGGCATCGTTCCCGGCAGATGCCAAAAATTCTCTCCGGATCTGCAGGAAGAAGACGGCAACCCCATCAATATTCCGCACATGGGGTGGAACTCTCTGCACCGGGAAAAAGAATGCGCTCTGATGGAAGGAATAAGCCCTGAGGCCGAATTCTACTTCGTGCACAGCTACTACCCTGAGCCGGACCCGGAGTACGTCATCACCACCACGGCCTACGGAACCCGGTTCTGCTCCATGCACGGCCGGGAAGGATTGTGGGCCACCCAGTTTCATCCGGAAAAAAGCGGCCGCCCCGGGCTGCAGCTGCTGCAGAACTTTTTCAATTACTGCCGGGAGGTGCACGGTGCTCAGTAAGCGGATCATCCCCTGTCTGGACGTACGCAACGGCAGACTGACCAAGGGAATCAAATTCAAGGGCAACGTGGACATCGGCGACCCGGTGGAGACGGCCCGTCTGTACTACGAACAGGGCGCGGACGAGATCGTGTTCTACGACATCACCGCCTCGGCCGAAGGCCGGGGAATCATGCTCAAGGTGGTGGAGCAGGTCGCTTCCCAGATTTTCATCCCCTTTTCCGTGGGCGGGGGCGTCAGCACGGTCTCCGACATGCGGGACGTGCTTTTGGCCGGGGCGGAAAAAATCTCGGTCAATTCCGCGGCGGTCAAGACGCCGCACATCATCACCGAGGGGGCCGAAGCGTTCGGATCCCAGTGCGTGGTGGTGGGCATGGATGTGTTGCAGGTGCCGATAACGGAACAGATCCCGTCAGGGTATGAAATCGTCATTCACGGCGGACGCAAGCACATGGGTATCGATGCCCTGTGGTGGGCCAAAGAGGTGGAGCGCCTCGGCGCCGGAGAGCTGTGCATCAACTCCATCGACGCCGACGGCACCAGGGACGGGTACGAGCTGAACCTGACCCGGCTCATTGCCGAAAACGTGCGCATTCCGGTCATCGCCTCGGGCGGAGCCGGCAATCCGCAACACATGGTCGACGCCGTGACTACGGGAAAGGCATCGGCCGCCCTGATCGCCTCCATTGTCCATTACGGAGAATACACCGTTCCCGGAATCAAGGATTATATGCATGAACAGGGCGTAAAAGTACGTCGGGAATGGTGAACATCCTGTAGCTCTTCAGGTCACAATTTTACTGATTCAATAGCCTGAAATTCAAAACAAAATTTGAATACCGGACGATACATTTAAGAAATTTGAGAATTTAAGAAATTTCAGAAATTGAAAGAGCAGGCGCTAACGTCTTATAATTTCTCAAATTTCTAAAATTTCTTAAATTTGAAATTTCTAATTTTGTAAAAAGGACCTGAATAGTTACTCCCGTTTATCCTCTTATCCCCTATAATCCAGGATTTTTTACCCGGGGTGTAGAGTTACAGCATCGTCAGTCATCATACTCTCCACCGTGGCCACGGCTCCCGCCGGGAGCCGTGGCCCTGATAGCCTCTTCGGTCCAGTCCGAAGGGGTTTCGATCTGCCTTCCCTTGGCCCCCAGGTCATGCGTTCCCGATTCAAGCAGCAGCTCCACGGCCCTGGGAGCTGTATCCGCAGCATCGAAGACATCGACCAGCAGATCGTAGACAAACGCCTCGACCCCTTCGACCATGCGCTCCCTGACCTGAGCGGACTGGGCCAGGAGCTTGTTTTCAAAGGGAAGATTCAGTTTCTTGAAGTTTCCGCCGGTAATGCCCCGCTCCCGGGCAAAGGCGACCATTTCCTCCCAGACCGGATCGGACATTCCCTGCCCTGAACGCTTGACCAAAATCCCATCGCCATCCACGACAGCATTTCCGTATTCATTGACCTGCACTCCCCAGGAGATCATCTGCAGAGCCGTGGCCACGTTGGCCTTGGTGGTTCTGGTCCGCGTGGCGATCTCCCGCAATCGCGTCGAACTGTTCCCCGAGGTTCCGTGCTGTGCTCCGGACACCCCGTAGGGGGCCAGAGCGTCATGTATCGTCGTGGTCAGCCCGACCTGGATCCCGTCTCCCTCAGCTTCGATGCCGTGGGTGGTGCCGTTATTCAGGGCGATCCAGTCCGGAAAGATGGAGTGCGCGTTCAGCCCCCGAATCAGAAACAGTGCCTCCTCAGGCGTGGACAATCCTTCCTTGCCCTTGATCTCGCCCACCTCGGTCTCATACCCGGCCCATGACGGAATGAACGGAGCCAGTTCGATATTGGCCAGCAGGTTGTCCGCATCCGGCAGATGCGATGCATCCACGGCTATGGAGGTGATCCCGGCGTCGAAGAGGGAAGGAATCTCGGTCCTGGCCTCCAGAAGATCTCCACTCCCCTTGATGGCGTAGTGATCGGCATGGATGGCCACAGGCACGGTGATGTTCATCTCGTTGCACAACGCATCGACCTGTCTGGCCAGATTCCAGAAGCAGCAGGCGCAGTAGGCGTTGCGCCCCCCCTCGGACTTGGCGATCTCAATGATGATGCCCGCCTGCGCCCTCTGGGCCGCCCGCAGGGCCCCCCGGATCACGAAGCTGTTTCGCCCGTTGGCAGCGATGGTCATGGTCCGCCCCTTGCCGAGCATAGCCCGATCGATGACCTTCCCGGAAACCAGAAGAGCCCGGGAATGAGGAAAGAGCCGTTTGATGTTTGGCGGTCGGCCCACATCAAGGGCGCGGTCAAAGTCGTTTGATGAAATGGTGGACTGCAGCAGCATTGATTCTCCTTTGCTTGTGCGTTACGTATTTGCGTACCATCTTACACCTACGTCAATTACAAAGTATTTTCAATGCACAGGCTTCAGGCCCTTACTCCTCCCCTTTGACCCTTACCCATTCTTACTCATGTCCAAACAGAAAAAAGCCACCATCTATGCCCTGACCACCGTTGCTGTCTGGTCCACCGTGGCCTCGGCCTTCAAACTCTCCCTGGCCCGCATGGACCATGTCCACCTGCTGTTTTTTTCCTCCCTGACCGCTTCAATGTGCCTTGGGGCCATCCTGATCATACAGAAAAAAGAGCGCGTTCTTTTCAGGACCGAAACTAAAGACCTGCTCAGATCCGCCGTGTTCGGTTTGATCAACCCGTTTCTCTACTACCTCGTTCTGTTTAAAGCCTACGCCCTGCTCCCGGCCCAGGAGGCCCAGGCCCTGAACTACACCTGGGGCATCACCCTGGCCCTGCTGGCGGTGCCCCTTCTCGGACAACGCCTCCGGTCCGTGCAGCTGCTGGCCATTGCCGTCAGCTACCTCGGCGTCGTGGTCATCGCCACCCGGGGGAATGTTCTCGGGCTTGATTTTTCAAATCCTGAAGGGGTGGCCTACGCCCTTTCAAGCACCCTGATCTGGTCCCTGTACTGGATCTTCAACACCAGGGACAGGATGGAGCCCGTACCGCGACTGTTTCTCAACTTCGCGTTCGGCACGATCTACATCGCCGTTACAGCCCCGTTTCTGACCGACCCGGCATGGCCCGGAACCGCAGGCCTGGCCGGTGCCGTTTATGTGGGCCTTTTTGAAATGGCCGTGCCCTTCATCCTCTGGCTGACAGCCATGCGGCTCACGGAATCCGCAGCCCGCATCAGCCACCTCATCTACCTTTCCCCGCTGTTTTCTCTGGTGCTCATTTCTGTATTCGTGGGCGAGAAGATTCTGGTTTCCACCCTGGTCGGACTGGGTCTGATTCTGGCGGGAACCGCGATTCAGAAACGTTTTACGAGGTAAGTGTGCGGAGTAGGAAATAAAAAAAACGGCGCCCCCCACCGGGAGCGCCGTTTTGCATGCATTGCAGGGCTGTTGAAAACCTGAACGAACTACCAGCTCTTTTTGCGCTGTTCGTCCATGGCTTTCTTCTGCTCCTTGTAGGAAGCGAATCCAGCCTGGTGCATAGCGTCCTTGACAGTGGTTTCCCAGTCCCATCCGGCGTAGAGGACCGGCTTGTGGAACATGGCCCGGAACTCTTCCAGCTCCTGGCGGTAGAACTCTTCCTTGGCATTGCCGAGATTGTCGTGCAGCTGCTCGTGGAGGCGGGAAATCTCTCCCTCGTACCACTCCATGAGATCCGCCGCAGTGCTGTACTTCTTAAGGATGTGCTCGTAGCGATTATTGCCGAGCAGGTCGTGCAGCCGGGCCAGATGCTGTCTGCCGAGCCATGCACCGAGCTCGCTGACCGGGATGTTTTCCGCCTCGATGGCGGCCACATCCCGTTTGGTCTGCTCATAGGTATCCGGAACCACCGAAGCGGACACGATTCCGGCGATGCAGACCAGGCCGCGGATGATGGTCGAATTGGAGACCCCCTGTCCGCAGAACCCGACCTTTTTAGCGCACTTCTGTCCGGTGAAAATGGTGGTCAGGATGGCCCAGACAACGGCCGGGTCCTCTTCATCGTACACGTGACGCATCTGCGAGTTGTCCCGGTCCGTGCCGAGCACCAGCTGGGTCATGTCGTTGGAGCCGATGGAGAAGCCGTCAAACTCCTCGAGGAACTGCTTGGCCAGAATGGCGTTGCTCGGAATCTCGGACATGAGAATGACCTTGAGGCCGTCCTCGCCGGATTTAAGGCTGTGCACATCGGCCAGATACCGCTTCATGGACCGGGCCTGTTCCAGAGTGCGGACAAAGGGGAGCATGATATGCAGGTTTTTGCCGCCAAAGGCGCCCCGGGCCAGTTTGAAGGATTCCAGTTCCCAGTCGTGGATGTTTCTGGAAACCCCGCGATACCCGAGCATGGGGTTGTCTTCCAGCCCCTCAAACAGAAGCCCGCCAAGCAGATTGCGGTATTCATTGGTCTTGTAGTCCGTGGTCCGGTACACGATGGTCCTGCCGTAAAAGGCCATGGCGAACAGGGCCAGCCCCTGGGCCAGGGTCTGGATGTACAGCTCCTTGCCGCTGCGATACCCCCTGGAGCGGAGCAGAACAGCAATTTTGGAAGGCAATGAAGTCACATTCTCCATTTCCTGCTGCAGCCCCACCTTGAGCGCCACATCATCACGCAGCTGCTGGATCTTGACCATGGTCTCCCGCACAAAGGGATTATCCTCGATGCGGCGCACAATGGACTGAATGGACTCGCGGATCTCCAGACGGCGGGAGTCCGCTTCCGTGCCGGAACCCAGTCCTTCCAGTTCGTCGCTGAAGCCCATGATCACGGAAACATGTTCATCCAGTCGATTGGAGGTCTTGAGGATATCGAACCGCTGGGTGGCGAATTCAACATGCTCGTCGAGCTTCTTGTCCAGCTCGCGCAGCTGGCGATGCATGGCCAGGACCTCGTCGGTTCCCCGCGCTCCCTCCTTTTCGGTCAGGGCTTCGATTTCCGGGCCGAGGCCGGTCACGATGCCCACATACTTGCCCAGCTTGATATCCAGGGAAATAATGCCCGCGGCCATCTGATCCTTGATGGTCTTGCTCAGATCGTTTTCCAGCTCATCAAGCTTGACCCGCACGGTCCTGTCCAGCGTCCCCTTGTCGTAGGCCTCCAGGGCCATGGGGTGGACCCCGATATTACCGAGCATGAATTCGGCCCGAAGCAGGCCTACTTCGAAATCCGGAACCTGCCGCAGCCGGGACAGAAACAGAGACTGCCCCACATCAGCCAGGATAAGTCCGACCTTGGTCTTGGTTTCCGGCAGTTTGTCCACCTCGATCTCGCCGCCGACCTCTTTCAGGGGCAGCAGACCCCGATAGATTTGCCCACGGGAACCATCCACGGTCACCTCGTGCCCGTCCAGAGCCCGCAGGACTTCCAACCGCTTGATACCGATGACCGCCGGGATCCCGAGCTCTCTGGAAGTGATGGCCGCATGGCTGGTATCCCCGCCTGCATCGGCCATAATGCCCGATGCGACACGCATCCCAGGCACCATGTCCGGATCGGTCCGGTCCGCGGCCAGGATGTTGCCCTTGCTGATCCGGTTCAGCTCCAGGGCGGACCGCAGAAAGCGCACCACGCCCTGACCGGCTCCCCGCGAGGCGCCGTTGCCCTCAAGGACCACCTCAGCCTTCTTGGCGGCCTGTTCGTCCACCTCCATCCGGCGCATGAATATCGTATGCGGATGTTTTTCCAGCTCTTCGTTCCACCGGGTCTCGGGGCGGGCCTGGACAAACCAGAGCCGGTCCCATTTGTCGATGCAGAACTCCGAGTCCATGATCATGTCGTCGTAGGCTCTGGAAATCTGACGCACCCCCTGGGCCACGGTTTCAGCCTGGGCCAGAGACAGGGACCACCGGTTGGCGGCCTCATCGTCCACTTCCACGATCCTGGTGCCGCAGCCCGACTCCTCATAAACGATCTTCTTGACCTTGTTGCCCATCTGCCGGATCACGACTTCCTGATTGTCTTCACGCTGAAAGACATAGAACTTGTCCGGAGTGACCAGACCGGAGACCACGGCTTCGCCCAGACCGTAGCTGGCATCGATGGATACCAGGTCCCGCCGATCGGTGCCGCGACACCCGGTGGCCGTATCCGCGCTGAAGGCGGTTCCGGAGATGACCGGGTTGATCATACGCATGATGCACACCGAAAGAGAGGTGTTCTCGATGGACCACTCTTCCTTGGCCCTGGTGGCGATGGAGTCGTCCCCGGTCCGCTCGGCCTTGGCCACGGCGTCAAGAATGGCTTCCCGGCGATAGGTCATGGAGCGCAGATTGTACGCAGAAGCGCAGTCCCAGTGATAAGCAGTGGCCACGGAGGACTCGCCGACAATATTCAGATAGGTGTCCTGCAGCCCGGCGAACGCCTTTTTCCGGCTGTCTTCCCCGGCAGCCGAAGAGCGGACCGCAACGGGAACAGTCTCCAGACCGGCTTCCCGGCAGATAGCGGTATATGCTCCGCGCACCGCCTGCTCGACATCCTTCGGAAGCTGTACGGAAAGAATGGCCGCCTGAACCAGGATCGACCGTTTCCGAAGCTGATCGATTCCCTCGGGAGAAACAGCGAATCCTTCAACCACATTGTTGATAAAGGTCCGCAAAGGAATTTCGGTTCCCTCGGGTCTGGGTTCCTCCCTGATCTTTTTGGCGATCTTACGGACAAACTTCTGGAGAAAATCCGAGTCCTTGTTGATCTCTGGGTCATTCCAGTCCATGGAGTCGTATTCCTTCTCCACAATGGCCCGGGTCATGGCCGCATTGACTTTGGTTTCATCCAGAACCTTGTGAAACGCCTGAGAAGAGATGGCTCGAAACTGGGGGGCGCGGATATTTTCAATGGTGCTGATGATCGCGGTGTTATAGTTCTTCCCGCCGACCAAAAGTTCAGCGTCCTCCCCGATAGTGACAATGTCCTTGCCGGTCAGCACGAGTTTTTTGGAAATTTCTTCCACTTCAGCGGCACGAGCCGCCTCTTCCTGCTTCTGGTCAGGGATTTCCGGACTCTGGGTCTCAGTCTTGGCCATGTATTCCTCCTCTCATAATCAACGGCCTGGATAAATTGGATTGGAAAAAATTCGATTGTTCCGAGTATAAAACGAAGAAAGTCATCCTCACCGGGACAAACAACGCGCCCCGCGTGTCCAAACAGACGAAAGGCACAGCATATTTTGAAGAAACGATCTTTTTAAAAACATATATTGCAAAATTCTTCACATTAACAATTTCTATCTGCAATATTTCTCAATGTCTTTTTTTATATCCGCTCTTCTCCATACCATAAGCCTGCTATGACTTCGGTTACAATGACGTGAACATGTGTTCAGCATGGCAGCGTTACCCGGAACTCAAGCAGTTCGTCAACAATCTTGCGGGATCAAAGCAGCCCCGGCCTGAGCTCGGCCCCGGTTCTGATCCCCCAAAAAAGGCGGAACCGGATAGAATCCGGCCCCGCCTCCATGTCTTATCAGACCCGTTGTCCGCACGAGGGGCAGAATTTGTACTCATCCTGGGTCACGGGATTCTTACAGGTCGGGCATGTCCGTGGAATCTCGGTCAACTCAACGAGCAACTCCCCTTCCCTGACCGGGACCATCCGCTTGTCTTCCTGGTAATCAGCGAATTTAAGAACCCGTTTGACCATCCCCTCCACAGGCGCGAGCACAGCCTTTTCCTGTTTCATGATGGAAACATTGAACAGCTCCTCGCCCTGTTTGACAAGATCGCCGGGTTTGACATGCATGACCCACAAATCACCGCTGCTCGGCGATCCGACCTGATAGGGATTTTTCCCGTCAGCCATTTGCATGGCCCCGGAGTCGTTGCCCGACGCCTCGGATACCTTGATCTGGAGGGAGAAGAACTCCGAATCCATGGAGTAACGGACCACGCTCATGCCCTGCTCATCCGGACTGGCGATGTCGAGAACCACCATCTGATGGTGTTTGCCCTGGCCGTCCTCGAACATCAACTCCTCACCCACCTGCAGACCTTCGAACCAGACATCCGGGGGCAGCTGATTCGGATCGCCGAACGTGCCCCTGAACTTGATGGTCTTTAGGGCGTCCCCGGGGTGGTTCATATACATAACCAGCTCCTCCACCGAAGGAGCGCGGCCGAGGTGATCTTCCAGGGCGGTCCACTCGGCATCGATATCCACGTCCTTGAGAGTGGTCAGGGGCGAATTCTCGGTCCGGGAAATGAGGGCGGCCTCGAACTCCGGCCCGAAAGCACTCTCGTACACCCAACGGGGCGGGAACCCCAGGGGCATGCGCCCGAACCGGCCCAGAAGGAGCTCGCGGAACGCGTCGTTGCTCTCCCGGTACAGATCCAGCCGTTCCTGCTTCATCTGGGCGGAGAGCTCGCTTTCCGGAGTCGAAACCACGGTTTCGAGCACTTTCAAAAGACGCCGGACCGCTTTTTCTCCACCCTTCTTGTGGGCCCCGGACACGGCGAGAAATGCGGTGTTCCAGGTGATCTGCGACCCCGGGGTGACATCATGGTAGCGGACGATTTTCCGGGTTCCGGCCAGGAACTTGAGCATGTACGGCAGAAGGTGGATGTAGCCCTGCTTCATGGCCCCTTCCTGAGAGGAGGAGGTGGCTCCGCCGGGCATGCCGTGTTCGACCACATCGTAGTCGATACCCTGAAAATACGGCGCGGTGTACCGGTCATAGTAGGGCATGATCTGCTTAAGGGCGAAGTTACACGCCCGGATCATGTCCTTGTTCAGGTTGGTCTTCAGACCGAGTTCATCCTCGATATAGGCCGCCGTGGCCAGGACGTCCCCCTGACCGTACCAGCGCACCGAAGAGCCGATGGCCGTGTCCACGATATGCGCCCCGGCCTGGGCCGCAGCTCCCACGGACGGCACGAAGAGCCCGTCGGTATAATGCCGGTGGTAATGGATCACCAGTTCGGGATAGGTGGTCCGGATATTCCCCACCAGTTCACGAATAAACCTGGGCGGGCACACCCCGGCCATATCCTTGAGCCCGAGAATAAACAGCTTTTCGGCCTGCTTTGCAGAACAGCCGCTCACGTCGGCGGACATGGCCACCATCTCCTCCACCACCCCCATGTAATGGGGGACATCAAACCCTTCGGCCCAGGAAAGGGAGATGGCCGGCTCGAAAATGTTCGTTCGGGAATTGAGGGCCACTTCGGCAAAGGGGCGCATATTCTCGATATGATTCAAAAAGTCGAAACAGCGGATCACGTCGTAATGTTCACAGATCATCTCCCCGGTCTGACGCATCAGATTTTTGGGCTGGGGTTTGTACCCGAGCACATTGGTGGACCGGATCAGAATCTGCTTCATTGTCTTGGGCGCAAACTCGTTCCACTCCGCAGCTTCAGTGAACGGATAGGTCATGTTTGCGAGCATGGCTACATGAAAATGGGCGCCCCCGCCGTTTTCCAGGGAGAAGAATCCGCAGTTGTCCAGATAGGGGCCCACGATCCGATCTTCGGCCAGCCGGAACCGGTTCCCGCTGTTGGACTGGGTGATGTCCCGGGTGGTGGTATCCGTAAAGTGAACATAGTCCGAATCGCGCACAAAAGAGAGCACAGCATCCCGGTCCCCGCGCGGATACGGGGATTCGAACCCGCGGTCCACCCGGGGCAGAGCCGGTTCAAACCTGCCCACACGCTTGTCGTCCCTGCCGCGGTACTCCCCGAGGGAAACATGGGGATTGTACCCTTTGGCGGAAATTTCAGCCACCAGTCTGGAAAGACGCAGCGCTTCGGGTTCCTTGTCCTTGTAGTTCATCAGCTCCGGAGTCTTGCCCACGAAATTGGTATCGTACAGCCCGCTTCGGAACTCGGGATGATTGATGATCTGCCGGTGAAAGGGGATTGTGGTCTTCACTCCGCCGATGATGTACTCTCCAAGGGCCCTGTCCATGGTCCCGAGCACCTTGGACCAGCTCTTGCCGTAAGCGATGAGCAGAGAGGCAGCGGAATCATACTGGGAGGGAAACTCGTATCCGCCGGAAATACAGGAGTCCACGCGAACCCCCTGTCCCCCGGGAGAGAGATATCTGGTGACCACACCGGCATTGGGAGAAAAATTATTCTGCGGGTCCTCGCAGTTGATCCGGACCTGCATAGCCTTGTTGGCCGGACGGGTATTGGCCTGATTCAGGCGCAGCCCGGCTCCGAAGGCAACAGCGATCTGCTCTTCGACCAGGTCGATGCCGTACCGGCATTCGGTGATACCGTGTTCCACCTGCAGCCGGGTGTTGACTTCAATCAGGTAGGGGGTTCCCTCTTCATCCACCAGGAATTCGACTGTGGCCAGGGAATGGTACCCGACCTCCTTTACCAGTCTGATGGCATATTCTTTGAGCCTGGTTCGAAGTTCCCCGGTCATCCGGGGCCAGGGAGAGGGCGTGATCTCCACCAGCTTCTGGTGATTACGCTGTACGGTGCAATCCCGCTCGTCAAAAGCGAAAGCATTGCCGTACTTGTCCGCGATAACCTGAATCTCGATATGCCGGATGGACGTCAGCAGCCGCTCCACATACAGGCGCGAATTGCCGAAGGACGCCTGGGCCAGGGCCGAGGCCTTGGAAAAGGCGGCCTCGAGCTGGTCCTCGTGGTACACCTCGTAGATTCCGCGACCGCCACCGCCGCCTTCAGCCTTGAGCATGACCGGCAGGCCCAGCTCTTTAACGCATTCGCGGGCGTCCTCGATGCTTACGGCCCCCTCTGAACCGGGGACAACAGGCACGCCGACCCGCTTGGCCAGACCCCGGACCTGGACCTTGTTCCCCAGAAGACGCATGGCTTCGGATGTGGGGCCGATAAACGTGATGCCGGCCTCGGCACACTTGGACGGAAAGGAATCATCTTCGGACGCAAATCCCCAGCCGGGATGAATGGCCACCACTCCCCGAGCCTTGGCCTTGGCGATGATCATGTCGATATCAAGGTAGGAACGATGATTCTCCCCGAGGAGAAGAAGCTCCCGGGCAGACGAAGTGAATGGAGCGGTTTTATCGATATCGGTAGCCGTAAGCATGGGTACGGCATTGAAAACTTCACTGATGGACCGCACAATGCGCCTGGCCGGAATGCCCCGGTTGGCGACAAGTATCTTCTTGCCGCGAATCTCCTCGGCTACTTGCTCAAAACTCTTCATGGTCATCTCTTCACTACCCCGTATATTAAGGTTAGCCGCTGTCGGAGTCATTTAAAACCCCGGCAGGGCCTGGACTGTCGCCCAGATTCCGTTCACCCGACCGTTCTTTCTGAGCGGCCTTTCTTTCCAACATTCTGCAGGGCCATCAAAAAACCCGTCGTGTTCACCCGGGAATTTCCGGTTGAACACTCCCCGAATACAGGACGAGCTCTTCCTGATCATGCTGCAAACGCAGCCCGCCATCATGATGAAGGCCCAGAACCCGGGCGCGGTGTATTCGACTGGTTCCGGAAACAGTGACTTCCTGATGCAGGAATGCCAGAAACGGCTCAAGCAGGTGGATGAATTCCCGGGTACTTTCCTGGGAAATTTGTTGTTCATAGCAATTTCGGGCCCGGCTTACAAGCTCCGTCCAAAAAGGCACAATATGAACGTTTTCGAAAAACGGCCCGAGCCGCGCCGCAGGTATCACGGTATCCCGGCGCAGATCCTCATTTCCGGGACAATACCCGAGGTTGAGCCCGATCCCGGCCATCAGAGTGTTGTCCCGCTCCTCGACCAGAATGCCCCCGACCTTGCGTCCCTCGAGCAGCAGGTCATTGGGCCATTTCAGTCGTAGCTCCACCCCCATGGCGGACAGACCGGTCATCAGGGCATAGCCCACCAGCAGAGAGCTGACGCCCCCCCACTGCCGACCAGCGACAGGAAGACGCCAGGCAGCATAGACATTGCCCTCCGGGGAAATCCAGTTGCGTCGCATCTGGCCCCGCCCGGACCACTGGGTGGTGCAAAGAACCGACGTTTTGCACGGCATCCATCCCCGCTCACCGAGATACCAGGCCACATCCAGGGCTGAAGAGCACGCCCCGCACAGCACAAGATCCCCGGGGGCCGGAACCGTCTCGGTCCCCGGACCGAGTTCCTGTACGGGCTCCGACAGCCCCGCCAGGAGACGCCTGTCCCCCGGGCCCGGTTCCATCAGATCCGGGACCGCCTCCGTCCACCGCCAAACCTGCATGACCACTCCCTGTTTTTCGGTACAGTTGTCCGCATCAAAACAAAAAGGGGCCAGGAGCGGCGCACCACCCTTGACCCCCCTTCATCCCGCTCTTAGTCCTGCCGCGCTCCCTGTCGGGATCACGATCTGCGGACGATCTCCTTGGCGGGAACAAGAGCCGTAGCGGCTGCAGAGACAATGTTTCCGGCCACTCCGGGACCGTCCCCGGCCACAAACAACCCTTGTACCTCCGTCTCCAGCATGTCCGAAGAATCCACCTGGGTGGCAAAGAACTTGATTTCCGGCGCGTAGAGCAGCGTCTCACTGTTGGACACTCCGGGAACCACTTCATTCAACTTCTCGAGCCCGTCGATAAGGTTGGTCAGGATCCGTTCCGGCAGGGCCATGGCGATATCGCCGCAGACCACGTTCTTCATGGTCGGTTCGATGTAGCTGTTCCTGATCCGGGACCAGGTGGACCTCCGGCCCCGCTTCAGATCCCCGAACCGCTGCAGGATCGGCTTGCCCCCGCCGATCAGAGTGGCGAGACGGCCGATGGATTCACCGTAGGACTGATTGTCCGTAACCGGGTCGTTCAGGACCACCTTGGACAGGAACGCAAAGTTGGTATTTTCCGACTTCTTGTCCATGTACGCGTGGCCGTTGACGCATACAAAGTCCTGATAGTTCTCCAGGGCCACGAATCCGCCGTTGTTGGTGCAGAAGGTCCTGGTCTGGTCGTCGTACTTCCCGGTCTGGATAAAAAAGGTGGGATCATAGATGACCTCGCACAGGTCCTGCATGATCTCCTTGTGCACTTCGACCCGGACTCCGACCTCGATTCCGCGCTGGGAAACCCCCAGCCCGAGGTCCTTGACCACCGAGCCGACCCACTCCGCCCCGACCCGGCCGGGGGCCAGGATGACATTGGGCGCGGAGTAGGTCCCCCTGGACGTCTCCACACCGGTCACCTTTTTGCTGCTGACGGTCACCCTGTGCACCTCTTCCGAGGTATGGATGGTCACGCCCCTGCTCTCGATGTACTCGACCATACCCGCGATGTGGTGCGGCAGACAGTCGCTCCCGAGGTGTTTCTGCTTGATGACCAGCAGATCGATTCCGAACTTCTTGGCGTCCTTGCGGATGGACCTGGCCTTGTCCATGTCCGTGGGGTAAACCTGACCATCCATGCCGAATCGATTGAATATCTCTTCGGTCTCGTTGATCAGCCCCTGGGCGTGGGACAGAGGCATGAACTGGGTCAGATCGGTCTTACCCAGCTTGTGAATAAAGTTCAGCTTGCCATCGGAAAACAGTCCTGCCCCGCCTACCCCGGCCAGAATATTACACGGCTTGCAGCGGATGCAGTCCTGACTGCCGCTCACCGGGCACTTGCGGTCCAGTGACCGCCTGCCCTTGTCGATCATGAGCACTCGCAGCTTGGAGTGCTCAGCCAGATAGTAGGAGGCGAACAGGCCGGCAGGACCGCCGCCGACGATGATGACATCAAAATCGGTATTGCTCATTTCTGATCCTATTTCGTACTGTTCAGGTTCCGGATTCGGAATTACAGGGATTATGCTCCTTGATCGCAGGATTACAGGATTACAGGATTACAGGATTATCCAGCTTTTCCTGTACTCCCGTCAATCCTCTTACTCCCTATAATCCCAAACTTTTACCAAAGAGAACAGGTACTCTACTTCTTGTCTTTCTTTTTCTTCGCCCCGGCCATGGCGTGCCGCTTCTGGGCGGTCAGTTCCTTTTTACGCAGGCGGATGGACTCGGGGGTCACTTCCACCATCTCATCTTCCCGGATAAAATTGATGGCCCGCTCCAGGGTCATGGGCAGTACCGGGGTGAGGATGACGCTTTCATCTTTGCCCGAAGCCCGCATATTGCTCAACTTTTTGGTTTTACAGGGATTGATGTCGATATCGTTGTCCCGGTTGTGCTCACCCACAATCATCCCTTCATAAACCGGATCATTGGGGATTACGAACATGGTTCCCCGGGGCTCCAGATTGAAAAGGGCATAGGCCACGGCCTGCCCCTGCCGATCACTGACAAGCGACCCGGTATACCGGCTGGGAAACTCACCCCGGTAATCGTCGTACCCGTCAAACAGGGAGTTCATGATCCCGGTACCCTTGGTATCGGTCAGAAACTCGTCCCGGTACCCGATAAGAGCCCTGGACGGTACGGAGAATTCCATGCGCACCCGGCCGGTGCCGTTGTTGACCAGGCTGGTCATCTTGCCCTTACGCATGGACAGTTTTTCGGTAACCACCCCCATAAAGGTCTCGTCACAGTCCACGAACAGATTCTCCATGGGCTCCAGCTTTTCGCCGTTTTCCCCTTTCTTATAGATGACCTCGGGACGGCCGACACAGAGTTCAAATCCTTCCCGGCGCATGGTCTCGATAAGAATGGCCATCTGGAATTCCCCGCGGCCCTTGACGATCAGACTGTCCTTGTCCTCGGTCTCCTCCACCTGGATGGCCACGTTGGTCAGGCACTCTTTGGCCAGACGCTCCTTGATCTTGGAGGACTGGACCAGCTTCCCTTCCCGGCCGGCAAAAGGAGATGTATTGATGGTGAACCGCATGGACACAGTGGGTTCGTCCACGGTGATCCGGGGGAGCGCCTGGGGAGCCTCTTTGGTGCAGATGGTATCCCCGATCTGCACCTCCTCGATCCCGGCCACGGCCACGATATCTCCGGTAACGGCCTGTTCCGTATCCACGAAGGTCAACCCCTGATAATTCTGCAGTTTGGTCAGACGCAGAGGAACGTAGTCGCCCTTTTCATTGATGCACACCAGGGAATCCTTGGCCCGGACCGACCCGTTTCCGACCCGTCCGATGGCCAGACGTCCAAGATACTCGGAATACCCGAGATCCGCGACCAGCATCTGAAAGGGAGCTTCGGGATCATAGGTGGGCCCGGGAACCACGTCGAGAATGGTTTCAAACAGACAATGCAGGTCCTGACCGCGATCTTCCAGGGTACGGGAAGCGACCCCGTCCCGACCGATGGCGTACATGACCGGAAATTCAAGCTGCTCCTCATCGGCGTCCAGATCGATGAACAGGTCGTAGACCTCGTCCAGGACTTCCTGCGGGCGGGCATCGCCCCGGTCGATCTTGTTCACGACCACGAGAACCTTCAGTCCCTGCTCCAGGGCCTTTTTAAGCACGAACCGGGTCTGGGGCAGCGGACCTTCGGAGGCGTCCACCAGCAGAATGGCGCCGTCGGCCATGGACAGGGACCGCTCCACTTCGCCCCCGAAGTCGGCATGGCCGGGAGTGTCGATGATGTTCACCTTGACCCCGTTCCACATCACGGAACAGTTTTTGGCCGCAATGGTAATGCCGCGCTCCCGCTCCAGATCCATGGAGTCCATGACCCGGTCGTCCACTTCCTGATTTTCCCGAAACACCCCGCTCTGTTTGAACATGGCGTCCACCAGGGTGGTCTTGCCGTGGTCGACGTGGGCGATGATGGCGATATTACGAATCTTGTCGTTGGTAAGCATTGTGTTCTCCAAGGCCTGGAAGGACCCGAGTTGATCTGAGAGCGAGCCGCGAACGTACGACGCCGGAGGAAACCGGCGCGCACCACGACACAAAAAAGCGGTCCAACAAGGGGTTGAACCGCCAGGCTGTCTTCCTTGCTCCCGAAAAACAGGAGTGGAAAGCTGTCCAATTCACTGGGCCTGACACCCATTTTCAATTCTTATCGACATTATTACTCGGGAGTCAAGCAAAAAAGTGAAAACGCCAGAAGCCCTGAATATTCGGGACTTCTGGCGCTTTGAAACCGAATGAAGGCAAGGTCTAGAACTTGTACCCCACGGACATGGAGAACATATGGGCCTGGCCGTTATCGATGTCACCGTCCTGGACCGAACCGTGGGCACTGATGTCTCTGTCAAGAATCATCAGATAGTTGTAGGCCAGATCCAGAGTCCAGCTGTCCCACTTGAAGCCGGTGCCGGCCCCGAAGATGTGCCGGTCGTTGGCCGGAACCATGTAATCGATGGTGCTGTCGCGCACAGGGCTTTCATCGTAGACATACCCAAGACGAAGATCGAGCCAATCCATGGCAGCATACTCGACGCCGACGTTGAAGCGCCAGGTGTCTTTCCAGTTTTTGGGCTGGGCCTGACCAAGAGAAGACTTTTCAGTAGCGACATTATCAAAGTCCATATCCATCTCGTCGTACGTACTCCAATGCGTATATACGGTCCCCACCTCGACACTCAGCTTATCCGTGGGGTAGATGGCGATGCCGGCCAACCACATATCCGGCAATGTAATATCTCCCTTTACTCCTCCATCTGTAAGCACAGCCTTATTCACTGCAGGAAGTAACGGCGACACATTATCAAACTTTGCATCGCCTTCAATCGTCATGTCAACTTTACTGCGGTATGTCAGACCAATTCTGGCATATTTACATGGCTTATAGTGGGCAGCAATATTAAATCCATAGCCAATATCATCACCAGAAACACCGAAGTCAACATCTCCTGCAGGCGTTTTAATTTTCTGACTTTTATCAAAGTTCATGTACATGGCTTCCAGACCAAAAGCCATTGAGAACTTGTCGTTGAACTTGATTCCAATATTGGGATTTATAGAAGCGGCTCTAATAATCGCTTCATACGAATTATATCTGCCTTCCCAATTCTCATCAAACACCGAACCCAACCCGAACCGGGTGAACTCGCCAATCCCGAACCAGTAATGATCATTCAGTTCATGCGTCAGATAAAAATGCCCGGGAATCCACCAGGAGCTTTCAAAGCTGTTTTCATTGGATTCGGTCTTGCTACCCACAGTTACATCCATGGTCGGATGAATAGCGGTCAGTCCGCCCAGTACCTGAGTCCCTTCCAGCTGGGTAATACCGGCCGGGTTGGAGGCGATGGTGGACGGGTCGTCGGCCCGGCCGACAGTGGCTCCGCCCAGGGCGTTGCCTCTGGCACTCCATTCATAAATGCCGAATCCGGCTCCGAAACACTGCCCGGCGCTGAGCGCAACCATCAGACAGGTCAGTACGACCTGACGAATTCCCATAACGTTCATCCTCTCCTCCTGTGGCATAAAAAGCACCGATGTTTTTCACGCGGCGATCTGTATAATTTCCTGTTCCAGCCTGTCTCCACTTCTTAAGCGAGCGCTCAAGTAACGTACTTCCGGGTCGCCTAATTGAATTCCGCAATCCGGTCAAGAAATTTGTACTTTTCCTGTAACACAATGACATCTTCGTTAAACCACCAGTTCAACCAGGCCTGTTTCCCGACTCTGGACAACCCATGCCAAGCTAAGTAAGCAAGCAACCACCGTCCCCGGACCCGGGTTTTTCACCCACTCACTTTTGCTTGAGCGATGACGGGATTTC
>JAWLGC010000049.1:0-18074 GCA_041685265.1 Desulfomicrobiaceae bacterium | reverse complement strand
TCTTAAATTCTCAAATTTCTTAAATGTATCGTCCGGTATTCAAATTTTACTTTGAATTTCAGGCTCTTGAATCAGTAAAATTTTGACCTGAATAGTTACGTTTTTTTCACCATTTCATTTTCAAGGAGGGGAAAATGATTGAACACACACTTTCCATCATCAAGCCGGACGCAGTGGAGCGCAACCTGCAGGGAGCGATCCTGAAAACGATCCAGGATGCCGGTCTTAAGGTGGTGGCCATGAAGATGATCCGCATGACCAGAGACCAGGCCGAGGGATTCTACGCCGTCCACCGGGAACGCCCCTTTTTCGAAAGCCTGACCACCTACATGACCTCGGCCCCGTGCGTGGTTCTGGTCCTGGAAGGGGAAAACGCCATTGCCCGGTACCGGGAGGTCATGGGGGCCACCAATCCGGAACAGGCCGCTAAGGGAACCATCCGGAAAAGCTTTGCCTTGGACATCGAACGTAATTCCTGCCATGGTTCCGACGCCCCGGAAACGGCGGCAACGGAAATTCCGTATTTTTTCAATCAACTGGAAATCATGAGGTAGTATACAATGCGCATTGGAGTGATCGGACTGGGAAATATGGGGGGAGCCATTGCCAAAGGCCTGACGGAAACGCCCGGGCTGGAACTCGCAGGATACGATGCCAACGAGGAGTTCGGCCGCCGGACGGCCGAGTCCTGTGGCATGACCTTTTGTCAAAGCGCTGCAGAGGCGTGCGCGGAAGCAGACTTCGTTATCCTGGCGGTCAAACCCCAGATTGCCGGAGAGGTGGTGCAGAACATTGCCAAAACCCTCTCCCCTGCCCAGTGCCTGATCTCCATAGCCGCCGGAGTTCCCCTGAAAAAGCTGACCAAATGGTCTGCGGGAGCCTGTCCGGTGGTACGCGTCATGCCGAACACTCCGGCCCTTGTGGGGGCCGGAGTGTTCGGCATCTGTCTGGACCACAGCGAGCTGACCTCGGACCAGAAAAACCGGGTGACCGAACTCTTTGCGATCCTCGGACACCCCCATGTCCTGCCCGAATCCATGTTCGATGCCTTTACAGGGCTGATCGGCTCAGGACCGGCCTATGTGCTGTACTGCATGGAGGCCCTGGTGGATGCCGGGGTGACCCAGGGAATTCCCCGTCCCCAGGCGACCGAAATGGTTCAAACCCTTTTCAGCGGCACCGCCAGAATGACTGAAGAGATGGACGCCCCCCTGTCCCGCCTCCGCGAAATGGTCACCTCCCCGGGCGGGACCACCATCGCGGGCCTGAACACTCTGGACAAACACGGTGTGCGCTACGGCTTGATCGACGGAGTGAAAAAAGCGAGCAAACGGAGCAGAGAGCTGGGCTGAAAAACCGGCAACGCATGAGGTGAACATGAGTACGCGCATCGCCGTTCTGATGGACAATACCGGCCGACCCGAATTCGGTCACGAACACGGCCTGAGCATGGCCGTAACCCTGAAAAACGGCCATCTCTGGATATGGGACACGGGACAGAGCCCGACGTTTCTGGACAATGCCCACACCCTGGGCATCCGTCCCGAAACAGCCCACGGCGTTGCCCTCAGCCACGGCCATTACGATCATACAGGGGGGGTGGACGCACTCCTGGACGCCGGATTCGGCGGTCGCATCCATGCCCACCCGGAGTTCGCGAGGTCCCGTTTTTCCATTGCCCCGAACAGGCCCATCCGGGACATCGCCCTGAAAACGAAAAACCTGTCCCGCATCCTGGAGCACCTTGTTCCGGTGAGAAAGTACTCCAGCCTGGATAACGGCCTGACCATGATCACGGACATCGGCAGACAACCGGGCCGTTTCGAACCGGTCCAGGGATTTTACCGGGACCGCAACGGCCGCACCCCGGACCCGGTTCCCGACGATGCCTGCCTGCTGCTTGAAAGTGACGCCGGCACCGTGCTCATCCTGGGGTGCTGCCACAGCGGGTTCGCCAATACCTGGGCACATGTCAGGGACACCCGGGGTATCACTAAGCTTCACGCCGTCATCGGGGGGCTGCACCTTATAAACGCCCCGGATACAGCCATGGAAGAGACCCGGGAAGCCCTGGTCCAGACCGGGGCCGAATTGATCCTTCCCTGTCACTGCACAGGAAGCGAGGCCGTACAATTTCTGCAACACCCCCTGGGGAAACGGGTCATGACCACCGGAGCGGGAGATATGCACACCTTCTGAGAACCACTTTTTACTGCACGCCAAAAAGGCGGTCCCATCCGGGACCGCCTTTTTGTTTCTCGCACACACGTCCTGCCGATTCAGGGGTTAGGCGCCCCCTCTTCGGCGGATTTTTCCGAGCACGTTCCACAACGCCCTCGCCTCCAGCGGCTTGGCCAGATAATCGGTCATGCCCGCGGCCAGAAACCGCTCCCGGTCCCCCTGCATGGCGTGGGCCGTCAGGGCGATGATGGGCAGGTCCCTGGACACGGTCTCGCGAATCCGACGGGTGGCTTCCAGGCCGTCCATCCCCGGCATCTGGATGTCCATAAGAATACAGTCGGGCCGCTTCCGGCTCAAAATCTCCAGAACCTCACGGCCCGAGGAGGCACAGAGCACGGAATGGCCCCGCTGTTTGAGCAGATGCTGGGCGTAGATCCTGTTCACCTTGTTGTCCTCCACCAGAAGCACTTCCAGATGCTGCTCCCGCCCCCGTGGGCCGACCGGGGGAAGCACATGATCGGGGTCGCGAATCGGCCGCAGGGGAAGGGACAGAAAAAATGTGCTCCCCTCCCCTTCCCGGCTGACAGCCCGGATGGCGCCCCCCATCAACTCGGCCAGCTGGCGGCAGATGGCCAGCCCAAGTCCGGTTCCCTGATGAGTCCGGCTGAGCGATCCGTCCACCTGGGAAAAACTTTCGAACACTGTCTCCAAACTGTCAGCGGGAATACCGCGCCCGGTATCCTTGACCACAAAAAGAACCTCCCGAAAAAAGTGGTTCCCGCCTCCCGCATCCACCTCCTGCACGGAAACCCGAATCTCGCCCTGCGGGGTGAACTTGACCGCATTACCGACAAGATTCATGAGCACCTGCTGGATACGGCCGCTATCTCCCCGCCACATCCTGTGCAGGCCGGGCGCCACTGAGCATGTCAGACGCGGCCCCTTCGGGACCTGCTGCACCCTGGCTGAAAAAAAATCCACGACTCCCGAGGCCAGCTCCACAAGGTCGAACTCCTCTTCGATCAGCTCCAGTCGGCCGGATTCCATCTTGGAGAAATCCAGAATATCGTTCAAAATACGCTGCAGGTTCCGTCCGGACTTCTTGAGCAGGGTCAGCAACCGGAGTTCCCGCTGTCTTGTTTCCGATTGCAACAGCAGATCAGCCATGCCCAGAATACCGTTTAGGGGGGTGCGGATCTCATGGCTCATGGTGGCCACAAACTCGCTCTTGGTCCGGCAGGCCTGCTCGGCCTCCTCCCTGGCCCGAACAAGCTCCCGCTCGTACCGGTGACGCTCGGAAACATCCCGGGCCACAAGCACGGCATACTCCTGTTCCCGGTATATGTGCAGGTTCATGGTCACTTCCACAGGGACCGTGAGCCCGCTCCCAGAAACCAGACCGGTGGCCCAGGCGTTCTGTGATCCGGGCCGAGCCTGTTTTTTGCGCAGCTCACGAAACAGGGTCTCGCCAGATTCCTGCAGCAGATCGTTGAGCCTAAGCTCCTTCAACTCCTTCCAGGCATACCCGGTCATATCGGTTGCGGCTCCATTGGCATCGACAATGGACATGGATCCCATGTCCACAAAAAAAATCGCATCCGGTACATGCTCCAGCAGGACCCGAAACCGCTCCAGCTCAGCCCCCCGTTCCTGAAGCTCCGGATAATAGTTCTTGCGCATGGAACGCTTGCCCAGCCCCATCAACAGGCTGCGCATCTGCTCCCGTTCCTCTCCCTCAAAAGGCGAGTTCATACAGCCCCCGGATATCTTCAAAGGTGGGTTGCCCCGGATTGGTCAGCAGACAGGGATCCTCCATGGCCTTGCGCGTCAGTTCATCCAGATCCCTCCGTCGGACTCCCATGCTCTGCAGGGACTCCTTGATCCCGGCCTGCTCTTTCAGGGTTCGGATCCGGTCCGTCAGCGTGTCCTTCCCCAGGTCGTCGACGCCCAGGGCGCGCGCGATATCCGCACATCGTTTCGGGGCAACCCGGCAGTTATAGGCCAGGACATGGTCGAGAAGCACGGCATTGCACAGCCCGTGGGGAAGATCCATAAACCCGCCCAGACTGTGGGCCATGGCGTGCACCGCTCCGAGGATGGCATTGGAAAAGGCCATTCCGGCATACAGGCTGGCCCGGAGCATGGCTGCCCTGGCCCCGAGGTCCTCCGGGCACCGGATAGCGGAAACAAGATTGGACTGAATAAGTCGAATCGCCTCCAGGGCGAACAGATCCGTGGTCGGAGAAGCGGCATTTGACAGATACGCCTCCACCGCATGACTCAGGGCGTCGAAGCCGGTGTGCGCTGTCAGATCGGGGGGCATGGACACGGTCAACTCCGGATCGAGCAGAGCCAGATCCGGAACAAGGGTCCGGCTGACTATGGCGATCTTCACTCTGCGTCCGGTGTCGTTGACTATGGCGAACTGGGATACTTCAGCTCCTGTGCCGGAGGTGGTCGGTATGCAGACCAGGGGCGGTCCCGGCCGGGGAACGTTGTCCACCCCTTCAAAGGCCAGAATATGCCTGTCGTTTGCAGAGACGATACCGATGCCTTTGGCACAATCCATAGGACTTCCGCCGCCCACGGCCACCAGGCAGTCGCACCCCTTTTCCCGGTACACCTCGGCACCGGCCATGATCTCCGCCTCCCGGGGATTGGAGGAGGTGGCGGAAAAAAGGACCGCCTCGACCCCGGCCTCGACCAGGGACGCCATGGCCGAACAATGCAGACCGTGAGCCAGAACCCCGGCGTCAAGAACCAGCAGGGCCCTGCGTCCACCCAGGTTCTGCACCGACTGCCCGATCAGACCCGCAGATCCGGCTCCAAAGACATATTCCGGGGCCATGAACTTTCGCAGATGTAACGGCACAGTCTCCATTCCCCCCTCCCTTTCAACGCATTACGACCGACGTCAAACAACTCCCCTCATTCGAGGAACATTTGTCTTGCATGAAATGACGTCAAAAATCCACCCTTTCAACAAGGTTTTCTCTGCGATTCTCACTTTCCGTCCAGCATGCCGCACTGCCGCAGGGATTCGTACAGCAGAACCGAAGCCGCATTGGCCAGATTCACAGACCGAACCCTGCCCCAGATGGGGATGCGCACAACATGTGGTGCCCCGTCGGTCAGTTCAACCGGCAGTCCCCTGGTCTCCGGTCCGAGCACGATGCAGTCGTCCGGGCAAAAGGAAAATGCATGATGGGCGACCCCCTGCCGGGCACTGGAAAACACAAGCCGCTGCTCCGGTCCAAGGGAATGTGTGAAGGAGGCCCAGTCCTCCCAGACCCTGACGTCCACATAGGGCCAGTAATCAAGGCCGGCCCGCTTCAGGTACCGGTCCTCAAGACTGAACCCAAGAGGTTTGATCAGATTCAGGACAGTTTCAGTAGCCGCACACAACCGGGCAACAGTCCCGGTATTAGGTGGAATTTCCGGTTGATATAAAACAATCTGCATGGGGCTTGCTCTTTTCTCCGCATCTTTTTAGGAATGCCGTGCACTGTGACTGGAGGCCCGGGAACATCCCGCGCCTTCCGCGATACGTTGCCGGAATATGGTCCGGCCGGATATCGAGGGAAGTAGATGAACCCCGGCAGGGACGCAAGCACAGACTGCATAAACCAACAACAATCCGAACCGGATCGGACCGGTTCGTCAACAATGCACTCATACGGAGGGCACGTGAATATTCTCGTCACCGGAGGATGCGGCTTCATCGGCTCCAACTTCATCCACTACATGCTGGAAAAATACCAGGACGTCTCCATTATCAACCTGGACAAGCTGACCTATGCCGGAAACCCGAACAACCTGCGCACCGTGGAACAAACTCACGGCGGGTCGCGGTACACCTTTGTCCGGGGCGACATTGCAGACCGGGACCTGGTCCCCCGCATCCTGGCCGAACACCGTCCGGACGCGGTGCTCAACTTCGCCGCCGAGTCCCACGTGGACCGGTCCATCAACGACCCTTCCCCGTTCATCACCACCAACGTCCTTGGAACCCAGAATCTTCTGGAAGCCGCCAGGCAGGCTTCCATCAAACGATTCGTGCACATCTCCACCGACGAGGTCTACGGATCCCTGGGGGCCGAGGGCACGTTCGTCGAAACCACCCCCCTGGCCCCGAACTCCCCCTACTCGGCCTCCAAAGCGTCCTCGGATCTGCTGGCCCGGGCCTATTTCAAAACCTACGATTTTCCGGTAGTCGTCACCCGGTGCTCCAACAATTACGGGCCGTACCAGTTTCCCGAGAAGCTGATCCCCCTGCTCTACTTAAAAGCCAGAGAAAATCAGCCCATCCCGGTCTACGGTGACGGTCTCAATGTCCGGGACTGGATCCACGTCCTGGATCACTGCCGCGGTGTGGACCTGGCCCTGCGCAGGGGAAGACCGGGACGGGTGTACAATTTCGGAGCAGACGGCGAACAGACCAACCTGGACATCGTCAGGACCGTGCTGGGCATCATGGGCAAATCCGAAGACCTGATCACCTTTGTCACGGACCGCCCGGGGCACGACCGGCGATACGCCATGGGCTATGATCGGGCCAGACAGGAACTCGGCTGGGAACCCCGGACCGGATTCGAGCAGGGGATCGCCGAAACCATTGCCTGGTACGAAGCCAATGAGGAGTGGCTGGAAAACGTCCGATCCGGGGCCTATCTGCAATTTATGGAAACCTGGTACGAAAAACGGAGCTGATCATGACCGGAACAGCGCTTATCCTCGGCGGCAAGACCGGACTGCTGGGGCAGTCTCTGGCGGAAATCCTGCACCGGTCCGGCTGGACCACCATCTGCCCGGGCAGGGAGGATCTGGATCTTTTCGACTCGAGTCGGGTGGAGGAACTGGCCGCCAGGCAGGGGGTCACCCACGTCTTCAACGCGGTGGCCTACACCCAGGTGGACAAAGCCGAAGACGATCCGGATGAGGCGGCCCGACTGAACCGGAACCTGCCCATCCGCATCGGACAGATCTGTCGGACCCTGGATATCCCCCTGGTGCACTACAGCACCGACTTTGTTTTCAACGGTAAAAAAGAAAGACCGTACCGCCCCGAAGACGACACCGCCCCCCTGTCCGTGTATGGGCGCACCAAACTGGAGGGAGAGACCGGGCTTCTGGAACTGGGTCTGAACAACCTGCTCATCCTGCGCACGGCCTGGCTTTTCGGCCCGTGCAGGACCAACTTTATCGAACGCATCCTGACTCTGGCCAGGGAGCGGGAGGAGTTGACCGTCATTCACGACCAGATCGGCTGCCCGACCTACACCCCGGACCTGGCCCGGCATACCCTGGAGCTGGTCGCCAAGCAGGCCTCGGGCATCTTCCATCTGGCCAATGGGGGCCAGGCCAGCTGGTGTGAATTCGCAGCAGAAGCCGTGACCTGTGCCGGTCTGCCGTGCCGGGTCCAGCCCGTAACCTCCGAAGAATACCCCCAAAAGGCGGTTCGCCCCCGCTTCTCGGTGCTGGACACCTCCGCCTTCACCCGGGTGACCGGAACCACTCCCAGGCCCTGGGTGCAGGCCCTGCGGGAATATCTGTTCCAGACGCCGGGGTTCTGTTGACGCAGACAAAACGAGCAGGAAAGAGGTTTCATGTCTGTGATCCGTCCCAAAGTCGTTTCCATTGTTGACTTCACCATCCACGTGCTTAGTCATCTCCTCATGTCCCGGTCCTGAAAGGGGCTTCCCCTTAAAAAAAACCGGGACTTCCGTATTTTTGCGATACAGGATGCTTCGCTGTTTCAAGCACATCCGGACCCCGTCTGCATCCACCGCGGATCCGCCACCGTGTGCGCGGAACACCGTTTTCGTACGCCCGACATTTGAGGAGAAAGGGATATGCCCAAAAAAAACGACAAGACAAACAATGCCGATCTGCCTGAAAACGAAACTGCCGAGCCCGGAGACGGGCCCGTTGAGGAGCCGATAATGAAACCCGTTCCCCATGAGCAGTTCGCGGCCCTGGCCGAGGAACTGGCGGAGCTCAAGGAGACCAACCTGCGTATCCTGGCAGAATCGGAAAATTTCAAACGACGACTGACCAGAGAAAAAGAAGAACACTGCAAATTCGCCGCAGCGAGCGTGCTCGAAGACATCGTCCCGGTCCTCGACAACCTGGAGCTGGCCCTGTCACACGGCCGAAACAACGAGGCCTGCAAGGACCTGGTCACGGGCGTGGAAATGACCATGAACATTTTCGAATCCACCCTGGAAAAGCACGGCCTCAAAAGCGTGGGCCAGGTCGGGGAACGATTCGACCCCGCCTTTCACGAAGCCATGGGGCAGGAAAAGCGGGACGACCTGTCCGAAGGTCTGGTCTCGCAACTCCTGCAGCGGGGCTACCTGCTCAAGGACAGACTCCTTCGGCCGGCAAAAGTCATGATCAGTGCCTGAAAAAAATGCGACCCCGCCCCTTTACATGTCCCGTTCTGGCGTTATGAGAGGGGCTGAAAACTTTACTGGCAATCTAATTCACGAGAATATTCCCCAAAGGAGATCACACGATGGGCAAAATCATCGGAATCGACCTCGGTACGACCAACAGCTGTGTCTACGTTATGGAAGGAAAGGAATCCAAGTGCATTTCCAACCCGGAAGGGGGGAGGACCACCCCGTCCATTGTCGCGTTCACGGACAAAGAACGGCTGGTCGGTGAAATCGCCAAACGTCAGGCAGTGACCAACCCGGAAAAGACCGTGTTTGCGGTCAAGCGACTCATGGGACGGTCCTTTGACGACCCCAAAATTGCTTCCTGGAAAGGAAAAAGCCCCTACGGCATCGTGTCCGGCAAGAACGGCGACGCCTCGGTGCAGATCGGCGAAAAGACCTACAGCCCGGCCGAAGTCTCGGCCATGATCCTGCAGAAACTCAAAAGCGATGCCGAAGCCTATCTCGGTGAGACCGTGACCGAAGCGGTCATCACCGTTCCGGCCTACTTCAATGACAGTCAGCGTCAGGCCACCAAGGACGCCGGACGAATCGCCGGCCTTGAAGTAAAGCGGATCATCAACGAACCCACCGCAGCCTCCCTGGCCTACGGTGCGGACAAGAAGGCCAACGAAAAAATCGCCGTATTCGACCTCGGCGGCGGCACCTTTGATATCTCCATCCTGGAAGTGGGAGATAATGTCGTTGAAGTACGGGCCACCAACGGAGACACCTTCCTTGGCGGCGAAGACTTTGACGAGCAGATCATCAACTATCTGGTGGCCGAGTTCAAACGGGAAAACGGCATTGACCTGTCCAAGGACAAGATGGCCCTGCAGCGACTCAAAGAGTCCGCGGAAAAGGCCAAGAAAGAGCTCTCCTCGGCCATGGAGACCGACGTCAACCTGCCGTTCATCACTGCTGACCAGAACGGTCCCAAGCACATGAACCTGAAGCTGAGCCGGGCCAAACTGGAAACCATGGTCGAGGACCTGGTGGACCGGACCATCGAGCCGTGCCGCAAAGCCCTGAAAGACGCCGGACTCAAGGCGGGCGATATCAACGAAATCATCCTGGTCGGCGGCATGACCCGTATGCCCCTGGTCCAGAAAAAGGTCGGCGAATTCTTCGGCAAGGACCCCAACAAGAGCGTGAACCCCGATGAAGTCGTTGCCATGGGTGCGGCCATCCAGGGTGGCATCCTGTCCGGCGACGTCAAGGACGTACTTCTGCTGGACGTCACCCCCCTGTCTCTGGGCATCGAGACCCTGGGCGGCGTGTTCACCAAACTCATTGAACGGAACACCACCATCCCGACCAAAAAGGGCCAGACCTTCACCACGGCCGCGGACAACCAGCCGTCGGTGTCCATTCATGTCCTGCAGGGCGAACGACCCATGTGCGCCGACAACATGACCCTGGGCCGCTTCGAGCTGACCGGCCTTCCGGCCGCTCCCCGCGGCGTGCCCCAGATCGAAGTCACCTTCGACATCGACGCCAACGGTCTCGTAAACGTTTCGGCCAAAGATCTGGGCACCGGCAAGGAACAGTCCATCCGGATCACCGCCTCCAGCGGTCTGTCCGAAGAGGAAATCGAAAACCTGGTCAAGGACGCCGAGTCCCATGCCGAAGAGGACAAGAAGAAACAGCAGCTCATCGAAGCCCGCAACCAGGCCGACACCCTGATCTACACAACGGAAAAATCCATCCGGGATCTGGGCGAGGACATCGAAGCCGACATGAAGAGCGATATCGAAACCAAGATCGAAAGCCTGCGCAAGGTCATGGAGTCCGACGACCAGGAAGCCATCGCCAAATCCACCGAGGAACTGGCCCAGGCTTCACACAAGCTGGCTGAAAAGCTCTATGCTCAGAAGACCGAAGGAGAAGGCGGTCCCGAAGCCGGTCCCGAGCAGGGAGCGGGCGGTCCGAAAAACGAAGATGAAGACGTGGTTGACGCGGACTATACCGAAGTCAAGAAATAGCGTCGCTCCTTTCCCTTGACAGGGAAAGAGAGCCATTCCTATACATGCAGCCTGGCCCGTTTACGGGCCAGGCTTTTTTGCACGAAATTTTGAATTCCCTTTGGCATTTTTCCCGGACAGCCCCGACTCCCGGTAGACGGCACCTACGGCGGCTCCGGAAAAGGACTGCGTATGATTAAGCACGCTCTCATCTCCATCGCCCTGCTCCTCGGCATGCTCGGCGGGTGTTCCCGGCAGGTTGTGCCTCCGGTCGAGCCTCTTTCCCCGGCCCTCTCACCGGCCGCCCGGGCGGACCGGGCATGGCAGGCCATGCAGTACGACACGGCCCGGACTCTGTACCGCACCCTGCTGCAGAATCCCGGACTGGAGCCGAGCCGAAGAGCCCTGTATCGAAGCAGAGAAATTTCGGCCGGAATCGCCCTGAACGATCTGTCCGGAGCCGGGCAGGCCCTTGCAGACTGGGCCGCCAACGTCCCCGCAGCCCAGGACACTGCCGCCTGGCAGCGGCTGCACCTGGAACTGGCTTCCCGTACCCGGACGCCGGAGATCTTTCTTGAGACCGTGCAGGAGGTCCTGGCCCGTCCCGACCTGCCCTGGCCCGCCAAAAAAAGCCTCTTAAGCGAACGGATCGACGCCTTCCGACAGGACGGTGCTCCGGTGCTGGCGATGCGTGCGGCAGGCGCGCTTTACCAAGCGGCCCCTGACCAGGGGGAACGCCGGATGCTCGAGCATGAAACCCTTGCCCTGGCCGGGTCCATGTCGCCGCAGGAACGGAGCGAGATCCTGGAAGCCGTATCCCGGGACGAAACAGCGCGCTTTCCCTTTTCCCTGGTGGCCTGGACCCAGGGCCGGGATCTGCTCGAACGGTCTGAGGACAACTGGGCCACGGCATACCCGCTTCTGACCCCGGCCGCCCAGTCCCGGGATCTGGTCGACCCGGAGATGTATCGCCGGGAGCTGGCCGGCCTTGAAGAACAACTCGGATCGACCGCTCCGGCCATTGCCCTGCTCGTACCCATGAGCGGATCGTACCGGACCATCGGCCGGGACATAGCCCGAGGAGCCCAGTGTGCTCTTCTTGGTCAAACCGGACCAGCAGAACTGCGCATCATCAATTCAGCCGCTCCGGACTGGCAGCACGAGCTGGCCGAACTCGGCCCGCAGTTCAAAATCGTAGGGGGCCCCCTGCGCCCGGAGATCTGGAAGAGCGTCAAACAGCGGCAACTGCATCGCCAGCGAATCTTTCTCTCCTTCATGTCTTCCCTGCCCGGAGAGGGGCAGGACGGATGGCGTTTTTTCGGGAGCCCCGCGGACCAGATCAGGACAGTGGTCCGCGCTGCCATGGATATGCACGGTGTGCGTCGTTTCGCAGTGCTCTATCCCAAGGAGCGGTTCGGCTCAACCATGGCCCGGGAATTCTGGAAGGGGGTCCGCTCCGAAGGGGGTGAGCTGAGCGGCATGGGAAGCTACGCCCCGGATTCCCCGAAACAGCTCGGGGCATCTGTGGCCACACTGCTCGATGTTTCCTCAAGCGAGAACGGGGAAGAGGCACCGGAGCCGGATTTCCAGGCCGTGTTTCTCCCCGATTCCCTGAGCCGGGTTCAGCTGCTGGCCCCGCAGTTTTTCTACTACGACGCCAAGAACCTGCTCTTTCTCGGCCCGCAGGTCTGGAACCAGGCCTTCCTGGGCCACGCCGATGCGGAGCTGCAGTATCTTTCCGGATCCATATTTCCCGGGGCGTGGTGGCCGGACAATCCGGACCCTGAAATGGCCCGACTGCAACACCGTTTTACCGATCACGGCTGGGGCACCCCCGGATTCTGGGCCGGAATCGGATATGATTTCATCACTTTCGGCAGTCGCCTCGGGGGGACTTCGGTCCTTGCCCCCCCGGAGCATATCGCCTCCAGGCTCCAATCCGCCGGAGCGGCCATGCCGGGCTGGACCATCGCCCCTCTGAACTGGGACGACCAGGGGCAGGCCCATCAGGCAATGTTTCTGTTCCGGCCGGGCCAGCGGGGTCCGGAGCGGATCCGGCAGCCCGAATCAGTTTCCCCCGCTCCGGCGACCGCCCCGAAACCGGTCCGTTCGCCGGCCCCGAAAAGGGATTCCCGACTCATCGAAACCAACATTCCTTCCTGAAACACGGAGCTGACCATGCGCATCACCCCCGAAGAGGTGGCCAGAATCGCCGACCTGGCCCGCCTGGATATGGACGCGGAGCAGTCTCTCAGACTGGCCGCGCAAATGGACGACATCCTCGGCTATATGGAAAAACTGGGAGAACTGGACACGGCAGACGTGCCCCCCATGTACACGCCGGTAGAACACACCACGCCCCTGCGTGAAGATACGGTCCGATCCGAATGCACCCGGGAACAGATTCTGGCCAACGCACCGGAAGAGGACGGGAAATACTTCATCGTTCCCCGTATCGTCTAACCCCTTCATCCAACGCCAAATTTCCAAGGATTTTCCATGTCCGAACTGTACAACGATTCACTTCTGGAAACCGGCCGCCGGTTGGCAGCCCGGGAAATTTCTGTCCGGGAGGTGGTCGCCTCCTGTCTGGGCCGCATCGAAACCACCGAGCCGGTCCTGAGCGCCCTGCTCGACGTCCGGGCCGAAACAGCCCTGGCCCGGGCCGAAGCCATGGACAGCCGGGGTCCAGATCCGGACGCCCCGCTGTGGGGCGTGCCCGTGGTCATCAAAGATGTCATCGCCACCAAAGGGGTACGAACCACCTGCGGTTCCAGGATGCTCGAAAACTTTGTTCCCTTTTACGACGCCCACCTGGTTGAAAAGTTGCAACAGGCCGGAGCCGTAATCATCGGCAAGACAAACATGGACGAATTCGCCATGGGGTCGTCCACGGAAAATTCGGCCTACTCCGTGACCCGCAACCCGTGGAACCCGGACCGGGTTCCGGGGGGATCAAGCGGAGGATCCGCAGCCAGCGTCGCAGCCGGGCAGGCCTTCGCCTCCATCGGCACGGATACCGGCGGATCCATCCGCCAGCCCGCCTCGTTCTGCGGCATCGTCGGGCTCAAGCCGACCTATGGCCGGGTCTCCCGCTACGGCCTGGTGGCCTACGGCTCATCCCTGGATCAGGCCGGACCCATGACGCGAACCGTGGCCGACTGCGCCGCCGTGCTCTCGGTCATTGCCGGGCACGACGAACGGGATTCCACTTCGGTCAGGGCTCCCGTCCCGGACTACCTGGCCGCTCTGAAGGAGCGCAGCGATCTCAAAGGGATGCGGATCGGTATGCCCAAAGAGTACTGGGGCGAGGGACTCAGCGCCGAGGTCCGGGAAAAATGCCGGGAAGCCGTGGATCTGGCCAAAAGCCTGGGCGCCGAGATCCTGCCGGTCTCCCTGCCCCTGACCGACTACGCCATCGCGGCCTACTACATCATCGCCATGGCCGAAGCGAGCTCCAACCTGGCCCGTTTCGACGGGGTGCGCTACGGGCACCGGGATTCTTCGGCCGAAGAGCTCAAGGAGATGTACACCCGCTCCCGTTCCCAGGGACTGGGCGAAGAGGTCCGGCGGCGGATCATGCTCGGCACCTATGTGCTCTCGGCCGGATACTACGACGCCTACTACAAAAAGGCGGCCCAGGTCCGGCGGCTTATCCGGCAGAATTTCCTCAAGGCCCTGGACAGCTGCGACATCATCTGCGGTCCGGCCTGTCCGACCACGGCCTTCAAGCTGGGCGAGAACGTGGCCGACCCGCTGCAGATGTATCTCACGGATATCTTCACCATCTCCCTGAACCTGTCCGGCCTGCCCGGACTGAGTCTCCCCGTGGGCACGGGCAGGGAATCGGGCATGCCCGTGGGACTGCAGATGTTCGGCAGGGCCTTTGCCGAAGCCGATCTGCTCCGGGCCGCCCATGTCCTGGAATCGAACCTGCCCCCCATGCCCTCGCTTCCGGAGATCGGATAACCGCATGCGTACAGCTGTTGCACTGAGCGGCGGGGCCGACAGCCTGCTCACTCTGCACCTCCTGCGGGAAAAAGGCGTGCCCCTCACGGGCGTGCACGCCTTTTTTCTCCCCCCATCCGAAGAGGACCGCGCCCTGGCCCAAAGAATCGAGGCCGGGTGCCGGGACCTGGATGTCCCGTTTTTTGCCCTGGATCTGAGCGCGGAGTTCGAAAAGCAGGTCATCCAGCCCTTTATCCGGGCCTACACCCGGGGCAGAACCCCGAACCCGTGCGCCATCTGCAATCCCCGGATCAAATTCGGACTGCTCCGGGACCGGGTCCGGGATCTGGGAACAGAACGGCTGGCCACGGGCCATTACGCCCGTCTCGCCCCGACAGAGTCCGGCCCCGGGCTGTTTCGGGGAAAGGATCCGGCCAAAGACCAGAGCTATTTCCTGTCTCTTGTTCCCGTCGAGAGGTTTTTCGGTGTCGAATTTCCCCTGGGCACCTGGCGCAAAACCGATGTCCAGGCGGAACTCCAGGCAAGGGGGCTGCGCGTTCCGGCCGGTGGGGAGAGCCAGGAGGTCTGCTTCATCCCCGAGGATTACCGTGCATTCCTTACGGATCGCGGCGTGCCCCTGTCCGGTCCCGGGCCGGTGCGCACCGTGGCCGGAGAACCGCTGGGAAACCATCCGGGACTGTGGCGATACACGCTGGGGCAGCGACGGGGGCTCGGCATTCCCTATTCCGAACCGCTGTATGTCATTGCCAAAGAGCACGCCACAAACACCCTTGTCGTGGACACCAGGGAAAAACTGAACGTGGCCGGCTGCACGGCCGTGAATCTCAACATCCTGGTCCCGCAGGAACGCTGGCCCGAGGGGGTCCTGGCCCAGACCGTATACCGCCAGACTCCAAAGCCGGCCACGGTCTCCATCCGCCGAAAAACCGTGACCATCCGATTCGAGGAACCACGCTCCCGACCCACTCCGGGCCAGGTGGCGGCCATCTATTCGGAACAGGGGCAGGTCCTGGCCGGAGCTGAAATCTCTGATTCTCTTATTTCCTGACTCCGGGAATTTCTGGAAAGACAATGTCCGAACCGATCAAGACCTTTTATATCGTCACGCTGGGCTGCAAGGTGAACCAGTACGAATCCCAGGCCGTTCGGGAGTCCTGGATCGCCAGGGGCTACCGCGAGGTCGATCGTCCCGAGGCGGCCTCGGTCGTGCTGGTCAACAGCTGCGCAGTCACCTCCCGGGCCATGAACGACGTCATGCGCACCATCAGGCGACTGCACCGGGATGCCCCCGATGCCGAACTCATCGTCACCGGCTGCGCCGCCCAGGCCGACCCCGACAGACTGGCAGGAATGGACGGCGTTTCCCGGGTCATCTCCCAGAAAAACAAGGCCACTCTGACCCGGGCCGAACCCGGATCGGGAGAAGCTCCTCCCGGCTTCCCGGCCCTGACCATCTCCGATTTCAACCGGGCCCGGGCCGTGCTCAAGGTCCAGGACGGCTGCTCCCACGGATGCACCTACTGCATCATCCCCCTGACCCGGGGCAAGTCCGTCAGCAGACCTGCAGCCGAAATCACAGCCGAAGCCGACCGTCTTTTCCGGACCGGGGTGCGGGAGATAACCCTGTGCGGCATCAATCTGCGCCAGTTCGGGCGGGATCTTTCGCCGCGCATGGATTTCTGGGATCTGGTCCGAAAGCTGGACAGGGAACTCGCCCCCGAGTGGGCGGGACGGGCCAGGCTGCGCATCAGTTCTCTGGAACCGGCCGACCTGACGGACAAGGCGCTCGACGTTCTGGCCGGCTCCGACCTGATCTGCCCCCACCTGCACATCTCCCTGCAAAGCGGCAGCCGAGCCGTGCTGAAACGGATGGGAAGAGGGCACTACACCCCGGAAATGGTCTCCGACTTTCTGGTCCACCTGCGCCGGATCTGGCCGATATTCGCCCTGGGTGCGGACATCCTGATGGGGTTTCCCGGCGAAACCGAACAGGAATTCCGAACAACCCTCGAGTTCTGCCGGTCCCTGCCCCTGAGCTACGCCCACGTCTTCCCTTTTTCTCCCCGACCGGGAACAGCTGCGGCCGACTTCCCCAATCAGATCCCGGAACACATCCGACGGGAACGGGCCGCGATGGTCCGGGAAGCGATCGAACCCGGGCGGCGGGAATTTCTGGACCGGATCTCTCGCCTTAAGGAGCTGGACGTGGTTCTCGAACAGAGCCTCCGGGGCATGTGCCAGTACTACGTGGAGTGCAGGCTGACCGCCCCGCCTCTCGAAGCCGGCCCCCGGGACCTGATCCGGGTCCACCCGGAACGTGTTGAAAAAAATGAAATTCTCTCCACGCCGCTTCCCCCTCACCTCTAGCTTTAAGCCTTACAAAAAAAAGAGACCCTTATGCTCAAAAGTATGACCGGCTACGGCCGCTGCCTGATCCAGGAGCCGGGATGGACCGCCACCTGGGAAATCAAATCCGTGAACAACCGCCACCTGGATCTGAAGTGGAAGATCCCCCACTGCCTGAGCGGACTGCAGTCCGGCTGGGAAAAGGAACTCCGCAATACAGCCAAACGGGGCCGGGTGGACATCTTTCTGACCCTGAAGATCACTACCCCGGAACTGCAGTCCCTGACTCTGGACACGGGAATGGCCGGGAACATGCTGACCGGCCTGGAGCAGCTGGCCGCATCCCGCGGCGAAACCTTCACCCCCGATTACAACCGGTTCCTGGCCATCCCTTCCCTGTGGAAGGAACTCAGCGACAAGCCCGACCCGGCCCTGGCCCACAGCCTGCAGCAGGGACTGGCCGATGCCATGGCGGACTGGGACGGCAGCCGGTCCAGGGAAGGAAACGGCCTGGGCACGGACCTCGCCCAAAGACTGGCCCTCATGACCGGGATGCTGGAAGAAATCCGTTCCCTGGCCCCCGGCACAGTGGAAGAACGATTTCAGACCATCCAGGACCGCGTGGCCCAGCTGCTGGAACGGTTCCAGGTCGAGGTGGACCAGGAGCGGATGCTCCAGGAGCTGGCCGTACTGGCCGACAAACTAGACGTCTCCGAGGAGATCACCCGGCTGGCCATCCATCTCAGGGAACTGGCAAAGCACCTGGAAAAAGGCGGGGCCGTGGGGCGCAAACTGGATTTCGTGCTTCAGGAGTGTTTTCGGGAGATCAACACCTGCGGCAACAAGATCCAGAACATCGAGGTGGGCAAGATCGTGGTCGCCTTCAAGGCCGAACTGGAGAAATGCCGGGAACAGGTTCAAAATATCGAATAAAAGGCGGAAAAGGCAAAAAAAGGCAATAGGCAATGGGCGATAGGCGACAGGGAAGCACTCTCTCCCTCTTGCCTTGCCCCTTGCCCCTTGCCCCTTGCCCCTTGCCTCTTGCCTCTTGCCCATAGCCCATTGCCTATAGCCTCAAAAAAAAATGCAGCGTAATAAACAACACAACTTATTGAACATCGGCTTCGGAAATTCCGTGGTCAGTTCCAGAGTCGTGGCCATCGTCAACCCGACT
>JAWLGC010000048.1:0-18079 GCA_041685265.1 Desulfomicrobiaceae bacterium | reverse complement strand
GCTTATCTGGTGGGAACGTTCACCCAGGTCCTGGTGGAGGGGAAGCTGCAGGATGTGCTCGGGAGGCGACGCGTGCAGAAATTCATCGATAGTCTGGAAGACCATGTCATCGTGTGCGGATTCGGACGGATCGGATCCGTGGTGGTGGAAGAACTGATGCGGGAAGGATGGTCGGTTGTGGTTGTGGAGAACAGCTCTACTCTGATCGAGAAGTTTGAAAAGGAAGGAATTCTGTATGTGTTCGGGGACGCCACTTCCGATGATGTTCTGGTTCGGGCCGGAGTGGGGCGGGCCAAATACCTGATCACCTGTCTGACCCAGGCCGCAGAAAATGTGTATGTGACCCTGACCGCCAGGGAACTCCATCCGGAGATGTCCATCGTGGCTCGGGCCGATCGGGGGGATTCCATTCAGAAACTGAAGCGGGCCGGGGCGAACAAGGTGCTCACCCCGCACATGATCGGGGGCAAACGCATGGCCCAGATGATCCTCAGACCCACGGTGACCGACTTCATCGACCTGGCCATGCAGGGGCATGACCTGCAGATGGAGGAGTTCAAGGTCGATGCCGATTCCTGCCTGGCTGGCAAGGATCTCATCGCTTCAGGCATCCGTCCCCGCTACAACCTGATCATTATCGCCATCGAGAAGGACTCCGGCAGGATGGTCTTCAACCCCCAGCCCGACGAGGTCATCTCCCAGGGAGACACCCTGGTGCTGGTCGGAAAGCGGGAAAGTTTTCGGAAACTGCAGAAGGATTGTATTCTTTAAAAAAGTGTTACGTTTTAAGTTTTAAGTGTTAAGAAAGAAAAGAGATTTTTTTTGCCCGTAATGGAGTATAGGCTCGTAAGCGAATTTGCGCGCCGTTGTCCGGATTCTTGGGCTGCCCAGAAATTGCCCGCAGGCAGGCATTTCTTATTCGAAAAGCAATTCCGGGCTGAGATATTGTATCCTCAAAATTCCTTAACGCATTGTTGTTACTTCTTGAACTTAAAACCTGAAGTTACGCGCACCCTTCGTGATCCTTCAGCTGATACCGGGTTGCCGGCAAGGAAGTCCCCCCTTGAGGGGGGGAGGGGGGTGTGCTCCAAGACAAGCACCTGCGTACATTTTTACCAGGCCCCACGCGGCCCCTGCCTTTTTCCAATGGTGTTGCCCTACTTGGAAAACACCCCCCCGGCCCCCCTCGAAGGGGGGACTTTATGCGGGAAATTCCAGGCACGTTGAACGGTTACAGTGGGCGTGCGTAACGTCAGTTAAAACGTAACACTTGCTAAATTTTAACCCCTATTTAAAACATGTCCATTTCTCCTGCCGAGCGTATCGCTTTTCTGCGCGAACAACTCAACCGCCACAACTATGCCTATTACGTCCTGGACGAACCGGCTGTTTCCGATCCCGAGTACGATGAACTGTTCCGGGAACTGCAGGAGCTGGAGGCGGCCCACCCCGAACTGCGGGACCCCAATTCTCCCACCAGCCGGGTCGGGGGGCAGGTGGCCGAGGGGTTCCGCTCCCGGGCCCATTCTCTGCGTATGTACAGTTTGGATAACGGTTTTTCCCTGCCGGAGTGGCGGGCCTTTGTGGCCCGGGTGGAAAAAGGGGTTTCGGGGACGGAGCTGTCTTTCTGGGTCGATCCCAAGTATGACGGGCTGGCCGTGGAGGTCATCTATGAGCAGGGCCGCTTCATCGCCGCAGTCACCCGTGGCGACGGGGCAGTGGGGGAGGAGATTTCCGAAAACATGCGCACCGTACGCAACCTTCCCCTGGAGCTGACCGGGAACGGCCCGATTCCGGAGCTGTTGGAGGTGCGCGGCGAAGTGGTCATGACCCGAGAAGATTTTGCCCGCCTGAACCGGACCCGGCTGGGTCGGGGGGAAAAAACGTTTGCCAATCCGCGTAACGCCGCAGCCGGATCGGCCCGCCAGCTTGATTCCCGGATCACTGCCGGGCGTCCGCTGCGGTTTATGGCCTACGGCATCGGGCAGGTCCGATTTCGGGATGGAACGTCCTGGGAGACCCAGCAGGAGATCATGGCCGGATTACAGGAAATGGGGTTTGTCATTCCGCCCAGAGCCGGGCTCTGCTTTGGTCCGGAAGAGGTGGAGCGGCTCTATGCCGATATTTTTACCCATCGGGACGAGTTCCCGTATGAAATCGATGGGGTGGTGGCCAAGGTCAATTCCCTGGCCCTCCAGGAACGGCTCGGGTTTACCTCCCGGGCCCCCCGCTGGGCCCTGGCCCTCAAGTTTCCCGCGCACCAGGGCCGGACCCGGCTGCACGATATTCAGATCCAGGTCGGGCGAACAGGGGTGCTCACCCCGGTGGCCATTCTGGAACCGGTTTCTCTGTCCGGTGTTACAGTGGCCCGGGCCACCCTGCATAACGAGAGTGAAATCCGGGCCAAGGATCTTAAGATCGGGGACACCGTGGTCGTACAGCGGGCCGGGGATGTCATCCCCGAGGTGGTTCGGGTCGTGCATGAAGAGAGGACCGGGCAGGAACGTGATTTTGTGTTCCCCTCGCACTGTCCGGTGTGCGGCAGCGAGGTGGTCAAGCCCGGTGACGAGGTGGCCTGGCGGTGCATCAACCTGACATGTCCTGCCAGGCTGGTGCAGGGAATCATCTATTTCGTGTCCAAGTCCGGCCTTGATATCGATGGTCTGGGCAGGAAATGGATCGAGATCCTGGTGGACAAGGGGTTGGTCGCCTCTCCTGCGGATCTGTTCCGGTTGACCAGGCTTGAACTGCTCCGGTTGGAGCGCATGGGGGGGAAATCCGCTGAAAACATGATCCAGTCCATCAGAGAGGCCCGGGACAGGGTTCGGCTGGACAAGCTCATCGCCGCCCTGGGCATGCGTCATGTGGGCGCCCAGACCGCCCGTACCCTGGCCGAACATTTTTCTGACCTTGACGACCTGGGGAGAACCTCCCGGGAAGAGCTTATGGAACTGCCGGACATCGGCCCCGAGGTGGCTTCCTCCATTGTCGAGTTTTTCCACAATCCGGCCAATCACCACCTGCTGCAGGAGTTGCGGGATGTGGGTGTATGGCCGCAGCGCGGGGAACAAACGCAGGCCGCTGCCCCTTTGACCGGGAAAACCTTTCTGTTTACCGGCTCCCTGGGCGGCATGACCCGGGCCGAAGCCGGGGCCATGGTCGAGGAGCGCGGCGGCAGGGTGGTCGGCGGGATATCCAAAAAAGTGGATTATCTGGTCACCGGAGATTCCGCGGGCAGCAAGCTGACCAAAGCCCGGGAACTGGGGGTTCCGGTCATCGGGCGGGAGGAATTTCTGGAATTGGTCAATTGAAATGAAGGGTTAAGGTTTAAGGGTTAAGGAAAGAAGTTTTTTTCCTGCCCGCAAGGGTGATATAGTACGACTCAGGAATTCCTTAACGCATTGTTCTTAAAAGCTGAAGTTACGCACGACTGGAAATTCTCCAGCTGGCTCTGAAATACCTGCAGAAAGTCCCCCCTTGAGGGGGGTAGGGGGGTGTTCTTTAAGACGAGCACCTGCGGGCATTTTTGCCTGGCCCCACGCGACCCAGCCTTTTTTCGAGGACTTTGCCGTGCCTGGAAAACACCCCCCAGGACCCCCTCGAAGGGGGGACTTTTATGCCGGCAACCTGGTGTCAACTGAAGGATCATAAAAGGTGTGCGTAACTTCAGTTAAAACGTAACACCGTAACCCTTGAAACATACCATAGGAGAGAGTTATGCAGACACCGGTGATCATTATGGGTGCAAGCGGACGGATGGGGTCGACCCTGACTCGGCTGGCCCGGGAAGGAGAAGGGATTTCCCTGGCCGGAGTCGTGGAGCGGGAGGATCGGCAGGAAGGGCTGGAGCATCTTGGATGTCCGGTGGAAGCCGACCTGGACAGACTGCTGCCGCAGTGCCCCGGCGCGGCCATCATTGATTTTACCGCCCCCGAGGTCAGTCTGGGCACGGCCCGGACCGCCGCACGGTTCGGCAATCCCGTGGTTGTCGGGACCACCGGCCTGAACAAGGAGCAGGTAGCTCAATTGACGGTTCTGGCTGAAAAGAATCCGGTCTTCTGGGCTCCGAACATGAGTATCGGGGTTAACGCGTTGTGCAAGGTTCTGCCTCTGCTGACTGAAATTCTGGGTGCGGCCTATGATCTGGAAATCTCCGAGATTCACCATCGGCACAAAAAGGACGCCCCGAGCGGTACGGCTCTGAAGCTGGCCCAGGTTCTGGCCGAGGCCAGGGGATGGGATCTGGACAAGGTGGCCGCCTACTGCCGGGAAGGGATCATTGGCGCCCGGCCGGACGAGGAGATCGGAGTGCAGACCCTGCGCGGCGGGGATGTGGTTGGTGATCATACCGCCTACTTTTTCGGTCCGGGTGAGCGGATCGAGGTCACCCACAGGGCCCACTCCCGGGACACCTTTGCCAGCGGCGCTTTGCGCGCTGCTGCCTGGCTTTCCGGGCAGAAGCCCGGCAGACTGTACGCCATGGCGGATATGTTTGCCTGAGCCGCCGTCATGAAAAAAAAAGATGATCAGGAACTGTTCAAGACGGAAGAGGAACTGCAGAGCAAGGCCGAGCTCAGGGAAGCCGGGCACTACCTTAAGGAGACCTTTGTCTCCGCTCTGCGGACCAATGCGGCCGTGCTGGTCTGCGGGGGCATGGTCGTGGTCCGGGGCGTGATCCATGGATGGAGAAAGTGGGTGCGCCGAAAGTGAGGCCCACAGCTTCGTACCTGTATGTGCCGTGACATCGTGGCCGGAAAAAAAGCCCAAAAAAACAGGTCCTATACATCGTATAGGACCTGTTTTTTTGGCTTTTATTTATGGTGCTGTTATTTTTCTTCGATAACGAAGGGCGGCTCCTCTTTTTCGCTTTCCCCGCTCCGCTCCTCGTGTTTGAGTACCGAGGTGACCGTGGCCACCATGGAGGAGATGTCCGAAAGGTTGCCGGGGATGATCAGGGAGTTGGCTTCTTTGGCCAGGTTCCCGAACTCTTTGACGTATTTTTCGGCCACGCGCAGGTTGGCTGCGCTGACCCCTTCCGGGGCGGACAGGACCGCGGCCACCCGAGCCAGGCCTGTGGCCGTGGCTTCGGCCACAAGTTCGATCTCCCTGGCCTGCCCCATGGCCTCGTTGATCCGCTTTTCCTTTTCCCCTTCGGAAATGGCGATGGCCTCCCGCTTCAGTCCTTCGGCCCGGTTGATCCTGGCCTGGCGTTCCCCTTCGGACAGGGCGATCTCAGCCCGTTTTTCCCGCTCCGCCTTCATCTGCTGTTCCATGGCGTTCATGACGCTGGTCGGCGGGGTGATGTCCTTGATTTCGTAGCGAAGCACCTTGCCGCCCCATCCCTGGGCCGCTTCGTCCACGGCTTCGACCACGGCCCGGTTGATGCTTTCCCGTTCCTCGAAGGTCTTGTCCAGGTCTATCTTGCCGATGGCCGAGCGCAGGGAGGTCTGGGCCAGCTGGATTGCTGCGGACTTGTAGTGCTCGATGCCGTAGGCCGACTGCTTGGAGTCCACGACCTGAATGTAGATGACCCCGTCCACCTGAACGGTGACGTTGTCCTTGGTGATGCAGGTCTGCGAGGGGATGTCCATGACCTCTTCCTTAAGAGACCGTTTGTAGGACACCTTGTCCAGAAACGGGATCAGGATGTGAAATCCGGCTCCAAGGGTTTTTCGGTATTTCCCCAGACGTTCGACAATGAATTCGGAACGCTGGGGAACGATGGTCGCTGTTTTGAGCAGGACGACCACCACCAGGATGGTGAACAGCAGCAGCATGATCAGGGATTCATTAAAGGGCATAGCGGCCTCCTTGAAAAATTGAATAAAATGAGAACGTTCAAAGGAGCTCATCAGGTAAGATCTGAAGTTACGCAGCTCATCCTGACTGGTGGTTTTTAGCGCAACGCCAGTACTTTCCAGCAGTCATTCCCGTGAAAACGGGAATCTCAGACTTGTGGGCAATGTCGGGCGTTGCCATCGGCGCGGAGATTCCCGCGTTCGCGGGAATGACTGCCTCTTATACGGCCGATACCTGCGGAGTGCGTAACTTCAGTTAAGATAATCAACGCTGCTCCAGGGGCTCCACGACATAGGTCAGGGTGCTTCCGGGCCGGAGACCGGTGATGCGTACGGTTTGACCGGCCGGGATGTCCGTGTCCGCCTCGGCCTGCCAGAAGGAGCCGCGAAATTTGATCTTTCCGCCGGAAATCGAAGAGATGGGAGAGACAGTGGTCGCCGTCTGCCCCACAGCCTCCAGCGCCGGAGCCTCCTCTTCGCCGTCCTTGGACTGTCCGGTAAAGGTTCGCAGCCCTAATTTGCGGAACAGGACCAGAAGCACCACCGAGGCGAGCAGGAATGCCGCGACCTGTCCGGTCAGCCCGACGTCGGTCAGGGAGCACACTGCTGCGGCTGTCCATGCCCCGAGGCCGAAAAAGATCAGGATGAATCCGGGCACGGCCAGTTCGGCCACAACGAACACCAATCCGATAAGAAACCAAAGCAATGTCGGGGACATGGATCTCCTGAAGTGGGTTAGGGGGACATGTTGACGTTTGTCCCGGGTGAAGAACTGTCAATTGTGGCCTGCGGCGGACAAAGTGACAGGGACAGATCTATTATGCAGGAAAACGTTTTCTGTGTCTATCTGAACTCCGTTTCTGTGTCCATCCGAACTCCGTTTCCGGGAAGGTTTCAGGGGCCCTTGAGATTTTCGAGCCATAACGAGGCCTTGCCGTCTCGTTCCACCATACGGCGGATGCGGCTGTAGAGTTCCAGTTCCAGGACCATGTGGTCGATGGGGAGGTCGCCGGTGCTGCCGGCGGTGAGCAGGCGTTCCTTGAGGGCCTGGTATTCCTGTTCCAGATTGTCGATCATGTCCGGGAGCCGTTTAAACTCCGGGGAGAGGGGGCTGGCCGCGGTGTCCAGCAGGGTCCGGGAGAATTTCCCGAATGCGAGGACCCGGGCCACGGTTTTTTCGTCGCCGTAGTGCGGCAGCCTGCGGGTCAGCTCCGCGCACTCCAGGGCCAGTTCGCTGATGGCCGTGTAGTACTGCAGGATGCGCAGGGCCAGGGGGAACTTGGCAGAACTGGCCGAGGAGAGGACGGTCTTTTGCAGGTCCAGGCAGAATTCACGGGCGGCCAGAATCAATCCGTCCAGGACCTGTTTGTCCTGCTCCAGCATGCGGCAGGAGGTTTTTTCCGGCGGAAGCAGCTCCGCAGCCATGTTACGGGCCAGGGTCCCCATCTCCTGCAGCTCTTCGGCCAGGGCGTCCAGGGCCAGAGGCGGGGTCTGGAGCAGGGTCCGGTCCAGGTATTTTGGTCTGGAAGGCAGGGAGGTCCGGGTACCCACGATTCGTTCGATGGTCCGGACCATGAAGTCGATCCAGGGCCAGAGCAGAATCACGCCGAAGATGTTGAAGGTGGTGTGGAACAGGGCCAGGGTCAGGGCCGGACCACCCGGAGAACCGGAAATGGCTGTTTCCAGGTACACAATCCCGTCGAGAAGCAGAGGCATGACGGCCAGGGCCGTGAAACCGGTGACCAGGTTGAAAAAAATGTGGGCTACGGCCACCTTTCTGGCGTTGACCGTGGCTCCTATCACGGCCAGGGCTGCTGTGGAGGTTGTCCCGATGTTGGTTCCGACCACTGCGGCCGCGGCCTGGTCCAGGTCCAGGACGCCCTGGGCTGCGGCCGTGATGACCATGGCCATGGCCGCGCTGGAGCTCTGCATCGTCAGGGTCAGAAGAAAACCGATCCCGGTGAACAGGAACAGGCCGGCAATGCCGTGGACCTGAAATGCGCTCAGGTCCACTCCCTGCTCCAGACCGTGGAAGCCGCTCTGCAGGGCCCCGATGCCCAGGAAGAAGAGTCCGAATCCGGCCAGGGCCTCTCCCAGGGGAGCCCGTCTGCTCTCCGGCCCGGTCAGTCTTAAGAGCATGCCCGCACCGATCAGGGGCAGGGCCAGTCCCTTGATATTTATATCCAGCCCCACGGCCATGACGATCCAGCCGGTCAGGGTCGTACCCACGTTGCTGCCGAAGATGATTCCGATGGATTCGGCCAGGGTCAGCAGCCCGGCGTTGACAAATCCGATCACAGCCACGGTCACGGCACTTGAAGACTGCACCAGGGCGGTGATCCCGAAACCGGCCAGCAGTCCGCGCAGGGGCGTTCTGGTCCACTTTCCGAGAATGGATCGCAGGGCCTGCCCGGCAGCATCCTTCAGACCATGGGTCATCATGTGCATGCCAAGGAGAAAAAGGCCGATACCGCCAAGGAGATTCGTTGCGAGGTCGAGCATGGGGAAGTTTTAAGTTTTAAGTGTTAAGTTTTAAGGAAGAAAGGGGGCGGTCATGGGGGCAGCAGGATAAATGTGGTATGGGCAGACGGTGGCGTAGATCGGTGTCCATCTCTTCCTTAACCCTTACCCCTTAACACTTAACCCTTCCCCCCTTAACCCTTTTCCGTCATGGACAGGCTGATCCGGTTGCGCTGCAGGTCCACCTCCATAACCGTTACCTCCACCTGCTGGTGGACCCGGACCACTTCGGCCGGGTCTTTGACGAACCGGTCCGCCAGTCGGCTGATGTGCACCAGTCCGTCCTGGTGCACCCCCACGTCCACGAATGCCCCGAATCTGGTCACGTTGGTCACGATGCCCGGCAGACGCATGCCCGGGACGAGGTCGGCCGGTTTGTCGATCCCCGGGGCAAAGGAAAACGGCTTGAACGTCTGCCGCGGGTCCCTGCCCGGGCGGTCCAGTTCGGCCAGAATGTCCGTCAGGGTGGGCAGCCCCACGGTGTCGGTGACATACCGTTGTACATCGATGCTGCGCCGCTTTTCCGGGTCGGCCAGGAGTTCGGCCACGGACAGGTTCAGATCCGCAGCCATGCGCTGCACGATTTTGTAGCTTTCCGGGTGCACCCCGCTTCTGTCCAGGGGGTTCTTTCCATCCCGGATGCGCAGGAACCCGGCACACTGTTCATAGGCCCTGGGGCCGAGACGCTTGACCTTGAGCAGGTCCCGGCGGGTCTTGAAGGTTCCGTTTTCCGCGCGCCAGGCCATGATGTTCGCGGCCAGGCCCGGGCCGATACCGGACACGTGGGTCAGAAGCTCTTTGCCGGCCGTGTTCAGTTCCACCCCGACCCGGTTCACGCAGCTGACCACCACGTCATCCAGAGCCTTTTTCAGGGCGGTCTGATCCACGTCGTGCTGGTACTGCCCCACGCCGATGGATTTGGGATCGATCTTGACCAGTTCGGCCAGGGGATCCATGAGCCTGCGTCCGATGGACACGGCCCCGCGCACGGTCAGGTCGTGGTCCGGAAATTCCGCGCGGGCGGTTTCCGAAGCGGAGTAGATGGAAGCCCCGGACTCGTTGACCATGACTACGCCGATCTCCCCGGGCAGGTCCAGAGAGCGGATAAATGCTTCGGTCTCCCGGCCGGCTGTACCGTTGCCGATGGCAATGGCTCGGATACCGTGCCGGGCGCACAGTTTCGAGATGGTGGCCGCGGCCTCGGCCTGCTGTTTTTCCGAATGAGTGGGGTAGATGACGGTGTGATGGACCAGATCGCCGCAGTCGTTCAGGCAGACCAGTTTGGCTCCGGTACGAAAGCCGGGGTCCAGAGCCAGGACCGGCATGCGCCCAAGAGGCGGAGACATGAGCAGTTCCCGGACATTGTCGGCAAAGACCTGGATGGCTTCGTGGTCCGCCCTGGTTTTCAGGTCGGTGCGCATTTCATTTTCCAGAGACGGGGCCAGCAGCCGCTTGTACCCGTCCGTGGCTGCTGTCCGGACCTCCTGCGCGCAGGGCGATGCTTTGGGGGCGACCAGTCCGTGCAGCCGGCGCAGGGCCGGTTCCGGGTCCGGGCGCAGGGTCAGCGAGAGGACCCCTTCCCGCTCTCCCCGGAACATGGCCAGGATGCGGTGGCCGGGGGCCCTGCCAAGGGATTCCCGCCAGGAAAAGTAATCCCGGAATTTGGCCCCGGTGTCCTCTTTGCCTTTGGTCACCCCGGAGGCCAGGAAGCCGTCGGCCGCGAACAGGGTACGCATTCGCTGTCGGATGTTCGGATCTTCGCAGATCCGCTCAGCAATGATGTCTCTGGCCCCGGCCAGGGCCTCTTCCGGGGTTAAAACCCCTTTTTCCGGGTCCACAAAGGACCGGGCCAGGTCCGAGGGAAGGGCCTCCTGGTCCCGCTGCTTCAAAACAGCCAGGGCCAGGGGCTCCAGCCCCTTTTCCCGGGCCATGGTCGCCCTGGTCCGCCGTTTTGGTCTGAAGGGAAGATAGAGATCCTCCAGTACAGTCAGTGTTCGGGCCCCGTTGATGGCCCGCTCCAGTTCAGGGGTGAGCAGCTCCCGTTCGGCCAGGGACTTTTGGATGGCGGTCCTGCGTTTGTCCAGCTCGGCCAGCTGATCCAGCCGGTCCCGGATCTGTCCGATGGCCACTTCGTCCAGGGTTCCGGTCTTTTCCTTGCGGTACCGGGCAATAAACGGAATCGTGGCCCCGGCCCCGATCAGCTCGGCCACGGCCTGCACCGAGGGGCGGGGAAGGGAGAGTTCGGAGGCTATGGTGGAGATGTCGGTTTCGGTTTCGGGCATGATTTTTTTGGGGAAAAGTGTTAAGTTTTAAGGGTTAAGGGTTAAGCAAGAGGGGGCAGGTGAGACGGGCCCTGCTCTTGTAGGGGCGCATTGCGTGCGCCCGGGGGCTCGCAATGCGGAAGAAAAGGGTGGCGGAAGCAGGAGAGGTGGTCGAGGCCGGAAGATTGGTGGAATAGAGGTCCTATACGTCCTATAGGACCTCAGTTTTTTACCGCAGTACGGATCTGCTGTTCCCCAGTGGGGGCATGCTTCACTCCTGTGGTAACGATTCCTCTTGAGCTTCTTTAGCCGGCGCGGGCTGTTCCGTTTTGGGGGCGGGTTTTTTCTTTCCTCCCCGGCTCAGGCGGGTCTTCAGCTTCTGGGCTGCTTTGGCTGTTTCTTCGGCCGGGCCCAGGAAGACCATTTCCCCTTTGGGGGAGAACCAGTGCCATCCGTCGGGTTTGGTCAGGAGTTTGGCCCCTTTTCCTTCCAGGTATTCCCGAAACCTGCCCTCTTCCAGGGCAACCTCCATGTCGGCCATGAGCGACTCGTTTTCAAAGATGACGGCTGCGTTGCGGTAGACTTCGAAGGCCCCGTGCACGATATCCATAAGGGCGAACTGCCCGGATTTCTTTCGCCCGGAAAGAACCTTTTCCACCTCGGTCAGATCCGCCTTAAGAGCCTTGATCTCCTGCAGCGCCATTTCCCTGGCGTGGTCGTTCTTTTCCTCGAGCACCTTGACGATCTGTTTCTGGGGCTGCCTGCTCATGCTGGTTCCTGTGGTTGGTGTTGTTTGCTACAGAATCTGACTCAGAAACAGCTTTGTCCGGGCATGGGTGGGGGCGGTGAAGAAGTGTTCCGGGGTGCCTTCTTCCAGGATGGCGCCCTGGTCCATGAAGATGACCCGATCGGCCATTTCCCGGGCAAACCCCATTTCGTGCGTGACCACGACCATGGTCATGCCGTCCCGGGCCAGGTTTTTCATGACGTCCAGGACCTCGCCGACCATTTCCGGGTCAAGAGCAGACGTGGGCTCGTCAAAAAGCATGATCTTGGGGTCCACGGCCAGAGAGCGGGCGATGGCCACTCTTTGCTGCTGCCCCCCGGAGAGCTGGTCCGGCCGGGCATTGAATTTTTCCGCGATGCCCACCTTTTTGAGCAGGGCCATGCCCTTTTCCTCGGCCTCTTTTCTGGGCCGTTTGCGGACGGTCTGCTGGGCCATGGTCAGGTTCTCGAGTACGGTCTTGTGCGGAAACAGGTTAAAGGACTGAAAAACCATGCCTACCTCGGCCCGGATTTTATTGATATCGCATTTCGGGTCCAGGACCTCCACCCCGTCAATGACAATACTGCCGGCGTCGGCATATTCGAGTCGGTTCAGGCAGCGGAGAAAGGTGGATTTTCCCGATCCCGAGGGGCCGATGACCACGACCACCTCACCGGGCTTGACCGAAGTGGAGACCTTGTTCAGGGCCTGCATCCGTTCGGGGACATAAAAGAATTTATCGACGTTGGTTGCTGTAATCATGGGAGCACCGTGTTGTTCCACTCGCATTGAAAAAAATCCCCGGCCGTAACCGGGTTCACCCGATAGCCTTGCGTTCCAGATACTGGACAAACATGGACAGGGTGAAGGTCAGGACAAGGTACAAAAGGGCGCAGAGGATCCACAGCTCAAAGGGCTGCAGTGAGCTGGTGACCACTTCGCGGGTGGCCTTGGTCAGTTCCCGGATGGAGATGACCCCGAGAAGCGAGGAGTCCTTGACCAGGCTGATGAACTGTCCGGCCAGGGGCGGCAGAATGCGTCGAAACGCCTGGGGCAGAATGACCTTGCTCATGGCCTGGGTGTAGGTCATGCCCAGAGACCGGGCCGCTTCCATCTGGCCCCTGTGTACGGACTGGATGCCGGCGCGGACAATCTCCGCGGTGTAGGCCCCGGTGAAGATGGCCAGGGCCATGACGCCGAACCACAAAGGAGGCACCCGGCCCATGCCGGCGGACGAGAGCAGGGAATTGATCAGGGTCCCGCCCACGAAATACCAGAGGAAGATCTGGACCAGCAGGGGGGAACCGCGGATGACCTCGATATAACAGACCGAGAGCCAGCGCAGGCAGGGGTTTTCTGAAATGCGGGCCAGGCCGGTCAACAGCCCGAGAATGATCCCGAAGACAATGGCGATGGCGCTGACCTTGAGGGTGATCCACAATCCGGTGACCAGGACCCCCACCCTGCCCTCGGTGTAGGTGGCCATGACGTCCCCGGGGTAGACGTAGTCCCCCTCGGACAGGAGCAGGTTGCTGCCGGGAAAGCGGTAGGTTTCCTTTTCTCCCTCGCCAAAGACCGTGATCACGCTCTGTTTTCCGTTTTCGGCAATGGAATCGATCTCACCCTGAATCTCGGCCCGGATCTCGACCTTGTCCTGGTAATAAAAATACTGCGGAATCCGGTTCCAGCGCCAGGTATACTCCACGGACTGGGTGGCGGTATACAACCCGAAAATGGAGAGTCCCACGAGCACAAAAAACGCGGTTTTCCATAGCGTGAAATAGAGTTTCCCTTTGGGCCGATCCAGGCCGGAATTGAATGACATTGGCTTCGATTGCTCCTAGAAAGAGTTAAGGGGTAAGGGGTAAGGGTTAAGGGCAATGGCGTTAAGTAAATTCTGAAGGGTAATATCTCAGGCCGGAATTGTCCCGCAAAGGTCCCCCCTTGAGGGGGGTAGGGGGGTGTCTGGCACGGTATGGATTACGTTACTTAATGCCATTGGGGTTAAGGGTTAAGAGCAATGGCGTTAAGTAAATCCTGAGATGTACTGCTTCAGGCTGAAAACGCTCCTCAAAGGTCCCCCCTTGAGGGGGGGGTAGGGGGGGTGTGCTTCAAGACGAGCACTGCGGGCATTTTTGGCAGGCCCCACGCGACCAGCCTTTTTTCGATGACTTTGCCGTGCTTGGAGAACACCCCCCTGGCCCCCCTCGAAGGGGGGACTTTCTGCAGGCATTTCAGAGCCAGTCAGGGAATTTCCAGTCGTGCGTAACTTCATTTACTTAACGCCATTGGGGTTAAGAGTTAAGGAAGAGGGGATGCGGTGTGACGGGGGTGGTTCTTTGTAAGGGGCGCATTGCGTGCGCCCGGGGGGCCTGTGCGTTTTTCAACGACTTTGCCCGACTTGAAAAACACCCCCCTGGCCCCCCTCGAAGGGGGGACTTCCCTGCAGGCAGTCCCGGATCGACTCAAAAATCACAGCAACTCTTCAATTCCAGAATTCCAGAATCCCAGAATCCCAGAATTTCAGAATTCCAGAATTCCAGAATTCCAAAATCCCAGAATTTCAGAATTCCAGAATTTCTTCCCTTACCCCTTAACACTTAACACGTAACACGTCTCCAAAACCACCGCGGCCCGTAAAAGGGCCGCGGTTTGTATTTCAGTTCAGTCCTGCAGGTAGGCTACTGCATCTGGCTCAGCCAGCGGGTGCCCTTGATCCACTTGTTGTAGATCCGGTCGTAGCGGCCGTCGGCCTTGATCTGGCGCAGGAAGTTGTTCAGCCAGTTTAAAAAGTCCGGGTCGCCCTTTTTGATGCCCATACCCAGGGGCTCGTAGGTGAAGGGTTCGTCCATGAGGACCAGGTTTTCGCCGCCCTGCTGGGCCATGAACACCACGCAGAAGGGGAGGTCGTACACAAAGGCGTCGGCATTGCCGTTGACCACTTCCAGGGCGCCGTCGGCTTCCTTGTCAAAGGACTTGTAGTTGGCCTTGGGCATGAGCCGCTTGGTGGCCATTTCGCCGGTGGTGCCGATGCGGGAAGCAACGGTGTACTTGGGATCGTTCAGATCCTTGTAGGAGGAGATCTCGCCTTCCAGCTTCTTGGACAGCAGCATGGCCTGGCCCACGACGATGTACGGATCAGCGAAGTTGATCTGCAGGTTCCGTTCCTGAGTCACGGTCATGCCGGACAGGATGATGTCGAACTTGTCCGTCAACAGGGCCGGGATGATTCCGTCGTAGTCGGTGTTGACGATGGTCAGCTTGACGCCCATGGCCTTGGCCATTTCTTTGGCCAGGTCAACGTCGAAGCCGATGAAATTGCCTTTTTTGTCCAGCATTTCAAAGGGCAGGTATCCGGCGTCCAGGCCGACTCGGAGCTCGCCGCGTTTTAGGATGGTGTTCAGGGTCGATTTCTGAGCCTGTTCGTGGTCGGCGGCCAGGGCCGGACCGGCCAGCATGAGAACGCAGGCGAGAGCGATAAGCAGTTTTCCAAAGATGCGCATGAACGAAACCTCCTCGGGGACGGGTTGGGGTTGGGGCAGGAACGGGGACCGGGGTACTCAGTATTTTCCCTCGGTCAACACTTCCTTGATGATCATCTTTTTCCTGCACACCGGGCAGGTGGGCATCTCTTCGTCGGGAAGATAGATGATCTGACTTTTCCTGCAGATGGGGCAGACCACTTCCACGGCCTCCCGCTTATACCTGTTTTTCAACGAATCCATAGTCGCACACTCCGCTGTAATGAATCTGTCACAGTAGCCGCGATGCCTTTAATAGGCAAGGTCCCCCTGTGTCCCCCCTGTGTCGGGGAGGTTTTTAGGTTTTAGGTTTTTAGGTTTTAGGTGTTAGGTTTTAGGCAAAAGGCAAAGGGCGATGGCAAAAGGTGATGGGCGATGGGTGATGGGCGATGGGCGATGGGGTGTCAGCGCCCACCCATGATGTCGATCCCCATCCCGTCTTTTTCTTGCCTAACACCTAAAACCTAAAACCTAAAACCCTCCCCGGCCGACCTGAAAGCTAAAACCGTAAAGAAAGACAGGTCAGGCCGCCGTCCAGCTTGCGGAACTCCGAGGTGTCCAGCTCGATGACGGGCAGTTCCAGGGCCTTGAGCAGAGTCAGGGTTTCGGGATAGCCGGTCGGGGTGATCAGGGTGCCGTTGATGTGCAGGGTGTTGCCGGCGTAGGCCTCGGCCGGGGCTACGGTGAGGATGTTGTAGGCGGCGAATTCCGGTCGTCCGGCAAAATCCGGGGTGGCCAGCAGGGTGTCGGGGGCCACGATGTTGATGCTCGATTTGAGGTGCAGTCCGGCTGCAACGGGAACCGGGGTCACGGTGTACCCGTGAGGAGCGACCAGTTCACCCAGCTGGCGGGCACCCTCGTCATTGGTTCGATCGGAGATGCCCACGAAAAAGGAACGGTCCACCAGAAGCACGTCCCCGCCGTCCAGGGTGCCGGGAGCGGTGATCCGACCCACGGGCTTGTGCTCGGCCAGGGCGGGCTCCATGGACTCCTCTTCGCCGATGCGGGCCGGATGTCCGGGCCTGGTGATCACGGCCAGCTCCGGAACGACCACGGCCGTGTCCTCCACAAACGGTGCGTCGGGAAATCCGGCCAGAGGCGGCAGCTCTGTAACCGTCAGTCCGCAGCTTTGAAGAGCGTCGCAATACGCCTTGTGCTGAACCAGGGTCGCCTGATACTCGGGCAGCCCCAGGTCCGCGGTGGTCACCCCGTTGCAGAATTCAGGAGAAGGAACCCGGACGATGGCGTTTTTGAAATTCATTTCTTGGTCCTGTTTTTTGATAGTTATCGGTTGTCGGTGTTAGGCTTTAGGGTTTAGGCAAGAGCTCCGCTTTTTGCCCCCTGTTCTTGATTTTTTCCGTTATTGCTTAACTGAAGTTATGCATGATTGGAGATTTTTAAGCTGGTACTGCAAAATCAGCAAGGAAGTCCCCCCTTGAGGGGGGGAGGGGGGTGTGCTCCAAGACGAGCACCTGCGTGCATTTTCGCCGGGCCCTACGCGGCCTCTGCCTTTTTCTGATGGCTTTGCCGAGTATGGAAAACACCCCCCTGGCCCCCCTCGAAGGGGGGACTTCCTTGCTGGCAACCTGGTGTCAGCTGCAGGATCACGAAGGGTGTGCGTAACCGGTAACCTCAGTCAGAATTTTCTGATCCTGCTTAAAACCTAAAACCTAAAACCTAAAACTTTTCCCCCTTTCCCCCCTTCCCCCCGGCTCTTCCAACCAGGCCCGAACCGTACCTGTCCGCGATGCGGTCCATGGCTGCGTCCAGTCTGTCCTGTTTTTTCTGTTTCTCGTCCGGGAAGAGCAGGCCGCGGGTCGGGCCGGAGTCGAAACCGGACACGGTGATCCCGATCAGGCGGACCTTTCTGGTCAGGTCCACTTTGCGCAGCAGGGCGATGCCGTGCCGGATGATGACCTGTGTGCTGTCCGTGGGGCGGGGCAGGGTGGTGTTTCGGGTCAGGGAGGTAAAGTCCGCGAATTTCAGTTTCAGGGTGATGGTTCTGCCCTTGTATCCTCCTTTGCGCAGCTCCCGGCCCACCCGTTCGCTCTGGGTGATAAGCCACTGCTCGAGTTCTCCGGGATTTATAGTGTCCCGGGAAAAGGTGTTTTCCGCACCGCACGATTTGGCCGGCTGCCGGGGGCGAACCGGCGTGGGATCGATCCCCTGAGCCTTGCGGTACAGGACCGCGCCCCGCTTTCCGAACCGATCGATCCAGAACGATTCGGAAAAATTCAATATATCCGGAACCATGTTCACCTGCAAGAGGCGCAGTTCCTCCCGGGCCCGTTTGCCGATGCCGGGAATTTTGTCCACCGGGACCCGGCTCAGGAACTCCTGCACCCGGTCCGGTTCCACCACGGTCAGTCCGTCGGGTTTGTCCCAGTCCGAGGCGATCTTGGCCAGGAACCGGACCGGGGCGATCCCTGCGGAACAGGTCAGGCCGATCTCTGTTTTGATCCGGTCTTTGAGGGCCCGGGCCAGATCCTGCGGCGGGCCGAAGAGTCGCTCGGTGCCGGAGATGTCCAGATACGCCTCGTCCACCGAGGCCTGTTCCACCACCGGGGAGAAGTCCTGTAAAACGGACATGACCTGGACGGAAATCTCTTTGTATCTGGACATTCGGACAGGCAGAAACACCCCCGCAGGGCAGAGTCGTCTGGCCCGGGCAATGGGCATGGCCGAGTGGACCCCGAAGGCGCGCGCCTCGTAGGACGCGGCCGAGGCCACCCCGCGCATGGAGTTGCCGATAATAACCGGTCTGCCCCGCAGTTCCGGTGCGTCCAGCTGCTCCACCGAGGCGAAAAAGGCGTCCATATCCAGATGCAGAATCACGATTTTTTAGGTCCGTTTGAGTGGATAATTTCAGTGGTATAATTTGTGCTTGCACTATGTGCGTGAAACCCGGTATGCGTCTCTCCCAATTACGAGAACCTGAAGTTTCGCACTGCCGCCCGAATCTCCTCCGCGTTTCCTTGCGCCCCGGGCGCGTTGAACAACCGGAGATATCTTCGTACCAGGTTGACTCTGTGCAACGTGTTTTGCACGCCGCCCGGCCCGGAAGCCTGGCCTCGAGCCGTAGAGGGGAAGACACGCGGAGAAGAGTCAAAAGAGTTTGTAACTATTCAGGTCCTTTTTACAAAATTAGAAATTTCAAATTTAAGAAATTTTAGAAATTTGAGAAATTATAAGACGTTAGCGCCTGCTCTTTCA
>JAWLGC010000153.1:0-4414 GCA_041685265.1 Desulfomicrobiaceae bacterium | reverse complement strand
GTGACCAAGGTCGGTGTCGATCCGGTCCACTTCGGCATCATCATGGTGGTCAACCTGGCCATCGGGTTTGTCACCCCGCCTGTGGGGGTCAACCTGTTCGTCTCCGCCAGCGTGGCCAGAGTGAAACTGGAGCAGGTCTCCAGGCAGATTCTGCCCATCCTCGGGTTGATGCTCCTGGTGCTTCTGGCCGTGACTTACATTCCCGCCATCTCCCTTTTCCTTATTGATTGATCAGCCGTGGGCATATAAACCTGAAGGCTCCGGGGACGAATGTTCCCGGAGCCTTGTTTTTGGATCCTTTTAAGACAACGGCTATACGTGTGAATACAAGGAGAACACAGTGCACACCATTATCATCGCCGAGGACCACGCCCTGCTTCGCAACGGGCTCTGCGCTCTGATCGCCGAGAACGACGACCTCTCGGTGGTGGGGGAGGCCGGGGACGGCCTGGAGGCCATTTCCCTGGTGCAGAAGAATGCCCCGGATCTGGTGCTCATGGACCTGTCCATGCCCCGTTTCGGCGGGATAGAGGCCATCCGGCAGATCAAACAGATCGCGCCGCAGACCCGCATTCTGGTGGTCTCCATGCACGCCACGGAAAAGCATCTCAAGGCGGCCCTGCAGGCCGGGGCCGACGGGTACCTGCTGAAAATGGCCGAAAGCGCGGAGTTTATCGTTGCCATCCGGTCCGTTCTGGCCGGGGACGGGTATATCAGCTCCAAGCTGGCCGGCAGGGTCCTGGCCGTGTACTCCTCCCGCAGGGACGCGGAATGGTCCGAGCTCAATCTTCTTACCGATCGGGAGAAGGAGATTCTCAAGCTGGTGGCCGAAGGACATACGAGCAAAGAGGTCGCGGATATCCTGTCCATATCCCCCAAGACCGCGGACAACCACCGGGCGAATATTCTCCGCAAGCTCGGATTGCGCAACGTCCACGAACTGACCCGGTTTGCCAGGGAGCATGACCTGGTGGTGGAGTAGCCCCCCATGCGACGTATGTACATTTTTCTTTTTTGTTGTCTTTTGGTGGGTTCTCCCTGTTCTGCTGCCCCGCCGTCTGAAAAAGGGGGAACGCTTTCCATCGCGCTCAGCACCAGTCCGGGGGGAATTATCACCGCCTCCCTGCCCGGCATTCTGGCCACTCTGGTGGGTACGCAGGTCTTTGCCGGGCTGGTTCGCCCCCTGCGTTCTCCCGGAGACGGGGTGGACCCCTATCTCGCCTCGACCTGGAGCTGGAACCAGGAGAGCGACGCAGTCACCTTCCACCTGCGTCCCGGGGCGCTCTTTCATGATGGCACCTCCGTGACCGCCGCCGATGTCGCTTATTCCATCTCCACGGCTAAAAAGCATCACCCCTACGGCCCGGCATTTTCACTTATTCGGGATGTCGCCGTGGACGGTCCCCGCCAGGTGACGGTCCGCTTTGCGCATCCCGTGTCTCCGTTGGTGATCACCCTGTTTTCAGCCAATTTTATCCCCATCCTCCCAAAGCACGTCTATGCCGAGGGCCCCCCGCTGCCGCTTCGGTCCATTTCTGAAATTCCTGTTGGGTCCGGGCCTTTTTATATGGAGTCCATCGTTGAAAACAGGGTGTTCAGGTTGAAACGATTCCCCGGTTTTTTTCTTAAGGGCAAACCCTGTCTCTCAACCCTTGTTTTTACGGTCTACGATGACCTGAACGCAATGCCTCTGGCCCTGCAGGCCGGGGATGTGGATCTCGTGAGCTTTCTGCCTTCCGTGACCCAGCACGAGAAGCTGCGCCGGATCAGGGATATTCAGGTCTCATCCGAGGAATATACTGCCCTCGAGTCCAAGGCCTTTCTGTATTTCAACCTGGACCGGCCCCCCTTCGACGACATCCGGGTGCGCAGGGCGCTCAATCATGCGGTGGACAGGAAATTCCTTGTTGAAAATATTCTGCGGGGCAACAGCGTGGAACTGAACGGACCGCTTTTGCCTACGAGTCGGTTTTATACGGAAGATGCGGATGTCGTGTACGAGTATGACATTGAAAAAGCCAATGCGCTTCTTGATGCCGCAGGCTATCCGCGGGGAAAAGACGGAAAACGGTTTCGTCTCCATGTTTCTCCCCTCCCCAATGCCCGAACGATTTTCATCCCCATTCTGGAGTTTCTGCGCCACTCCCTGGCCCGGTCCATCGGTGTGGAAGTGACCTTTGACGACGCCACGAATCTGGCCGAATGGCGCAGAAAGGTGGCCACGGGACGATACGAGGCCGTTCTGGACATGCAGTTTCTCTGGTCCGATCCGATCATCGGCATGCACAGAACCTATCATGGCGGGAATATTCAGCCCGGAAAGCTGTGGGCCAACATGAGCAGGTATCGTAATCAGGAGGTGGACAGGCTTCTGGATCGTGCTGCCCGGACCATACGGACCGACAGGCGCAGGGAGTTGTACGCCGGAGTACAGACCCTGCTGACCAGAGATGCCGCGGCCGTGTATATCGGGTCGATGCCGTATGCCACGGCATACAGAAAGAAACACGGGAAAGCCCTTGAAGGCCTTGACCATGGACGATGGGGGTTGCTGGGACCTCTGGATCATGTGCGGTGGAAGTACGACCGCTGAAACCGGGGCACGCTGAAAGTTATATGAAATTCAAACAGTATCTGCAGAAAACAGGCATATCGCAGCGGGTCGCCCTGTCCCTTGGCGCAATTGCCGTGACCATCAGTGTCACGGCAATTCTTTTCGGCATGGCCTTTATGCAGGCCAAGGATGTTTTTTCACAGATCAAAGGGTCGCAGATTCCTCTGGTCAGCTCGGCCTTTTCCCTGGTGCAGGAAAGCGAGCGGATTGAAACCGTCACTTCGGAAATCATGACGGCCGGGAACAACTACATCCGCCTTGCCCTGGTGCGGGAACTTGAGAGAAAATACTCCGTGTGGAAGAGGCTGCTGGACGGGATGGACGGGACGGGAATCGATTCCTGGAAACAGCGAATCGCCGAGGACATGGCCAATGCGTACAGGACCAAGATCGACCTGGCAAAACACATGGCCGACCTGGTCCGTCTTGAGAAGGACGCTGCGGAAATTCGGATGCGGCTCCTGGTTCTGGCCTCCCGTTTGAATGCCCTGCCGGTTCGGGAGGACGGCCCTCCGGAATTTTCAGATCTTATCCGGCAGGAAAACATTCTGGTCAGCACGCTGCTCGCCCTGGAAACAGCCACGCCCACGGCCGCGGCAGGCCTTAAAGCGGATCTACTCAATGTCCTTGGCCGGGCCGAGGCACTGCTGGCGCAGGTCTCTGGTGACCAGCTTACCCCGGTGGCCTCCTTTCATGCTGAAATCCGAAATTTCGTATCCGGAGATCTTTCGCTGTTCGCCAATGCCGGGTCGAGAACCGAGCTTCGCAGGAACATCGACTCCACCCTGGTCAAGGACACCTTTCTGACCCGGAAAATATCGCGCTCGGTGAACAGCATGCTGGCCGCATCACAGGACCGGATGCGTGACGACGTGACCATCCTGGCAGGCCGGCTGAACAGCTATCAGCTCCTGCTGGTCACTTTTTCTCCCGCCTGCCTGACCCTGGTTTTTTTCGTGATGTGGTACATGCGCAAATCCGTTGTGGGCAGGCTGCTCCGACTCAATGCGGCCGCCCTGCGTCTCGCCCGGCAGGAGCGGTATTTCGAGGTCAGGCAGGTCGAGGTGGAAGGGAGCGACGAGATCGGACGGCTGGCCTGTTCCGTGAACACTCTTCTTTCTGAAATATCCAGAAGGGAGGAGGCCCTGCTGCAGTCCTACGGGGTGCTGGAGGACAAGGTCGCCATGCGCACGGCCCAGCTTCACGAGCAGAACATCGCCCTGAAAAATGAAATCATCGAGCGCAGGTCCGTGCAGGAGGCCCTGGAAGAGTCGCAAAAACGTCTGCATTTTCTCTCCGCCAGGCTGCTGGAGACCCAGGAGGAGGAGCGACGACGCATCGCCGCGGAACTGCACGACGATATCGGCCCCTTTCTGGTATCCATCAAATTCGGACTGGAGGCCGTGAGCAAAAAGGAATCCTGCCCGCCGGATCAGAAAAACATGCTTCTGAACGTGATCGACATGGTCAGGAACGTGGCGGACCAGCTGGACACCATCCGGCTGACCCTGCGGCCGTCCATGCTGGATGACCTGGGGGTCATCGAATCCCTGGACTGGTACTGCGGAGAGTTTTCCGAGATCCACCAGCACATCGCGGTGGAGACCGAGGTCTACGCCTCCGAGGCCAACATCCCCGCCCACCTCAAGATCGTCATCTTCCGGGTCACCCAGGAGGCCCTGACCAACATCGCCAAATACAGCGAGGCCTCAAGCGTCCGCATCTCCCTGGTTTCCGAAGCGACCATCCTGCGCCTGACCGTGGCCGACAACGGCAAGGGGTTCGACCAGGACCTGGTGC
>JAWLGC010000152.1:0-4431 GCA_041685265.1 Desulfomicrobiaceae bacterium | reverse complement strand
GATCGTCTGCTCATTGACCCACGACGGCCAGTGTCGACCATCCCTGAGTCGAATCACCACGACATACGATCCCACCAAGACCCTTTCCCGGTTTGCCGTGCTGGCCGACGTATGCCGGCAGTGCAACATGGCGGATTGTTATCTCGCCTGTGAGTATGACGCTCTGGTGCTGGACAAGGAGACCGGAGCAAGGATTATCGACCCCGCCAAATGCGAGGGGTGCGGAGAGTGTTTCGAGGCGTGTCCGTGGAACATGATCGTGAAGAATGAAGAGAAAGGCATCTTCAGTAAGTGCGACCTCTGCGGCGGCGATCCCCAGTGCGTAAAGTATTGTCCGGCAGATGCCCTGTCTTTTGTCGACATGAGATGAACCTCAGCCTCAAGGAGTACTCGATATGAATGGATGGGCAGGAACCATTGTACGGGTTGATCTGACCGAAGGCAAAATCACCCGGGAAGAGACGGAAAAATATATGGATTATACGGGTGGAATCGGCATCGGCTACAAGGTCGTGTTCGATGAAGCACCTCTGGCCGAACCCTTTAGCCCGGAAAGCAGGCTGGTCTTTGCCGTCGGCCCCCTGACCGGATCCCTGGCGCCTTCCACCGGGCGGTCGGAAGTCATCGGGATTTCTCCCCATGTCTACGCACCGGGCTCCAAGCACCCCCTGGCGACCAGAAGCGGCTTCGGCGGGTACTGGGGGGCGGAACTCAAGTTTGCGGGGTATGATGCCCTGATCATTCAGGGTAAATCGCCCAAACCGGTCTTTATCAATATCCAGAACGACACCGTCACCATCGAGGACGCGGCCTTTGTCTGGGGCAAGGACACCTTTGAGGCCCAGGATGCCCTCAAGGCCAGGCTCGGTGACGAAAAGGTCCAGGTTGCGATCATCGGGCCTTCGGGGGAAAAGCTGGTCCGTATCTCCCCCATTATTCATCGTATCGGCAACGCCGCCGGTCAGGGAGGGTTCGGTGCGGTTATGGGCTCCAAGAATCTGAAGGCCGTGTGCGTGCGGGGCACGGGCGGGGTGGATGTCGCCGACAAAAAGAGGCTGCTTAAATACGTCAAAAGCGTGCGGGAAATCCAGCCCGGTCCCCTGGGCTCAACGCCGCTGTCCACCGGCGCCCTGAGCTGGACGGAAAAGCATATCGATCCCAAGGACATCAACAAGCAGGCTCTGCGTTTCGATCAGACAAAGAGCTGCGCTCCCTGGCTCAATAAATACCATGTCAAGCCGCAGTCCTGCTACTCCTGCCCCCAGGGGTGCTACTCCTACATGAACGTGCCGGGCATGGGCGGCGGCGCAGTGAGCTGCACGCAGTGGTTCTATTCCTGGATGGGCAACAGGGACAAGGCCACCTTTCTGGCCAACCAGCTGGCCAACAAACTCGGCGTGGACACCTTTGAGATGTTTCCCATGATCCAGTTTGTCTGGTACCTTCAGGATGAAACCATCGACGGAAAGAGCATCCTGACCCATCTGCGGGAGCAGAATCTTGTGTCCGCCGAGATCCAGGCCGGTCTGGAAAAAGGCCATTATCCGCCCAAGGGCAACCTGGGCAGCGAAGGACTCGAGACCCTGATGAACATGATCGCCTATCGCCAGGGATTTCTTGGTGACGCCCTGGCCGAAGGGTTCCGCCGGGCCGTGGATATCATCACTGCCAGGCTTGATTCCCTGGATATGAAGCAGGTGGCCGAGCGGGTGGCCCACTTCGAGAACATGGAAGGGATCATGGGCGGCGTGGTCGGCGGCAACGGCGGCTGGGGTATGTCCGCCCACTATGACCCCCGCACCTACGGGTATTACTGGGCCCTTAACTTTGCGGTGGAGAACCGCGACCCCAACCGGCATTCCATGACCAATCTTCTGGAGTGGACCGGACTCAAGTTCGAGCAGGCCATGCCCGTGGCCAGAAAGATCTGGGGTGACGAGGTGGCTGAAAACGGCCTGACCGATATCTGGCGGGAGCGGGATATTCCCATTACATGGAACGGGGAAAAATCCGCCAGGGCCCATGCTGCTCTGGGGCGCTTTATTCACCTGCGGGCCAGCATCAAGGACAGCATCCCGGTGTGCGACTGGGTCTATCCCATTATGACCAGCGGGCGTGAGGATCGGAAATATACCGGGGACGTTTCGGTGGAATACAAGCTTTTTGAGCTGGTCACCGGGGAAAAGATGACCCAGAAGAAGCTGAACGAAAAGGCCTCCAGAATCTGGAATATGCATCGGCTGGTGACGGCTCTGGAGTGGGGCGGCGGGAAACCCGTGAATCTGCGCGAGGAGCACGACCAGCTGCCGGAGCACTTTTTTGCTCCCGCTGAAGGACGCCTGCTGCCGCCGTATCCTCCGGCGGAACCCCCCCATCCACCTCTGGACAGGGCCTACTTCGAGCAGGCAAAGACGGAGTACTACACCCTGATGGGATGGGACACGGAAACCGGCCTGCCGAAACGGGCCACCCTGATGGCCCTTGGCATGGGGGATGTTGCGGACTCCTTCGAAGACAAGGGGTTCCCGCTTCCGGCCTGAGTTTGAACCGCTGCCCCTGCGTGGGCTGTCCCGCATGAGGGCGGTCCATGCCCAGGTGACCTGCACCCGGAATCAGCCCGGATTCGGTCGAACCGTGTGAACAATATGGCCGGGGACATGATGTCCCCGGCCAAATCCGTGGAGCAGCCCATGAAGATACTTCTCGTGACCCCTCCGGGAATGCGGATGATGAACCCTATGACTCTGGAACCGGATATGCTGCCCCCCAAGACCTGGGTTCCCTTAGGAATCGCCTCCCTGGCCGCGGCCCTGCGCGCAGCCGGGTTCGATGCCCATGCCATGGACCTGCATGATGCCGACCGGGAAGAGGTGGAGACCCTTTTCAAGGAGGTTGCCCCCGATATCGTGGGCATCAGTTGTTTTACCTTCGGCAGGGGCAGTGCCATGCAAACGGCGGCCCTGGCCCGCCGGGTCCTTCCTCATGCCTCCGTAGTCATGGGAGGACCCCACGCCACGTTCTTTCCCCATCAGGCCCTAGCCTACGGGGATGTGGATATCGTGGTCAAGGGCGAGGGGGAAATGATCATGGTCGCATTGGCGGTTGCCCTGGACCTGGGAGGGGATCTCGGCGATGTTCCGGGCATTGTCTACAGGGAGGGAGAGGCGGTGCGCATGACCGAGCCGCTGTCGCGTATCGAAAATCTGGATATCTTTCCGTTTCCAGTCTACGACTCATTTGATCTGTCCCAGTATAAATCTCCAGAAATTCCAGATATGTACCAAGGGCTGCCGGGAACACACGTTCTGACATCCCGGGGGTGCCCCTTTACCTGCCGGTTTTGTTCCGTGAACCGATTTTTCAACGGGAGCTGGGCGTTTCGTTCCCCGGCCAATGTGGTTGATGAGCTGGAACTGCTTCTCAGCGAGTTCGGGGTGCGGCACGTCTATTTTTCCGACGACCTGTTTTCCCTGCGCCCGCAGCGGGCTATCGGGATCTGCAAGGAGATTCTTGATCGTGGCCTGGACCTTGTCTGGATGGCCGAAACCCGGGTGGATTGTGTTGACGAGGAACTGCTGCGCTGGATGCGCCGGGCAGGATGTTACCGGGTCTATTACGGTGTCGAATCGGGCAGCCCCCGTATTTTGCGGTCCATCAACAAACGGTTCTCCGTGCAGCAGGTGGCCAATGCCTTCGACATGACTCACCGGGCCGGAATCGAGCCCTGCTGTTTTCTTATGGTCGGCAATCCCGGAGAAACCCCCCACACCATTTCCGAAACCATCGACCTCATCAACACCATCCGCCCCGCAACCATGCCCACCATCGGAATCACCACGATTCTGCCGGGAACGGACCTCTACGACCTTTCCAAACATCAGGGACTGATCAGCGATGAGTACTGGCTTTCGGACGATCCTCCGCCCCTATACACCGGCGAGTACTGTATCGACGATCTTATCTCCCTGCAGATGATGCTCACCAAAGGCATCTGCCCGGAATTCTACGAGCAGCTCTGTGAACTCGGCTTTGACGAAGGATATTTTCAGCTGCGGAAAAGTCTGTCGGAGGGTAAGTACTCATAGGGGCCCAACCCTACATGAGAGTTCTTGTTGAGAAATATAAAATAATTTCAATGATTTGATCGTCTATGGCAGACGAATTTACCCAACAGCTTTTTGGCCTCGGCCTGGAAGGAAACCAGGGACAGGCGAATAATGCTGGAATCACCTCTGATTTCATGCTATGAGCATACATCCCTTCATCGTAACAGCACGGAGGCATGCACCCATGACCCGTCTTCCCCGTCTGCTGATTCCGGACAGCCCCACAGTCTATCATGTGATGTCCAAAACCGCTCTGCCCGGGCTGCCTTTCGACGCCCTGGACAAGGACGATTTTCTCGCCAGACTCAAGACCCTTTCGAAAATC
>JAWLGC010000151.1:0-4437 GCA_041685265.1 Desulfomicrobiaceae bacterium | reverse complement strand
GAAGAGCGGCCGAACACCTTTCGGGCCCGCATCTTCACCATGGAGGAGGAGCTTCCCTTTGCGGGCCATCCGGCTCTCGGGGCCGGCGCGGTTCTTCATGAACAATTCGGGCAGGACGGGGATGGTCCGAACGTCTGGACCCTGGCGCTTGGAACGCGTGATGTTGCGGTACACACCGAAAGGTTCAAAGACGGATACAGGGCGGTCATGGATCAGGGGGCGGCCGTGTTTGGTGAGCCGTTGTCCCGGGAGACTGCCGCCCCCCTCTGTCTGGGGCATGGGGTGTCCGGGGACCTGCTGGCCCCGGATCTGCCGGTACAGGTGGTCTCCACCGGGTTGCCCTATCTGATCATCCCGGTGCGCAGGGGACTTGAGCAGGTCCGTATTGTCACCCGGGAATACGGGAAGATGCTGGCCGGGGTCGGGGCCGCATTCGCCTATGTCGTGGATGTCCGGGCCATGGAGGGTCGGACATGGGACAACGACGGCCGGGTGGAGGACATCGCCACCGGAAGTGCGGCCGGACCTGTCGGAGCATATATGGTCCGGCACGGCCTTGGAGTCTCAGGCGAATCCATGGTCCTGGCCCAGGGGCGCTACGTGGGCCGTCCGAGCCGTATCGAGGTGACTGTGTGCGAAGAGAGCGGCAGGAAACTGAACGTCCGTGTCGGGGGGCGGGTGGACATGGTCGGGACCATGCGGTTCGATTGAACCGGGATTCCCTTACTGCGCTTCCTGCAGCATTCCGGGGCAGTGGAAAGGAGGCTGTCTTACGGCCAGGTTTGCCCGCCGGGTTCGCAGGTCCATGTTTACCGGACATGTATGGCCATATCCATGCTGTCGTGAAGAATGCGCAACACGTCTAGAAATGGAGGTGCGGCCCGGAAGATAATCGTGTGCCGGCCTTTTCGTCCTGACCGGGCAACATGCAGGGATCGAATGCCGGGGGCGATATCCTCCCTGTTTTTGACCCCGAGTACGGCTGGTCCCTGAGTCAGGTGTTCGAGGGCTGAGGTGAGTGTCTCGGCGTAGGTTTCAGCCTGAGATTCCCCGAAGTGCTCAGTTGTCCAGGCAAGAATGTCCATGATATCCTGGTCCGCCTGTGCGGAAAGCCGAAGCGTCCAGAGCGTGGTCACAAGTTTTCCCGTGCCTGTCGGGCCAAATTCCGCATATGATCTTCAATCGCGGTTCGGTTCTCAAATGTGGTGCAGCGTCCGGCATCGATATCAGACACTCCCACGGCAACAGCCTCCCGTAACGCCTTCAGCCGTTCCGAAGCCTCAAGTTCACGCTGCTCCACCAGGCGCAGGCCTTCCCGCAGGACTTCGCTGGCGTTCTGATAACGGCCTGATTTGACAAGCTCCTCGACGAATATCGACTGATGGTCTGTGAGAACCACATTGCGGGTGGGCATGAGCATCTCCTTTTGCTATTAGTTGGCATATTCTGCCAATAGGCATGAGGCTCGACTTTGTCCAGCTTTAACGGTCACGGTGGTTTTTCCGCCCATATCCACTTCCATCATTCCCGCCTCAGATGCCCGTCCCTGCCGGGAGTTGTCGGCCATGAGTTTCAGGAGTTCGTGCTTGTACTGCGACTCCAGGTTGCCGGCGACTCTCTACAGAGGTTGGGGTGGGGCAAGTGTTTGTTGGGATAGAGAGTCGCATATTTTCGGAAAGTGATCAGGGTCGATGTGCCTTGCCTTTCAGAAAAAGCGGGACTAATGAAATCATTATGACTACAATCAATGTCAATCATAATTGAGGTAATATCATGCCGATTCAAAGCACGAGTTTTCGTACTGATCCCAGCATGCTGGAAGCTCTGGATCAGATCGCACGGGATATGGGCAGAAGCCGTAACTGGGTGCTGAACAAGGCGATTCAGGATTTTATAGAAAACCAGACCAGGTTCAGACGACAGGTCGAAGAAGGGATCACAGCGGCTGATAACGGCGAGTTTGCTTCTGATGAACGTGTGGCGGAAGTTTTTCGTCGATTCGGGGCATAGCCATGCCGAAGTGGACAATCCCCGCCCAAAGAGACCTGCAGGCACAACTGGAGTTCATCGAAAGAGAAAATCCGGATGTCGTGACCAGGGTTGCAGCGCAGATCAAAAAAGCGACGGAATCTCTGGATTCGTTTCCGCGAATAGGCCGGGACGGAATGGTGCCGGGAACACTTGAGCTGGTCATTCCCCGCCTGCCGTTTGTTTGCGTATATCGCCTGCGGGATGACCGGGTGGAGATTTTACGGTTGCTCCATGACCGGATGCTGTGGCCGCGCTAGGGACAATGGCGTTAAGTAAATCCTGAGATGTACTGTTTCAGGCTGAAAACGCTCCTCAAAGGTCCCCCCTTGAGGGGGGTAGGGGGGTGTCTGGCACGGTATGGATTACGTTACTTAATGCCATTGGCGCTAGGGAGGACTTGAGGTTTGTCAGCTGCCCGTACGCATTACATACTCCAACTCCAACCCACCTGGGCCGGTACGCCGACGTGCTGGGGGGGAAGTGCTGATGGCCATTGGTGCTAAAATTTTGTGGCAGGCGTTGTACGTTACTGGCTGAAGTCGTGCAGGCCCTCGAAACAAATGAACCGGAACTCCCTTAATGCGCTTCCTGCAGCACTCTGGCCCTCGCCTCCCGGGTGGACATGTTTTTGAAATCCTGCCACCGGGTGCGGCACTCTTCAAAGGACAGGGTGTTCACGAATCCGGTCACTGCGGCCTCGTTTTCCATGTGGGGAAATCCGTGCGGTGCGGCGGGCTCCTCGTCCTTGGTGATCAGCTTGTTGTAGACCACGGCTCTGGCCGCCAGGGTCCGTTCCTGGATCGGGGCTTCGGGGCTGCCCAGAAGGTATCTGTAGGTCAGAACGTCCCCGGGAGGGAGGATGCGTCGTCTGCCGTACCGCGACCGGCAGACCTCCTCCATCAGGTGACGGACCTGCAGCCGGTGGCCGGGGAGTCGGCGCTTCAGTTCCACGACCATAGAGTGGTGGATGGACCCGCACTCCACGTAAGGTGCGTCGAAGGAAGCCGTTTCACGGGCCAGCATCTCACTGCGCCGTGCATCCATATCCCGGATCTTTTCGGCATCCCGGCGGGCAAAGGTCAGAATGGTTTCGATGAGGGCGTCGAAGTCCTGTTTTCGTGACGCCGTGTAGAACTGCAGCAGGGCGTCGGTCCAGGTCCGCTCCAGAGTGTAGACCTGGTGTTCGACGGAGCCCGGTACGAGCTGGTCCGGACTTCCTCCGGAGGTGAAAAACTCGTGAATGGAGACGAGGGTGTCCATCCAGGGGTGCACTTCCCGGATGACGACTCCCGCCTGGTGGAGCCGTCCAAGAAGTCGGCAGGTTTCTTTGGCATATTCCGGAAATTCGAACTCCGTGAGCAGGATGTACTCGTCCACGGGCAGGGAGCCCGCAAGCATTTCCGTAAAGCCCGGGGTGTCCGGTTCCTCCAGAAAGATCGCGTCGTGGCCCTGGACGGCCTTTTCGGCAAAGGGCACGGTTTCCGGGCGAAAGGTGGTGAAACCGAGGGTGATGGCCGGGACACGGGGCGTGGTCATGGGGGGCTCCTTTGCTCTGATACTGCAACAGGGATTCAATCATGACCACGATGCGTCAAAGAGGGCACCGCGTCAATGGAGCATCATTTTTTCTGTTCCACCTGCTCGAAACAGGGAATGCATAGCGTACGTCCCGCCCACTGCCGGGTGCGCGATTCCATGGTCATTTCGCCGCACTCGGTGCAGGCCAGGCTGCTGAGGATCACGGCCGGACGCGGGGGGCGGCTCGGCAGCTCGGATACCGAAAACAGTTCTTCCAGGGGCAGGGACATGTACAGATCCCTGAGTTCTGCGAAAACTTCTTTGAACCGCTTCGTCTCCGAGGCGGTTTTTTCGTTTTTGGCCCGCAGTTCCTGCATCTCCTGCCTGAGGTCCGCTCCCACGCCGTGATCGAGCACGGCCCGGAATCCGGCTCCGGTGGTGCGGTCGTAAAAGCTGAACGCGGACTTGCCGTAGTCCCGGTGGATGAGGTTGCCCTTGCCGTAGGTGCAGCCGGTCAGGAACTGGATGGCGTCCACGCCGCACATGTCGGTTTCGGTGACGGCCACCAGTTCCTCGTCCCTGGACGGCTTTTCGAACCTGTGCAGGGCCAGTTCCGCGGCCCGGATGCCGATGGCCAGACCGGGACAGGTGTGGCCGTGAAAGGCGATGACCGCGTCGATGGTTTCGGGGGAAAAAGTGCAGCTCATGATCTCTCCTTATTGAACGGGAACGACCATGGGGCGTCCCTGGATGTGGTGGATTTCAACGGGCAGGCCGTACACGTCGCCGACCATGTCCGGTTCGATGTCCTGCACCGGGCCGGTGGCGAAGATCTTCCCTTCCTTGAGGAACAGAAATTTATGGGCGAACCGCAGGGCGGTGTTCAGG
>JAWLGC010000150.1:0-4464 GCA_041685265.1 Desulfomicrobiaceae bacterium | reverse complement strand
GGCGGAGCGCAGGAAGGACGAGGCCGTGGTCCTTATGGGACACGGCACGCATCATCCCGGCAATGTCTACTATCCCGGCATCCAGTATTTTTTTGCCGGAAAGGATCCCAACGTCTTCGTTGGCACCGTGGAAGGGACTCCGTCTCTGGATGACGTCGCGACCGAGCTTAAGGCCCGGGACATAAAAAAAGCATATCTGATGCCGCTCATGTCCGTGGCCGGGGATCATGCCCGCAACGATATGGCCGGGCCTGAAGAGGATTCCTGGAAATCCGTGTTGACCAGGCAGGGCATCACCTGTGTGCCGGTGCTCAGGGGGACAGCGGAATACGATAATATCGTGGCTGTGTGGGTCGATCACCTCAGGGCCGTCATGGCCCGGCTCAACGGATAATACGGATAATAATGACGGCAGACAGCACCCGAAAAGCAGGAACGCACCGCACGGCCGCAATCGCTGTCTTCTGTGCCGTTCTGCTTTCCCTGTTCTCCCTGGGGGCAGCCTGTATGTTCGGGCCGTTTCCGGTTGCCTTCTTAGAGGTGGTCGATGTGCTTTTATCCGCTCTGTCCGGTTTTCCGAACGGAAGCGGGGAAGAGGCCCGGGCCGTGATCGTGTTCGATATCCGTCTCAGCCGGGCCTGCCTGGCCTGGCTGGCCGGAGGGGCCCTGGCCGTTTCCGGTGCCGTGTTCCAGGGGCTGCTCAGAAACCCTCTGGCAGATCCCTTCACGCTGGGGGTGTCCGGCGGGGCCGCCTTCGGGGCCGGGCTGGCCATTTTCTGCGGTCTCGGCGGGAGCGTGGTGCACGGCCTGGGTGTGACCATCCTCCCCCTGGCCGCCCTGGCCGGAGGGCTGGGGGCGCTTTTTCTGGTTATCGGTCTGGGCCGAGTCGGCGGCACGTTGAACCGGGAAACTCTGATTCTGGCCGGGATTGTGGTCTCCACGTTTCTGGGGGCGCTGATCTCCCTGCTCAAGGCCCTGGACGAGGAGGGAGTCGGGGCCATCGTGTTCTGGATCATGGGCAGTTTTCAGGGCCGGGGGTGGTCCCATGCCGGCCTGCTCCTGCCGTATGCAGTGCTCGGACTGCTGGTGGCCTGGCGCTATTCCCGGGAGCTCGATCTTTTGAGCCTGGGCGAGAGCCAGGCCGGTCAGCTCGGTGTGGATGTGAGCAGGGTCCGGCTGGTTCTGCTCATCGCGTCGAGTCTGATGACCGGGGCGGCTGTGGCCGTGTCCGGGGTGATCGGATTCGTGGGACTGGTGGTGCCCCATCTGGTCCGAATGGTCATCGGGGCCGAGCACCGCCCTTTGCTGGCGGTCTCCGGTCTGCTTGGAGGAGTGCTCCTGCTCTGGTCCGATGTGCTGGCCAGGACGCTGCTGCCGGGCGGCGTGGAACTGCCCGTGGGGGTGGTCACGGCCCTGCTTGGCGGACCGTTTTTCTGCCTGCTGCTGCGACGTAGACGGGTGACGACATGATCCGGGTCAACAATCTGTTCTGCGGCTATGGGAGTCGGTTCGTGCTCGAAGATGTCTCCCTGTCCATAAGCCGGGGGGAGATGGTCGGTCTTCTCGGCCCCAACGGCAGCGGCAAGACCACGCTGCTTCAAGCCTTGTCCGGAACGCTCCCCCTGCGTGGGGGAAATGTCCTTATCGGGGATCGATCCGTGCACGCCATGCGTCCCAGGGAGCGGGCCCGGCTGGTGGCCTGCGTGCCCCAGCGGGTGGACGCGGTGTTTGATATGCAGGTTCGGGCCCTGGTGCTCATGGGCCGGTATCCCCATACCGGATTTCTGGGCGGGTATTCGACCCGGGACCAGGAGGTCGCCGAGGCGGCCATGCGGGGAACCGGTGTGTTCGCGTTTCGAAACCGCAAGGCGGGACAGCTTTCCGGAGGCGAATTCCAGCGGGTGCTTATGGCCCGGGCCCTGGCCCAGGAAACGGAGCTGCTCTTTCTGGACGAGGCCGGTTCCGGGCTGGATATCGGGCACAAGGTGGAGATCTACGACCTGGTCCGGCAGCGAAACCGGCAGGGGAGCACGGTGCTCAGCGTGATTCATGATCTGAACCTGGCCGCAGCCTACTGTGACCGGCTGATTTTTCTCAAGGACGGTCGGGTGGTCGAGGATGGACCGACCAGGACCGTGTTCACCGAACAGATTTTGTCGAGGGTATATGAGACGGACGTACTTGTGGCGGCTCACCCCGGGACAGGGGTGCCGCAGTGTTTTCTGGTGCCTGGCAGCGGTGTACCTGTTTCTGCTGCCGGGTGATCTCCGGGCTGCCGTGGCGGTCACCGATGATGCCGGAAACCGGATCGAGCTGGCTTGTCCGGCCCGGCGGGTGATCGGGCTGTACGGGGTTTTCGGAGAGATCTTCCAGGCCATGGGTGCCGGAGAACTGCTGGTGGCCAGAACCGCAGCCGATGTTCGGGATCCGGCCCTGCGGGACCTGCCCAGCGTGGGTACGCATATGCGTCCCAATCTTGAACTGGTGGTCGGTCTTGAGCCGGACCTGGTCCTGCAGATGGGAGGACGGCGCAAGGCCGGAGAGTCCGTGGCCGCCCTTCGGGCCCATGGAGTGCCCACGGCCATGTTTCAGGTTCGAACCATAGAGGATCTGTTTTCAGTCATCGAGCGGCTGGGAGTATTGACCGGGACGGAAGAACAGGCCCGGAAGCTGGTGTGCGGGATGCAGAAGGACCTGGAGGCCGTTGCCTCCAGGCTGCGGGGGGTAGCTTCGCTGCCCGGGGTTTTTTTCGAGGTCCGTTATCCCAACCTGCTGGCTGCCGGGCAGGGGTCCGTGGTTGCCGATGTCATCCGGCTGGCCGGAGGAAAGAACTGCGTCACGGACAAGGGAAAGCTGGTCCGGTTTTCCGAAGAACAGCTTATCGGCCTGGATCCGGACGTCTATCTTTTGCAGCAGGGGGCCATGAACCCCGCCCCGGTGCCGCTTCGGGAGAGATCCCATTTCAGGACGCTTGCGGCCGTGCGTCTGGGGGCCGTGTATCAGGTCGATGAATACCTTTTTTCCCGGCCCGGCCCGCATCTGGTGCGGGCGGTGGAGCAGCTCGCCCGGATGCTGCATCCTGAACGATTCAAAGAGGAACGCAGCAGTGCTGCAGGAGATATCGAGTGAATTCCATTGGAACATTGTACGGCGTCGGGGTCGGTCCCGGTGATCCGGAACTGCTGACCCTGAAGGCCGTGAACATTCTGCGCAGGGTGGATCTGCTTTTGGCCGCCTCTTCTTCCAGGAACGAGTACTCCATTGCCCTGGACATCGCCCGGCCCCATCTGCATGAGGATGTTCCGGTGGTCATGCTCGGCTTTCCCATGACCCGGGACAGACAGGATCTGGAGTCGGCCTGGGAGGCCAATGCCCGCATTGCGGCCGAGGAGCTGCTCAAGGGGAGGGACGTCGCCTTTCTGACCCTGGGGGATCCCATGGTGTACAGCACCTTCGGATACCTGGCCCGGACCGTGTCCCGGCTGTATCCGGAGATTCCGGTCCGGGTCGTGTCCGGCATCACCTCGTTTCAGGCTGCTGCAGCGGAAAACCGGGTGCCTCTGGTGGAGTCGGGAGAGAACCTGCTCATTCTGTCCGGGGTGAACAACGCCCAGGTTCTGAGCGATTCTCTTACCCGGGCGGACAACACGGTTATTCTCAAGAGCTACCGCAATTTTTCAGCCATCAAAGACGTGGTGGAACGACACGGGCTGGCCGAGCGTTCCTTTTTCGTCTCCCGTATCGGCCTGGCCGGGGAGATCGAAAAATGTCCCCTGGCCGATGCACCGGACAAGCCCAACTACCTTTCCCTGGTGGTGGTCAAGAAGGGGCTTGAAAAGGCATGACCGGTCCCCGTGCATGTATCGTGGCCGGAACCCATAGTGGATGCGGCAAGACCTCGGTCGCTCTTGGTCTGATGGCCGCTTTTGCCCGGCGGGGAATGCGGGTCCAGGGGTTCAAGGCCGGTCCGGATTTTATCGACCCCGGTCATCATCAGGCCGTCACCGGTCGGGTGAGTCATAATCTGGACGGGTGGATGACGGACCGCGAAACGGTCCGGGATATCTTTGCCCGGTCCGGTACGCTCTGCGATATGGCTGTGGTGGAAGGGGTTATGGGGCTGTATGACGGCTTTTCCGGGACGAACGATGCCGGGTCCGCGGCCCAGTTGGCCCGGTGGCTGGATCTCCCCGTGATCCTGGTGGTGGACGCCCGGTCCATGGCCCGGTCCGCTGCGGCCGTGGTCCGCGGCTTCGCGGACTTCGATTCCGGGCTTCGACTGGCCGGAGTGGTCTTCAACCGGGTAGGCAGCCCTCGGCACCGGGAGATTCTGGAACAGGCCATGGCCGGGTGTAAGGATGTGCCTCTGCTCGGCTGTCTGGACCGTGAGGAGGGGCTGACCCCGCCGTCTCGGCACCTGGGGCTGCTCACAGCCGGAGAGTGGGACTGGAACCGGGAGCGAAA
>JAWLGC010000047.1:11184-18324 GCA_041685265.1 Desulfomicrobiaceae bacterium | reverse complement strand
GAAACCGAACGCGTCCAGCAGATGCAGGTCGCTATCGACGAGTATGACAAGGTCCCCGGAATGATCGACGAATTCGTTGCAAAGATCACTGAACTGGGCCCCAACCCGTTCAAGGGCTACTAGGAGGAGTCATCCATGTCCAAAGCTACGAGGATCGAGCCTGATCTGCAATTCATTAAGGAATTGCAGGAAGTGGGCGGCGCCGATCTCAAAAAATGTTATCAGTGCGCGACCTGCAGTGTGGCCTGCCCCCTGTCTCCGGCCGACAATCCTTACCCGCGTAAGGAAATGGTCTGGGCCCAGTGGGGACTCAAGGACAAGCTGGTCAGCGATATCGATATCTGGCTGTGCCACAATTGCGGCACCTGTTCCGATCTCTGCCCTCGGGGCGCCAAACCCGGTGATCTCCTGGCCGCGCTGCGGAATATGGCCTACCGGAACCTGGTCAAGCCGACCGCCATCGGCAAGTGGATGAGTTCGGCAGCGTATCTGCCCATCCTGGTCGGGATTCCGGCCGTGATCATCGGCATCATCTGGATGATCCGGGCAGCCATGCTCGGTACCTTTTTCCCGGTCGTGGACGGCGAGATCGTCTATGGGAACCTGTTCCCCGGAGATTTTACCATTGACCCCCTGTTCGGCCTGACCGCCGTGTTCGTGGCCATCAGCTTCGGGGTGGGGATCAAGAATCTTCTTGACGGTTTCAAGAAGTCGGTCACGCCGACCTTTGTGGTCGGGTACAAGAAGCCGACCCTCAAGGACGCCATTGTGGCCACCCTCAAGGATGAAATTCTGACTCATAAAAAGTGGAAGGACTGCGGCGAAGAGCCTGGTGACGAAGAAAAGTTCAAGGGCCATCTGACCCTGTTCTACGGATTCGTGGCCTGCTTTATCGTCACCTCCATCGTGGCCGTGTCCCACTGGGGGGGGAAGTTGTTTCACTTTATCGCCCCGCTCGGACATACGCCCATGCCGCTATGGAGTCCGGTCAAGATTCTGGCCAATATCGGGGCGGTTCTTCTGCTGGTCGGACTGACCTATCTGACCCGGCGCCGTCTCAACCAGGACCCGGACAAGTCCACCTCCTCGTACTATGACTGGTACCTGCTCGGGGTGATCTGGGTCGTGACCCTGACCGGGATTCTTTCCGAGATCTTTCGGTTGGCCGGTGTGGCCCCTCTGGCCTTCACCACCTACTATGTCCATCTGATCTCGGTGTTCATGCTCATCGCCTACCTGCCCTGGTCCAAGCTCGGCCATCTCGTGTATCGGACCACGGCACTCATATATGCGCGGTATGTCGGCCGGTTGCCCATTGAAGAAAACCTTATCGAAGACGATAAAATTTTAGTGATCTAATAGAAGGAGGACACCATGTCGGAAGCTCGGAAAGTTTTTCCCATGACCACTTTTGTTTCGTATCTCAAAGGCGAAAGCGGCGCCGATCTCGGCGAGCTGCTGCAGTACATGACTCAGAAAGAGCTGGATGCGGATTTTATGCCCTTCGCGGCCGCCCTGGCCAAAGCCTGGGTGTATGAACAGCATCCCGAACTGACCCAGCTGTCCGCCGGGCAGATCACTGAACTGGGCGAAAAAGTCTCCATCGCGCCGCTGCCCATGCGGGCCATGGACCAGGTCAACGAAGTGTTCGACACACTGGCCGACTACAAGGCGCAGATCGTGTCCGGGCAGGCCAAGGTTGCCGAGTTGGAAGAGACCGTGGCTGCCAAGGATGCCAAGATCGCCGATCTGGAAAAGAAGGTGAAGGAATTTGAATCCGAGAAGAAGGGTGAAGCGGAACAGCTGTTCGTGACCACCGAAGCTCGCGTTGAAGAATTCACCAAGAAGCTCGAAGAGCTGCTCAAGGAAGTCGACGAAGTGAAGAAGACCGGTGTGGTCGTGGCCGGTGTTGCCGCTGCCGCCGGAGCCGCACCCGCGGCTGAAGCCGCAGCTTCCGGTGCTCCCGCCGAAGAAGGTGCCGGAGACGACTTCGGATTTTCCGGCGGTGGAGCTGATCCGTTTGCCGCTACCGACTGGTAAGCGACTTCCGGTATTCTCCGAATACAAAAAAAGCCCGGCTTCTGCCGGGCTTTTTTTGTGGTTTCACTCCTGGAAAAATCAGGAGAGATAGGCGGAATTCGTTTTGGGAAGCTTGATTTATCCGGCTGCTTTCGCTATACATATTTGTGAAATGCAGGGCTCCCTGTTTTTTGGCGGTTCCGGTCGGGGGTGTGCCCGTCCGGATCACCCTGAACGCCCGTCCCGATCCTGACGGGTGCCCTGGTCCCGGCCTGTATGATCAGGCCATTCCCCTTCCCCGTTGTTCCGTCTCTCCGGGCTGTTCGTCCCGAGGTATGCATGTCGGAATTTTAAGTCACCGTATAGTGAAAGGAGGCGCCGGATGAAAAGAACCTGGACCCGATCAATCATGGCCTGCATGGCCATGTGTTTGTTTTTGGGAAGTACGGCAATTGCCGCGGACACCGTCAAGATCGGCCTTATGTGTCCCCTGACCGGATCCTGGGCCAGTGAAGGACAGGACATGAAGCAGATTGTCGAGTTGCTGGCCGATGAGGTCAATGCTGCCGGCGGGGTGCTGGGCAGGAATGTCGAGATCGTGGTCGGAGATGACTCCGGCGACCCCCGTTCCGCCGCCCTGGCCGCACAGCGGCTGGTGACCCAGGATATCGTGGCCGTCATCGGAACCTACGGATCCTCCATTACCGAGGCCTCTCAGAACATCTACGACGAGTATGAACTGATTCAGGTGGCCACAGGTTCCACGGCCATCCGTCTGACCGAAAAGGGGCTCAAGTATTTTTTCAGGACCTCGCCCCGGGATGACGAGCAGGGCAAGGTCGCGGCCAGGGTGCTGAGCGAGAAAGGGTTCAAGAAGATCGCAGTGCTCCATGACAACACATCCTACGCCAAGGGGCTGGCCGATGAAGCCCGGAAGCTTTTGGAGGCCCAGGACACGGAGATCGTGTTTTTTGAGGCCCTGACCCCGGGGGAACGGGATTACACCGCTATCCTGACCAAGCTCAAAGGGGCTGACCCCGACGTCATCTTTTTCACCGGGTATTATCCCGAGGCCGGCATGCTGCTGCGCCAGAAAATCGAGATGAAGCTGGACGTGCCCATGATCGGCGGCGACGCCACCAACAACCAGGACCTGGTCAAGATTGCCGGCAAAGAAGCTGCTGAGGGATTTTATTTCCTGAGCCCTCCGGTGCCGCAGGATCTGGATTCCCCGGCCGCCAAAGACTTCATGACCGCCTACCGCAAGAAGTACGAGGCCGTGCCCGGCTCAGTCTGGTCCGTTCTGGCAGGCGATGCGTTCCGGGTTCTGATTGCCGCCATCGAGAACACCGGCTCGACCAAAAGCGAGGATATGGCCGGGTACATGCATAACAAGCTCAAGGATTATCCCGGACTGACCGGCGAGATCTCGTTCAACGCCAAAGGGGACCGGGTCGGCGATCTGTACCGTTTGTACCGGATCGATGCGCAGGGACAGTTCGTTCTCCAGCCGTAGCCTGCACCCGAAGGAAAGGATTTATTGTTCCGGGGCGAAGCAGGTTCTTCGCCCCGGACAGTATTTGTCGTGACCGAAGCTCGGCCCGGATGACGTTTTGACCCGGGGCGGGTTTGCGGGTAGTGCACGTCTGCGCATCACCTGTGGCAAGGAAGCCCTTTGACCGTCCCTAGGGACGCAATTTTCGGTTTTGGTCCGGACCCGTTCTTGCGGGATCCCGACTCGAGGAAACATGGAAGAATTTTTTCAACAGCTGACAAACGGATTGGCCATGGGGGGGATCTACGCACTGATCGCCCTGGGGTACACCATGGTCTACGGGGTTTTGAAGTTGATCAACTTCGCCCACGGAGACCTGTTCACCATCGGGGCCTATCTCGGCTTGACACTGCTTACCTCCCTGGGACTGGTGGACCGATTCGGTCCTGCGATCGGGGTGCTGCTCCTGGCAGTGATGGTTATGGGCCTTGTGGCCGTGATCGGCGGATTGCTGGAACGGGTGGCCTATCGCCCCCTGCGCACCTCCCCACGACTTTCGGCCGTGGTCTCCGCTCTGGGGGCCTCTATTTTTTTCCAGAATGCGGTCATGCTCATCTACGGGGCCCGCTTTCAGGTCTACCCGCACAATATTCTTCCCAAGGTGATGGTCCCCGTGTTCGGGCTTGAAATTCCGCTGATCCGGATCATGATGTTCGCCACCTCGGTGGTGCTCATGCTCGGGCTGTATTTCTTTATTCAGAAAACCCGTATCGGGACAGCCATCCGGGCCGCGGCCATTGATCAGGGCGCGGCCAAACTTATGGGTATCAATGTGGACCGGGTTATTCTGATCGTCTTTCTCATCGGTCCTGCCCTTGGCGGGGCAGCCGGGCTCATGGTCGGCTTTTATTACGGGCAGATCAACTTCACCATGGGCTGGGTCTACGGCCTGAAGGCATTCACCGCGGCCATCCTGGGCGGAATCGGGAACATTCCCGGGGCCATGGTCGGCGGTCTGCTCCTCGGGGTTATCGAGGCCCTGGGCGCGGCGTACATTTCCATCGCCTGGAAGGATGCCATCGCCTTTTGTGTCCTGATCCTGATCCTGATTATCAGACCCACCGGCCTGCTTGGGGAACGGGTGGCGGAGAAGGTATGAAAAACGTACGCACCCCTTTGTATCTGGCGTTCGGGCTGGCCATGGCGGTCATGCCCCAGTTTCTGAACATGTACTGGGTCGATGTACTGAACAATGTCGGGCTGTACGCGATTCTGGCCCTGAGCCTGAACCTTATCCTCGGGCACGCCGGTCTGTTCCATATGGGGCATGCCGCGTTTTATGCCGTGGGGGCGTACACCACGGCCGTACTGAACACGGTGTATCACATCCCCATCCTGTGGCTGCTGCCGGTCAGCGGCGTACTGGCCGCCCTGTTTGCCGTGGTCGTGGCCAGGCCCATTATTCATCTGCGCGGGGATTATCTGCTTATCGTGACCATCGGAATCGTGGAGATCGTGCGGATCGCCCTGATCAACAACGTGTTCGGCCTGACCGGCGGGGCCAACGGGATCTTCGGCATCAGCCGCCCGGAGCTGTTCGGCCTGAAGATCAGACGGCCGCATGAGTTTTATTACTATATCTGGATGTTTGCGGCGGTGACCGTGTATCTGTTCTATCGCCTGGAGAATTCCAGGTTCGGACGAGCCCTGAACTATATCAAGGAAGATGAAGTCGCGGCCCAGGGAAGCGGAATCAACACCGCGCACTATAAACTGATCGCCTTTGTCATAGGAGCATTCTGGGCCGGGATGGCCGGAAACATCTTCGCTTCCAAGATGACCATCATTTCCCCGGAATCCTTTTCTTTCTGGGAATCGGTCATCCTGTTCACCATCGTCATTCTGGGCGGGTCCGGGTCCATCCGAGGGGTTATCCTGGGCTCTTTTCTCATTATCGGGCTTCCGGAGCTGTTTCGTGGCTTCGCCTCGGCCCGGATGCTTGTTTTCGGGGCGGCCATGATGGCCATGATGGTCTTCAGAACCGAAGGAATCCTGCCCCCGCTGCCCAGGGTGTACCCGTTGGATAAGTTGATTAAGGGAGGGCGGGCATGAGTCTTTTGCAGGTCTCCAATCTGATCAAGACCTTTGGCGGGCTCATGGCTGTGAGCGATGTCTCCTTTGCCGTGGAGGAAGGGTCCATCGTGGGGCTGATCGGCCCCAACGGGGCCGGGAAGACCACGGTATTCAACCTCATTACCGGTAATTATCGTCCGGATTCGGGCCAGGTTCTTTTCGAAGACAGAGAGTTGACCTCCCTGCCCACGCACCGGATCGTCTCTCTGGGCATTTCCCGGACCTTTCAGACCATTCGGCTGTTTCAGAACATGTCCGCCCTGGAGAACGTCCTGGCCGGATGCCATTGCCGTATGGGGAGCGGGTCCCTGGCGGCCATGTTCCGCACGTCGGCTCAGCGCCGGGAGGAACGGGAGGCTCTGGAACTGGCCGTTGCCGAGCTTGAATTTGTGGGGCTCGGGGCCCAGCCCATGCAGCAGGCCAAGAACCTCTCCTACGGCAATCAGCGACTTCTGGAAATCGCCCGGGCCCTGGCCACCCGGCCCCGGTTTCTCATCCTGGACGAGCCGGCCGGGGGCATGAATGATCAGGAAACCCAGGATCTTATCAGGCTCATTCGGGCCGTGCGGGATCGGGGGATCACCGTGCTGCTCATCGAACACGACATGGGGCTGGTCATGAAGGTCTGCGAGCAGCTTCTTGTTCTGGAAAACGGGGCCCTGATCGCTGAGGGAACACCGGAAATCATCAAGGAAGATCCCAGGGTCATCGAGGCCTACCTGGGCACGGACGAGGGGTAGGAAGATGTTGCTGAACATAGAAAATCTGCATGTCAAATACGGCAATGTCGAGGCCCTGCACGGCATCGATCTGCACGTGGAGCAGGGCGAGATCGTGACCATTCTGGGGGCCAATGGTGCCGGCAAGTCCACGACTCTGTTGGCCATCAGCGGGCTTGTGAAAGCCTCCAAAGGATCCATCTCCTTTGACGGCAACCCCTTGCACACCCTGCCCGCGCACGAGGTCGTCAAGCAGGGAATTGCGCAGTCCCCGGAAGGGAGAAGAGTGTTCTCCACCCTGACCGTGCAGGAAAATCTTAATCTCGGGGCGTTCACGTCCAATGACAAGGTCCGGATCCGGAAGTCCCTGGACTGGATCTTCGACCTGTTTCCCCGGCTCAGGGAGCGGCGGAACCAGCTCGCCGGGACATTGAGCGGCGGAGAGCAGCAGATGCTGGCCATCGGCCGGGCTCTGATGACCAGCCCGCGCATTCTGCTTCTGGACGAGCCGAGCCTCGGCCTGGCTCCGATTCTGGTGCAGTCCATCTTTGAGACGGTCCGGGAGATCAACCGGTCCGGTGTGACCGTCATTCTTGTGGAGCAGAACGCCCGTGCCGCCCTGAAGCTGGCCTCCCGGGGGTACGTCCTGGAGGTGGGCAATATGGTCCTTGAGGATTCCGCCGCGAATCTGCTGGCCAACGAAGAAGTCCAGCAGGCCTATCTTGGCGGAATGGGATGACGGGGAAGCGTCACTCGTTCCACTGAAAATGAGAA
>JAWLGC010000047.1:0-11084 GCA_041685265.1 Desulfomicrobiaceae bacterium | reverse complement strand
TTCCGCCGCGAATCTGCTGGCCAACGAAGAAGTCCAGCAGGCCTATCTTGGCGGAATGGGATGACGGGGAAGCGTCACTCGTTCCACTGAAAATGAGAAATCCCCGGTACCGCACGGTACCGGGGATTTTTAACATGGTATGCTTGCTGTTATTCGCCCGGGGCCTGAGGAGCCCCCCAGCCCTCCGGCTGCAACTGTTCCAGCTTTGGCCCGGCGGGCAGTTCCTCAACGGCTTCGTTTCTTTCGTGCCTCATTCCGGCTTCTCCCTCCCTCTCACGCAGTTTGAAGAAGGACAGGGTGTCGTGCATGGCTCCGGCCTGCCCCAGGAGTTCCTGGGCCGCGGCTGCGGTCTGCTCGGCATTGGCCGTGTTCTGGACCGTGACCTGTTCGATCTGCTTCAGACCGTTGTTGATTTCCAGGATGCGGGCTTCCTGATCTCTGGATGATTCGGAAATCTTCTGGGCCTGGCTTGTGGCCACGGCCACACCGCGCATGATGGTCTTCAGGGCCTTGTCCGCGTCCATGGTCACGGAACTGCCGTGCTCCACGCTTTTCACGGTTTTCTCGATCAGTTCGGTGGTCTCTCTGGCCGCTGTGGCCGACCTGCCGGCCAGGTTGCGGACCTCTTCGGCGACCACGGCAAATCCCTTGCCGTGCTGTCCTGCCCGGGCCGCCTCCACGGCCGCGTTCAGGGCCAGGAGATTGGTCTGGAAGGCGATTTCGTCGATGACCTTGATGATTTTGGCGATGGAGTGGGCTGTTGTGTCGATTTCTTTCATGGCCTCGACCACGACCTTCATCTGCCTGGTTCCGGCCACACCGTCCTGTCTGGCCCGGTTGGTTGCCTCGGAGGTCTTGACGGCCAGGTCCACGTTCTCCCTGGTCCTGGTTTCGATCTCCTGCATGGAGCTGGTGATCTGCTCCAGAGCCGAGGCCTGCTGCGTGGCCCCCTGGGACAGGGACTGACTGGAGTCCGAGACCTCTCCGGCCCCGGCTGCGACCTGGCCCGCGGCATTCTGCACTTCGGCAATGATTCTGCTCAGACTGTGCTGCATGTCGATCAGGGCGGAACCAAGCTGATCCCGGTCCGAGGCCGGGAAAACCGTTTCCGAAAGGTCGCCATCGGCAATACTTCTGGCCAGGGCGGTTTTGTTCTTCAATTCCAGGAGCAGGCTTTGCAGACCTTCTGCCAGCCGGCCGATCTCATCGTCCCGGCCGGCAACCCGGTCGGAAACGGTATGGGAGAGATCGCCGCGGGCCAGTTTTTCCTGCATCGAGACAGTCTCGCGAATGGGGCGTCCCAGGGCTCTGGCCCCCAGCAGCCCCAGGGCCAGGGCAGCAAAGAGCAGCCCCCCGGAGAGGGCCAGGATGTTGAACTGAAGCGAGTCCATTTCCGCAGCCACGAGGTTCTGTATATCCTGCGCCTCTTCACGCAGCATTTCGCGCACTTCCTTTCGGGTTGCGTCGATCTCGGCTTGCGTTCCGGTCATGGATTGAAAAGAGCCGGCAATGCGCTCTTCGACCCGGCCGGTAACCGTTTGTTCCAGCTTCTGTTCCAGGAGGGATTCCTGCCAGTGCAGAACTCCCAGAACGCTGAGGGTGCTCAGGGCGACAAGCCCAACGGCCATGGCCGCAATTTTGGCTCCGATCTTCATTCTCTCCTCCAGTACATCCGTTCCGATTCGTGGCGATTTCGGGTGTTTTGTAGCAGTACGCTTTTGCTGAATACCCGGTAGGTCCCTGCCCGCTATCATGAAATGAAATGTTACGAAAGCCCCGGGATTGCTTCATTATTAGCCGGACAGGGAAGATGTGTATGTGAAAGGTAAGGCCGGAACAAGAGTGCCCCGGCCTTTTGGACCAGAATGTTTTGAACTCGGGATTAATGATTATACGTCCCAGTCGTCGTCTTCCTCCACGGGGGTGAAACCGCGGCGCATGGTGTTTTCCGTGACCACTCGCGGGTCCATGAACTGGACCAGGTAGTCGTGCCCGCCGGATTTGGATCCGATGCCGGACATTTTGAATCCGCCGAAGGACTGTCGTTCCACGATGGCCCCGGTGGAGCCGCGGTTCAGGTACAGATTGCCGACCCGGAACTGCTCCCTCGCCTTGAGCAGGTTTTTCGGGCTTCTGGAAAAGACCGCTCCGGTCAGGCCGTATCTGGTATCGTTGGCCCATTCAATGGCCTGGTCAAAGGAGTCCACCTTCATGACCGAGAGGACCGGGCCGAAGATCTCTTCCTGGGCCAGCCTGTGCTCGGGTCGGATCCCCTCCACAATGGTCAGAGGGACATAAAATCCTTCCTTCGGAACATCGTCCCGGTGCACCACCACATGGCCTTCCTGTCTGGCCAGCTTAATGTATTCCAGAATTTTCTTCTGCGCCGCCTCGTCAACCACGGGCCCCATGTAGTAGGTCGGGTCCTCGGCCGGCCCCAGGGCCAGGGAACCTGCTGCCTGCTTGAGCCTGGTCATGAATTTTTCATAGATGGGCGCGACGACGATGACCCGGGAACAGGCCGAACATTTCTGTCCCTGGAAGGCAAAGGCCGAATAGATGATTTGATGGATGGCCTCGTCCAGGTCGGCATCGTCATCCACGATGATCCCGTTCTTGCCGCCCAGTTCGGCCACCACTTTTTTGATGAATGTCTGGCCCGGCCTTGGCTTGGCCGCTTTTTCAATGATTCGAAGTCCCACGTCCATGGATCCGGTGAAGGCGATCATGGATACGTCGGGATGTTCCACCAGATGGTCGCCCATGACCGAGCCCCGGCCCGGTACGTAGTTGAACACGCCGTCGGGAATGCCTGCCTCACGGTAGATCTGCAGCAGGTTGTCCCCGATGACCGAGGATGATCCGGCCGGCTTGTACAGTACGCAGTTGCCTGTGACCAGGGCGGCCGAGGTCATGCCGCAACTGATGGCCAGGGGGAAGTTCCACGGAGCGATGACCGCACAGATTCCCTTGGCCTGATAGAAGTAGTGGTTCAACTCTCCGGGCATGGAGCCCATCCGTCTGGGGGACCCGAGGCGGATCATCTCCCGTCCGTAATACTCCATGAAATCGATGGCTTCGCCCACGTCGGCATAGGCCTGGTCCCACTGTTTGCCGACCTCGAGGGTCTGCCAGGCCGAAAGCTCATAGATCCTTTTGCGGGCGATGTCCGCGGCCTTGAACAGGAACCCGGCCCTGTTTTCGGGCAGGGTGTCCCGCCAGGCCGGAAGCGCTGCCTTGGCCGCGTCCACGGCCAGGTCGATGTGCTCGGTTCCGGCCTGGCAGATGCGCCCGATGACCTCACCCGGCTTGGCCGGATTTACGGAAACAAGAAGGTCGTCGGTCTGGATTTCCTTGCCGCCGATGAACAGGGGGTAGGTTTTTCCCAACCGGGAACGGACATCCCCGACGGCTTTGGGGAATCCTTCCCGCACATCCCGGCGGGTGAAATCGGCAAAGGGTTCGTTGACGATGACCGGCTTGAAGGTTTTGCGGGCCTCCTGCTTTTTCTCCTCACGTTCCTTGCGTTCTCGTTCCAGGGTGGTTTCCGGGTCTTCAAGCAGCTGGGCGACTTCGGCTTCTTCGGCAAAACTCTGGCGCAGAAAGGATTCGTTGGCCGTGTTTTCCAGAAGCCGTCGGACCAGGTAGGCCATACCCGGCAGGAGGTCGCCGTAGGGGGCGTAGAGCCGGACCCGCTTGGCCACGTTTTTGAGGCCTTTGCGTACCGGTTCGGCCATGCCGTACAGTACCTGGTATTCGTGCCGGTGGTCGGGAACGGACAGCTCGGCAGCCATCTCCATGACCGCGGAGATGGTCCGGATATTGTGCGAGGCGCAGGCAAAATGGCAGATGTCATGATTTTCAAGGATGGTTCTGGCCAGATTTTCATAGGCCGCGTCGCTCTCGGCCTTGATGGAGAAGACCGGAATCTCCCAGCCGTTCTGTTTGGCGATGACGGTCTCGTAGTCCCAGTAGGCCCCTTTGACCAGCCTGATGGAGATGGGCAGGGTCTCGGCCCTGGACCAGGCCAGCAGGTCGTTGAGGTCCTTTTCCGTGTCCTTGAGATAGGCCTGGAGTACGATGCCGATATGGGGGTAGTCCTTGAACTCTTCATGGGAGACCAGCCTGCGGTAGCACTCCAGAGTGATGTCCTTGAAGGCATACTGTTCCATGTCGATGCGCAGGAACCCGTTCAGTTCCCGGACCTTGCGTGCCAGGGGGAGGAGCCGGTTTACGATGCCGACCACGGACCCTTCAAAATCCTTGGGCGAGGCCTGGGAAAAAAGGGCCGAAGGCTTGACCGAAACATTCACCCGGGGAGCGTGTCCCCAGTCCAGGTCCCCGCCGATGGGCTTCCATTTTTCGTACTCGCCGGCAATGGCCCCGAGCAGCTCGAGGTAGTCGTCCAGGTAGGCCTGGGCCTCCTCTTCGCTGACCGTGGCCTCGCCGAGAATGTCCACGGTAAAGGTGAAATCGTCCTTGCGCAGTTTCTTGAGATTTTTCAGGGCGTCTTTCGTATTTTCCCCGATGATGAATTGCTTGGCCATGTTCTCGATGTTTGAGCGGATGGATTTGGACATCATGCCCGAGGCGAACTTGCCGCCGATTCCGGCGGCTTTGATGCCCCACTGCATGACCTTGGGAATGTCCTGTCCTTCGCCGTTGAAGTATTCATCGATATGCCGGTTCAGGGAGTCTCCGGTGTTCAGGTAGGGCAGGACATCCACGAACCGGAACAGCTGGATCTTGAACGCCTCGTTCTGCATGGACCAGTCCATGACCTTGCCTGTCCACCACCCCTTGTTGAAGATGGACGGCGCCTCGCCGCTGATGCTGTCGAAGAAGTCCCTGCCCCGCTGCCTGATGCGCGGTTCGAGAGTCGCTTTGTCCATGAAAACCTCCTGAACGAATTAAATTATTTGCCGTTGTTTTCCCGTATCTCAAGGAGCGTGCTCTCCTTGATCGTTCCTAAGACCAGGGTGGTCCGGGTGTCCCGGACGTGGGGAATGTGTCCGAAAGCCCGGAGCAGTTCCGTTAATGAGTCCGTGTCCGCCACCCGGGCCTTGAGCAGGTAGTTGAACTCGCCGGCGATGTGATGCACCTCAAGGACCTCGGGAAGCTTTGCCAGGGCGTGCCCTGCGTCATTGCACCCGACCTGGTCGTCGGTCTTGACCTGAATGAAGGTGGTCAGGGGCAGCCCCGCAGCCTTGGGATTGATGCGGGCCGTATATTCCTCGATGATCCCCTGGCGTTCCAGCTTGCGGACCCGTTCATGCACTCCGGACGGGGCCATGCCCAGACTGCGGGCCAGGTCCGCATTGGAAATGCGGCCTTTTTTCTGGAGTATATCCAGTATTTCTTTGTCTTTCTTGTCGATCATTCTCTCTCTTCCTAGTTTACGGGAAGATAGTTCGATGAAAATGAAAAAGTCAATAATTTTTGTCAGCAGGAGATTTTCAACGCATGTCTTCCTCATCGATCCTTCCCGATATTTCCCTTCCCGACGATTCATTTCCCCCTATTCTGCCCAGAGACCAGTTTCAGGACTGCGCGGTTCTTCTTCCCATTGTCCGCATTGGGGGAGAAGAGCATCTCCTGTTCGAGAAGCGGGCTCCGGCCATCAGGCAGGGGGGAGAGATCTGTTTTCCGGGAGGAAGAGTCGAAAAAGGGGATGTTTCTTTGGCTGCAGCTGCAGTCCGGGAGACCGTGGAGGAACTTGGTGTGGAGGAAGAGCGCGTACTGGTGTCTTTCGGGCTGGGAACCCTGGTGTCCAATTTCGGTGCACTGGTGAGTGCCTATGTCGGGGAGATCAGGGATGTTGAGGTGGAAGGTCTGCCCCTGAACAGGGATGAGGTGGAAGCTGTGTTCACTGTCCCGCTGGCCGAGCTTGTGGACATGCAGCCGGAAATATACCAGGTCCGGGTCGAACTGCAGCCTCGGTTCAAGGATGCCCAGGGACGGGAGGTGACTCTGCTTCCTGCCGCTGAACTGGGGCTGCCCGAGCGGTACCGCGCCCCATGGGAGGGGCGGCGGTCACGCGTGCTGGTGTACCGAATGGGGCGTCACACAGTCTGGGGAATGACTGCCGAGCTGGTGCACGAACTGGCACAGCGGCTTGCAGGGCACAGGGAAAATGTGACCGGGCAGTCATTTACAGGCCTGTGATTCTGCCCGGCCTGTGAACGTGTCCGGCGTGCGTAACCGTCGTAGGAGGTCAGGCTCAAAGCTTCCGAGTCCGAGTTAAGATATCCTGAAGCTCGTCTCGGGTGTGGTCGAGAAGGTCACAGCAGGTCTGCTCGGCCGGTGGATTCTGGTTCGGCATGATTACTTCTTTTGTTCGAGGGAGGGGGGAGGTGCGGATGGCCGTGACAGAATGCGGGATACGGCGTCTGCCACTTGTTTCATGTCCAGAGGCTTGGTCAGGTAGTCGTCCATTCCGGCCGCGAGGAATCGTTCGCGGTCTCCGGGCATGGCGTGGCCTGTCAGGGCGATGATGGGGATATCTGCGATGTGCTTGAGCTCTTCACCGGTTCTGATGATTCTGGTCGCTTCTATACCGTCCATGACCGGCATCTGGATGTCCATGAAGAGCAGTTCCACCTGTATCTCCAGGAGCTTGTCCACCGCCTCCCTGCCGTTTTCGGCACAGAACACCTGGACGCCCTGCTTTTCAAGCAGACGTCTGAGGAGAAAACGGTTGACCCTGTTGTCATCCACGATCAGCACCGAGTCGGGGAAAACGGACTGTGTTTCGGACGGTGCGGCGATCTGACTGCTGACCTTTTTTTCGGGATGGGCCAGTGAAAAGGTAATGGGAAAGTAGAAGGTGGTCCCGTCGTCAGGCACGCTGTCCACGATGGGGGTGGTCCCCATCAACTGCAGAAACTTCATGACGATACTGAGCCCGAGCCCGGTCCCTTCGATCTGGCGCGGGCTCGCCACATCGGCCTGGGTGAAGGGCTCGAAGAGTGTCCTGAGTTTTTCTTCGGCGATTCCCACTCCTGTATCGGCAACGGAAAACAGAATTCGGCACCTGTCGTCCTGTGAGGGGAGGAGGGCGGTTTCGATGCGGATTTGCCCTTTCGACGTGAACTTGACGGCATTGCCCACAAGGTTGAACAGGACCTGCCGCAATCGTTGAGCATCTCCCAGAAGATCCACAGGAATTCGCGGGTCGTGCTTAACGAGCAGCTGAACTTCGTGTTGCCCGGCCAGGGGGGAGAACAGGGTCCGGGTATCGGAAAGCACCTCCCGGAGGTCGAAAGGAGCTTCGTTCAGGGTCATTTTGCCGGATTCCAGGCGGGACAGATCCAGGATATCGGTCAGCAGCGCCGTAAGGCGCTGGGTGCTGGTATCGGCAATGTCGACGTATTCGTGCTGCTCTTTGTCAAGGGTGGTTTGCTGCAGCAGTTGGAGCATGCCCAGAATACCGTTGAGCGGGGTCCGGATTTCATGGCTCATCTGGGCCAGGAATTCCGCTTTGGTCCGGGCCGCGACCTCAGCCTGGTTGCGTAGGGAGGACAGGGTCCGGGCATGTTCCTTGAGGTCGTCATGCTGCCGGGCGTTGCTGAGGGCAAGGCTGAAGATGTCCATCAGAAAATTGAACAGCTGCCGGTAGCTTTCCCTGTGCTCGGGAAAGGTCAGCCGCTCGCATCTGATAAGGGCGAATGGCTGACCGGCAATGGAGACGGGCAGTCGGAATCCCTGGAGCGCATCGTCCCAGGTGCACTCTCCCGAGGCAAAGAGCGCGGAGAGCTGTTCGGGTGACAGGGATTCGTTTTCCGGAATGGAATCGGGAAAGGATTCCTGTAACGGGACGAACTCGACCCGGTCCGGGGCCATGATCAGGGAGCAGATGGACAGGATCTTGTCGCGGATACTGTCCATGTCCAGGGTCCGGGCCACATCCTTGATCATGTCCAGGGCCATTTCTGTGTCGCTGGCCCTGCGACGGGTCTCCCGAAGTTCCTGATTGAGCCGGTTCTGTTGAACGGTCTGCACCCGGTTCAGGACGACGTGCCGGAAAAAATCAAGACCAATGGGGACCGTTTCCACGGGCAGGGCCACGGCCTGGGCAAATTCCTGCAATCGGTCCCGGGAGGAAGGGGCGTCGAGGGTATTTAGAAATATGATCTTTTCGGCACTTTCCCGGAAGAAGTCCTGCAGGTCGCTGGGTCGAAACCCCCATGCCCGAACAATGGATTTCCATCGGGAGAGCCACCCCGAAGAGACGACAAACCCCCGCCGGCTCTGGAAGTGTTCCAGAAGCCGAGGGGGACAGAGCAGCTCCAGGCACTGGTGCTCGTTACCGACAAGAGGTCCTGCGGCGGCTGTCGGAGTGCTCGAGGTTGCGTTTATGGGGGGCGAGTAATTGCCGAGCACGATGATGTCGGCAGGCGATACTCCTTCGGTTTCGGCTTTGTGGAGTGCGGATTCGAAATGGCTGTTTTTTAAGGCCTGCGGCAGATGGCATTGACATGGGATGGGGATGATTTTCCCATTGTCTCCCTTGGATTCGGGCAGGACTGCCTCAAGCTCTCCAAGAAGCGTGGTGCAGACGATGATTGCAAAATCGTTATGCATTGAGTGAAGGAACGGCTAGAGGGTACCGGCCGAATTCACGGACCGCTTCGGAGATATTTTCAAGCACCTGTTCCGGGACCTGCCAGGGGATTTCCCCGTGGCTGTCCGAGAGGATGAATCCCCCTCCCGGGGCAGCGGCAGTGACTGCCCGGCGTACCTGACGTCGGCATTCGGATTCGTCCCAGTGGCGCATGGTGATGCCGTTCAGATTGCCGAGCAGACTCAGCTTTCCGTAGTAGGCGCGTTTCAGTTCCGCCAGGTCTTCGTCCATCCCGACACCGACAATGGCGGTTCCTGTTTCGGGCAGCACATCGGCCAGACCCAGGGCGCGTCCCGATGCAAAGTGGGTGGCCGTGGGACCGTTGATGGCGGCAAGGGTTCTGCGGGCGACCTGAAATCCGGTCTGCATGTATTTTTCGGGCGGAATGATGGTGGGCGAGGAAACCGGATCGAAATAGCAGATGGCTGTTGCGCCGGCCTCCAGCTGGGCATTGGCCCACTGTGTGCAGAATGTTTCGTTGACCCGCATCAGGTGCGAGAACAGGTCTTCCCGTTCGTGCATGATGTCCAGGTAGCGCTCAAAACCGAGCTGCATCACGGGCAGGGAAAAGGGAGAGATGGCCACGCCGATAATGGGCACGGTGTCGCCGACGTTTTGTTTCAGGCCCGAGATGGCGGCAAGGACTTTCTGAAGACAGGGGGTCTGCCGGACCGGGGGAGGAGTGATGTGCAGAATGTCTTCAAAAGAGCGGACAAGAGGGGCTCCGGAGTTGGGAGGGCCGTCCTCCGGGTAGACGACTTCTCCGCCGAACGCTTCGACCTCGAGGGGCGCGTGAAAAAACGAGTACAGGCAGTCGTGTCCGTATCTGGCCCGCATGCGCAGCTGGCCTTCGACCACATGCTCGGCTTTGGAAAAATACTCCCGAATGCCCATCCCGAGCTCCCGGGCGCCATGCATGGTCAGGAGGAGAAAGAAAGGAACCCGGTCCGCTTCCTTGAAGGACAGGGTGGTCAGCACGCGTTCCATTGCGGTCATGGCGGTCATGCGGGCACCTCCTGCAGCATACGTTTTACCATTTTGACGCATTCCATGGCGTTGTCCGCAGTGGCGTCGGCGCCGACTTCTTCAACAAGGCTCGGGTCGATTCTGAACGGCGCTCCGCCGACAATGATTTTTCCGGTGAATCCGTTTTCCCGAAGGCGTTTGCCTACCGGGCCGACCTTGAGGGCCGACGGGAGCATGAGCGCCGAGATAAGCAGAATGTCCACCCCGCTTTCCAGGGTGCGGTCCACGAGCCGGTTTTCCGTGCAGGTTCCCCAGTCCTGTACCGGGAGGCCGGAGGCTTTCAGGAAAGACAAGACGATCCGCTTTCCCAGAAGATGGTGGTCGTTCAGAACCGCGATGGCAAGTCGGGATTTTGACAGGGGGGCGTTGTCGGCGTGCGGAAAGTACGGGGACATGAGCTCTTCGCAGATCCGGCCGCTCATGTAGACCTGAGAGAGGGCGGCTTCTCCCCGTTCCCAGGATGCTCCGATATTGTCCAGAGCCGTGACCACTATTTTTTCCAGAGTATCCATGGAGGGCGGATCTCCCACGGCCCGGGACAATACGTCCGTGGCGATCTGTCTGTCTCCCCCCAGCAGGGCTTCCTGAAAGTGATGGACAAGAGATGGTTCCATTGTTGTTTTTCCTCGAAAAAGACAGGCATGGATGGAGAAAGGCAATGACCTGGTATTATTGAGCTATTTTTTGTGCGGGTATATCCTTGTTTTTGAACGAATGTAAATCGTTTTGTGGGGGGAAGTCCGGGGAGCATTTTGATAATATACTTATTTCAGGACGTTTTTTGTGAGAAAGAGCGAGGACTGTGGTCTGTTGTGCCTGAAGATGTGACCACCCGGGAAACCGTCATCTCCGCCGTTGTTTTTTGGGTTCTGCATCCGGAGTCAGAGCCACGGCCGCCATCAGAGCCGCGAAGACCAGTATGCCGAGAGCCACGCCGATATACAGGGCCCGGCGAATAATGTTGCCGGTGCCGTATATGGGCGGAGGCGCTGTGACCTTGAGGGTGGCGGTGTGCTCCATGTTCTGGTCGGAATCGAACGAGGTCGCGGTGAACAGGTAGTGCTCCCATTGTCTGGTGACGGGACGCTCCTGCTGGGAGGTGATGGAGAACAATCCCTTTTCGTCCGTGGCCATGTCCATTGTGCGTTCGTCGGCGGTGTGGATTGTGACCGGGCAGTCCGCAAGGGGGCGGCCCATGTAGAGCACCTTGAGCACGAACTGCCAGGAGGCCGGCTTGAACAGTCCCTGTTTAGGGATGGTGCCAACCGGAATGATTTCAAGGGGAATCTCTTCAATGGAGAGCGTCAGGGCCTGACTCCCGTCCGGAGTGGTGCATGGGTTGCGGTCCGCAATGATCGCCTTGGGATAGATGGTTGTCCCAGGAGTGACGGAGGAGCCGGAAAACTGCTCCGCCTCTCCCTGGTACCGGGCCCCG
>JAWLGC010000046.1:0-18779 GCA_041685265.1 Desulfomicrobiaceae bacterium | reverse complement strand
GAGCGCACCTGCAGCCCACGGGACCGGGCGATCTCTGACCAGCGCTGCCCGAACTTGCCCCCTTCGACAACGATGACCCTCTCTCCCGGAGCGAACAGATTATATACCGCCGCGGTCATGGCCCCGGTCCCGGAACAGGACAGAGGCAGAACCGGCTCTTCAGTTCCGAACAACTCCCGAAGCCCGGCCTGAACCCGGCCCATGCATGCGGTAAACTCCGCCTTGCGGTGATGGACCATATCTTCGGCCAGGGTCAGCCGGACCTCCTCAGGCAGCGGGGTCGGCCCGGGAGTCAGCAGCCGCATTTTATTTTTCATGAAGGCTCCTTAGTGATGATGAAATTTTGTAACTGTTCACCTGGGACAAAAACACAAGGGATCATAGGGAGTAAAGGGGATTGACAGGGTTACGGACAACCGCCTGATAATCCTGTCCCCCTGCGACGAGGGAGCATAATCCCCGTACCCCTGAGGCAGACACCGAAATAGTTACCGATTTTTTTCAATCGTCAGATTGTCTCATGAATGCGCTTCGGCCCAGTTCTTTCCGACCCCCCAGTCAACGGACAGGGGGACGGCCAGCTCATACACATCGGCCATGAGTTCCGCCAGCCGAGCCCCGGCCGCCGCCCCGTTGGCTTCGGGAAGCTCGATGATCAGCTCATCGTGCACCTGCAGGATGAGGCGGGCCCCGAGCTCCCGCAGCCGTTCATCCCCGTGCACAGCGAGCATGGCCTTCTTGATGATGTCCGCGGCCGACCCCTGGACCACCGTATTGATGGCCATACGCCGGGCCTGCTGGGCGATATTGGCATTGCGGGAATTGATATCCGGCAGCAGTCTCCTCCGTCCGGCCACGGTGGTCACCGCCCCGTTTTCTTTGGCTCGCTCCTCGATCTGTTCATAAAACTCGCGGACTCTGGACAGTCTGCTGAAATAGATCCGGATGAATTCCTTGGCCTGATTCAGGGAAATGGACAGCTCCCGGCCCAGTTTCTGGGGACCCATGCCGTACAGCAGGCCAAAATTGATGGTCTTGGCCTTACGCCGCTGGTCCGATTCGACCTGGTCCGGTTCGGTATCGAACAACAGGGCCGCAGTACGGGAATGAATGTCCTCATTGTTTTGAAAGGCGTCCAGAAGATTGGGATCGCCGGACATGTGGGCCAGGACCCGGAGCTCGATCTGGGAATAGTCAGCGGCCACCAGCACATTGCCGGTATCGGCAATAAAGCAGGACCGCATCCGCGGCCCGAAACGGCCCCGGATAGGAATATTCTGCATATTCGGCCGACTGGAAGAGAGCCGGCCCGTGGCAGTGGCCAGCTGATTGAACGTGGTGTGAATCCGCCCGCCGGAATCGGCCAGTTTTGGAAGAGGGGCCAGATAGGTGGAACGGAGTTTCTCCAGCATCCGGAACTCCAGAATCTCTGAAATAATAGGATGCTGATCACGCATCGCTTCCAGTACCCCGCTTGCCGTTGAGGGAGCCCCACCCGGGGTCTTGCGTTTGGAAGTCAGCCCGAGAGAGGAAAAAAGGACCTCGGCCAGCTGCTGGCTGGACCTGATATTGAATTCCTGACCGGCCTGTTCCAGAATGGTTGCGGTGCATTCGTCCAACCGGGCCTGGACGTTATCCAGAAAAATACGAAAGGCATCCTGATCAAGCCGTATCCCGACCCGCTCCATATCCCGCAGGACCGGAATCAGGGGCAGTTCCAGGTCCTGCATCAGCTCCAGCAGTCCCGCCCCCTGCAGACGGGACTCAAGATACCGGCCCAGATGTACAGCAGCCGCTCCCGGCCCGCTCCCTTCCCCCTTCAGCTCCGAACCGAAACGGTGCATGAGCGCCTCGAATCCGTAATCCCGTTCCTCCGGATCAAGCAGGTACCCGGCCAGACCGAGATCGAACCAGCTGTGCAGCGGAATTTTCTCCCAGGCCGAATCCCGCAGCAGCTCCTTGACCGATGGGGTGAACACCCTGGATTCACGCAGATTTCGGACCAGTTCGGTCACCGGCCCGGTATACAAAAAAGTTTCCCCGCCCACGCCGACAAGAAAGCGGTCCTCTCCGGGCAGCACCCCGACCTCTTCCCGTCCAAACCGGGGCAATGATTCCACTCGCCGAACCGGAACGGTGTCCTGCTCCGGAGCGCCCGGGCCGGCTCTGCCCGTATCCGCTTCAGAGGCGGTACCAAGGCCCAGCTCCCGAATCAGAGACCGGAGCTCAAAAGAGTGCAGAAACTCCCTAAGTCCGTCCCGCTCCATATCCCTGTGGACCAGATCGTCAAGGGAAACAGCCTCACATACGTCGTTGCGCAGGGAGGTCAACTCCCGGTACGTGAAGATATTCTCCAGGTGAGGCTTGAGTTTTGTCTGCTCCTTGGCCGTAAGCTGATCAAAAGAATCCCGGAGCAGGTCCAGGTTCGGATACCGCCTGAGCAGCCCCAGGGCGGTCTTTGGACCCACCCCGGGCACCCCGGGAATATTGTCGGACGAATCCCCGACCAGGGCCTGAAAATCCGGCCACTGCTCGGGGGCGAGCTGCTCCCGGTCCGTGAACGTATGCAGGGTGGTCAGTTTCTCCTTTTTCATGGAAGGATCCCAAAGAACCACTCCGGTATCCAGACACTGGCACAAATCCTTGTCCGCCCCGACAATGACCACGGGTCGTTCGTTCTTGTACCGGGCGGCCAGGGAGGCGATACAGTCGTCCGCCTCGCACCCTTCGGCGACGAGCACATTAACGCCCATAAGCTCGATTCCCTGTTTGAGGGGGGGAAGCTGGACAGCCAGGTTCTCAGGCATGGAGAGCCGGTTGGCTTTGTATGATTCCAGCAGTTCGTGACGAAAATTCGGCCCCCTGCCGTCCATGATAAAACAGATATGCCCGGGAGTTTCCTCTTTGAGGATCTTCAAAAGAAGTCTGAAGACCATGAACAGGGCGTTGGTGGGAAACCCGTCCGCCCGCTTCAGATCCGGATAGGCGTAAAACCCCCTGTAGATAAAGGCGCTGCCGTCGATAAGATACAACGGATCCTTGTCAAAACCCAACCGATGACGCACTGACATGTCATTCTCCAATCAAAGCAGCCCAGGACGCATCGGCAACAACGTCATCCTGCATTATTGTGTCTCTATTCAACTCTTGAAAAAACGAATCAATCCCCGTTTTCCAAGAGATCCCCTTTCTTCTTCTTTTGACTGCATTTCCGCCTGGCCATTCGTTCCAGGATGAATTGCTGCGGATGTTGATCCCCGATCTTCTCCATGGGAATCTCGGCCCGGGCCATGGACTTGTGCCCTCCGGCTGATCCCGCATCTCCGAACAATCGCTGCGCAAATTTCCCCATATCCCGGCGCAGTCCGTCGCCTCGAAATACGATAACAAGGGTATCGTTGTACATTCCGCCGAGAACGGTCCAGGACACTCCATGAATGCGGAGAAAAAAATCCGCCAGAATGACCAGAATATCCGGAGAATCGACCTTCCCCATAAAAACGAACATGCCCTGCCCGAGCTTACGCACCTTGCGAAAGGCCTGGGAGAAATATTTAAGCCACTCCATACGGAATTCACTGCGAATGATCTTGTGCAGCAATGGCTGACTGTAGAACTTGGTCAGATACCTGAATGCCTTGATGTCCACATCATGAAAGTCCCGTTCAAAACTCTGGGTGTCGGTCTTGATCCCGTACAGCAGGGCCGTGGCCAGCAGCTTGCCGGGCCGCTTCCCCATATTGTACAAATATTCTGTGAGGATGGAGCTGTTGGAACCGTATTCCGGCCGAAGTTCCCTGAAGCCGGCTTCAACCGGGTGCTCGTCTGAGAGGGGATGGTGATCAATGACCACTGAAAAATCCAGGTCTGCGAAACCGACATGGTGATGGGGCTGGGAATCGACCAGGGCGAATCGGTCATACTGGGCAGCCATGGGCGGGGTCAGTTTCCGGGTTGGAATGCGCAACAACCGGATCATGGACAGATTATCCGGCCTGGAGATGTCATTGACATGGGCCAGCCCGACCCTGGCTACCCGTCCCGCCATGATCCGCTTCAGGGCCATGGCCGAGGCCAGGGCGTCGGGGTCTGCATTCATAAGAATCAACCACCTCTCATCCTTGGAAAAAAGGGAGAGCAGGTTGTCCAGTTTCGGGCCCAGCTTTCGAAAATAGGCCATGAGTGTCTCGCTTCAAGTTTGGGCCAAAGCCGTTTTCGACGACACCGACCATAAGTAACGCAGTTTCCTCCCCTGATAAGACAGGGGACATCCGGAAACCAAAAACAAGGGTGGAGCACATACATCCGGGGCCGGTCAAATGCAATCCCGCCCGCTTGCCTTAAAATAGGCTGAGCTGTCTTTCCGTTTTCCGGACATGGGACCTGGCCCTGATCCTGCCGACCAGAGTTTCGGGGAGCTCCTTCAGAAAAGAGGATGGGGAAAGGTGCACCGTCCTTCCAAACAGTGTCCGCTGCGTACTTGAACTGAGGTAGACCCCCTGTCCGGCCCTCGTCAATCCGACATACAAGAGGCGACGCTCTTCCCGGACGTCCGTGTCCATACGGCTTTTTTCCTTTCCGGCCAGAATTTCTGCCCCGGCAAAGGGGACAATGCCCTCCTCCAGGGCCGGAAGGAAAACAAGCTCGAATTCCAACCCTTTGGCCGCATGCAGGGTCATGATCTGTACCTTCTGGGCTCGGGATCGGATTCCTTCCAGATCACCTTCAAGGCTGACCGCGGACAACACCCCGGACCAGCCGCCATGTTCCCTGTAGGCCCGCTCCAATTCCCGAAAGGGTCGCCCCTTCCAGAACAACTCGTCAAAAGGGGGGGTCTCGCACAGATAGGCGGACAGGGCCAAAGGGCCTTTGGCAAAGACCGTATCAGGACAGGCCGGCAGCTCCTTTTCCCCGTCCGGGTGCACTCCAAGCATGCGCCCCGCTTCCCGAAGAAGCAGTCCGACCCTGGGGTCATGAAAAAAAAGCTCCTGTTCAGGAACCGCACACGGCACCCCTGCCGCGGTCAGGGCTCGGGCCAGGGGAGGTATGAGCCCCTTAAACCGAACCAGAACGGCGATGTCGCCAGGGGCGATATTTTTCTCCCCTTCCTGATCCGCCTGCCAGTGCCCGGTCCCGCCCAGGGCCTCCCGGGCTGTCCGGGCAATCCAGGAACACTCCTGACCAACGGTCGGTGCCTGATACCAGGCAATGGTTCCCTTTGCCCCGAAAGCGGCCCGAAGAGGCGGGTCTTCCGGAAACAGGCTTCCCCCCACATCCAGGATATCCTGCGCCGACCTGTAATTAACGGCCAGAGAAACCGTGGACACCCCGGACCAGGCCTGTTCCAGCCTCTCCCGAACATCTGCCACGGCTCCACGAAACCCGTAAATGGACTGCCGCGGATCTCCGATCCCGAAAAATCCCCTTCCCCGAGGACCGGCCAGGGAGATGACCAGCTTGAGCTGCAACGGAGAAAGATCCTGAATCTCGTCCACCAGAACATGTTCGTAGCGGTATTTTTCTGTCTCGCCGATCTGGTCCAGCCAGAACTCCAGAAGATCGGTATAGTCGACCAGATTCAAAGCCGCCTTGTATTCCAGGTAGAGCCGCTCCGGTTCGGTGATTCTTCCCTGCATCCGCTCCCGGCGCAGTGAAAACGCTGACCAGGCCGCCTTGCACTCCGGCCGGGTCAGATCGGGATTGGCTGCAGCGAAAACCTGCCTGGAACTCTCTTCGGAAAGCAGCACCGGAGCCTCGCCCAGCTCTTCGGACCAGAATTCATAGGCCAGGGCGTGCAGGGTATCCGCCCTTGGAACCCGGCCTCCCTGCCTGTCCCTCTCCAGACGGTCACGCAATTCCCTGGCCGCCCGTCTGGTAAACGTCAGGACCAGCATCGCCCCCGGGGCAACGCCTTCATCCAGAATTCTGTTCACCCGCCCAATCAGGGTCCGGGTCTTCCCGGTTCCCGGTCCGGCCAGGACCAGGACCGGGTCCGGGCCGGCATCGATGGCCGCCTGTTGTTCCCTGTTGGGGGCGAGCAGCGGCTCAGCCGCATCCTTACGTACAGACGTCCGGCAGGGCACGGAACATTTTGACTCGGATACCGACATTTCCGACTCGGGACACCCTATTCCCAGAGATTTTCCGTACCTGAACTCCCGCTTTTCCTGCTCCGTGAACATGGAAATGGTTCCGTAGGCCCCGTCGTACCCGGAATTGCGGATGACCCGACCGCTGCGCATCCGGCGGACCGCCTCCGGCAGCACGGGTGAAAATTTACGCAGTTCCTGCGGAGGAACCGTGCGCAAGATCTCCATCTCCGATCCGAACGTCCGCAGAAGATTGACGTACACGGCCCTGACTTTCTTGGTGCCCGGGCCGACACCTAGAATTTCGGACAGAATTTCCGGCAGGGGGACCAGGGATTCGAATCCCGGATGTTCCGGCGGACGAACCGGCGTCTCCCTGTCGGCCAGACTCATGATACGGTTCAGGACACCGACGGTGACCGGCTTCCCGCATACAGGACATATTCCACCCGCGGCAATGGTTTCCCGGGGATTAAGGACGACCCCGCACTTCCGATGCCCGTCCAGGTGGTATTTCCCCTCTTCGGGAAAAAATTCCAGGGTTCCCATGAACCGGGTTTGGTCCTCCACGCCGTGCAGGGCCTTGAACAACGAAAAGTAATCCTGCTGCCCGGTGAAGATGTTCGCTTCCCGGCCCAGTTTCTCCCCTGAATGGGCGTCGGAATTGGAGACCAGGCGATACCTGTCCAGCCCGCTCAACAGCCAGTTCATTTCCGGGTCCGATGAGAGTCCGGTCTCCAGGGCGAAAACATGCTCGGACAGATCCCCGAAACACTCCTCAATAGAGTCAAAGCCGGATTTGGAGCCGAATACGGAGAACCACGGAGTCCAGATATGGGCAGGAATGAGATATGCGGCAGGATCTGTCTCCAGAACCATCTCCAGCAGGTTTCTGGAATCGAGACCGAGAATGGGACGACCATCCGAACCGAGGTTTCCAACCTCTGCCAGACGACGATTGAAGGATCTGACCTGCTCGAATCCGGGCATGAATACCAGATTGTGAACCTTCCGGACCCTGCCGTTTTTTTTATAGATGGAGCTGATCTCCGTGGCCAGCAGGAACCTGGGAAGACGGCGAGGCGGGCCCTCCACCCATGGAATCTCGGAGTCGACCCGGATCTCCTTTTTCAGAGACAACAACCCGTCCTCGCCGGGCTTGAAATGTTCCTCGAGCAGCTCCAGCCACTCGGGATGGGTGAAATCGCCGGTCCCGAGGATATCAAGTCCTTTGAACCCGCCCCAGGCTGCCAGATTGGCCGGAGAAAGCTGTTTGCTCGTGGCCCTGGAAAATTTGGAGTGAATATGCAGATCCGCCAGAAAGGTGTCCATTCGCCTGTCTCCCCCCAAAAAACGACTCCGGTTCTCAGCGTGCTCCGGAGTCGGCCTCGGGTTCTTCGGACAGGGGAAGCAGCACGGCCGCAACTCCCGGCCCGTCCTCCCTGTCCCGCAGTTCAATAAAATATCCGTTGGCTGCCGCAAGCCGTTGGGCAATGGCCAGGCCCAGGCCGGTCCCCTGTTTTTTGGAGGTGACAAAGGGTTCGAAGACCCTGCCGCTGATCGTCTGATCAAGGCCGGGCCCGTCGTCGACAATCTCCATCACCGGGGGATGTTGCGTCCCCCGGATAACGATTTCACTCCGGGCGGCCTGAAATCCGTTCAACAACAAGTTGTACAGCACCTGGTACAACTGCCCTCTGTCCCATGTCCATGAGGGATTGTTCCCCGACATTTCAAAGGATACAGAGATCTCAGGGTACCCCGCCTCCAGAGCGGCCACCCCCTCCTTAGCCACCACGAACGGATTCACTGCCTCCTGGTCCCCCACTGAAGGTTTGGCATACACCAGAAAATCCTTGAGCAGAACATCGAGCCGATCGATATCCCGGACAATGACCCGGTGCAAACGGGCTGTATACTCTTCACCCAAATCCCCTGCGGACAGCAACTGCAGGCTGGCTTTAATTCCGGCCAGAGGATTTTTGATCTCATGAGCCAGTCCGGCTGCAAGCTCCCCGATGGAAGCCAGTTTTTCCATGGTCCGGACCCGTTCTTCAAGAGCGACAAACGGGGTGATGTCCGAAAAAAGAATCAATGTCTTGCGGACTTCGGGGACCGAGGTGATCTTGATTCCGAATATCGCTCCCATGGCCCGGCAGGAAAGAACCTGCCTGCGGATCTCCTGATTGGGGTGGGAGCGCCAAAAGGAATCGATTTCCGGAAAAACCTCACCCAGAAAATTCCCGACTCCCTCGTCGACCCGCTTTAGACCGGCCCACTCCAGGGCCTTGCGGTTCATGGTCGCAATAGTCCCGTCGGACTCCACCAGCAGCAGCCCGGAATCCATCCAGTCAAAGACATGCCCCTTCAACTCCTCGGCCATAACCAGGGCCTGCTCCTTTTTCAGGAGGGCGCTGGCCATATTGCGTTCCTGGCGACGTCCGACCAGAGCGAGCATACATACCAGGATCAGGGCCAGGGTCTGCAGAGAAATATTGTACAGCAGATACCGGGGAGCATAGCCGGTCTGTCCCCACAGCTGCGGATGCTGGAACTGCCAGATTCCGAGCCCGGCCAGAAAAAGAACCGTTAAAAGAGAGATCAGGAACATGCCCCGAATTCCGAAAATACGCCCATAAAAAAAGACGATCAGCAAAAAGAGAAAGATGAAGCCGCTGCTCACGCCTCCGGAAAGAACAATCCAGAACCCGGCCAGCAGAAGATCCGAGGTCAGCTGGAGCTGAAAGAAACGGTAGAGATTGGAAATCCGTTTCCAGAACAGAAGATAAAAAATGTTCAGGCTGAATCCGAGCACCAGAAACCAGGTGAAGACCCCTCCCTGAAAAAAAACGAACCGGTCCTGAAAAACAGGCAGCCCGGTCCAGTTCACTGCCGTAAGAAGAACCAGGCAGCCAAGCAGGCCTAAACGGACCACGCACCCCTTGGCCACCAGCTGTTCGAGGTACAAAGCGGGAACGAATCGTCCCTCATCCATGCCGGGCACAATCCGAGGAATCCCCCTGCAGTTTGGCCAGGGTGTGTTCCACGGCCGGGAGCACGGCCGCAAGATTTTCCGCAACGGCCCTGGGACTTCCAGGGAGATTGATGATCAGACTGTTTCCCAGGGTACCGGCGACAGCCCTGGATATCATTCCGTGGGGAGTTTTGGTCAGGGAGGTTCTGGTCATTACCTGTTCAAAACCGGGAAGCCGCTTTTCAATAACCGCCAGAGTCGCCTCCGGGGAGATGTCCCTGGGACCGACTCCGGTTCCACCTGTGGTCAAAATAAGATCGACCTGCTGAAACAGGGCCAGATCCACCAGCACCGCCTTGAGTTCGGACCATGAGTCGGGAAGCAGAAATCCCCGGATCATGGAAGTGCAAAGGGTGGCGTCGACCATCTCGGCAATGGTCGGACCGCTGGTATCGACCCGCTCTCCTCGGGCCCCCTTATCGCTCAGGGTCACCCAGGCCACACTGCGACCACGACGAAGAACACGGACCCCGTCGACAGAGCCCGGGAGCATTTCGTGGAGGACTTTCACCCACCATCCATCCTGCTCCGGCCCTCCGCCGTCCCCCGGAATCCGAATACGGCTCACGGCCTGAAGAAGCTCGGTTCCGGCCTGATCGACCACCACAGCCCCCGTCACCAGCTCATGGAGCCACGGTCCGGAAGTCAGTCTCCCCCCGGAGACCCCGCTATCACTGCTCAAAAGCAAAATATCCCCGACCCGAGGCGATGCAGCCCCGGAAAGAACAAGTTCTTCGACCACCTCCGTATCCTCCTTCTTATACTGACCCCGTTTATTCTCGAAAAAAAAGGGATTCTTGCAACCACCCTTTGAATGTGAAAAAGGATCGACAATGCATACGGGGGGAGTAGCAAAGCCGGGACAGGTTGTCATCCGTTTCAACGTCTCCCTATCACTATCAGGCACTCAAGGAGCTTGTTCCATGAAAGGTATCGTTCTCGCGGGCGGATCCGGCACCCGACTCCACCCCCTGACTCTGTGCGTGAGCAAACAATTGCTCCCGGTCTACGACAAACCCATGATCTACTATCCCCTTTCCGTGCTTATGCTGGCCGGAATCCGGGAAATCCTGGTCATTTCGACGCCAAGAGATCTGCCCCGTTTCCGGGAACTGCTCGGTGATGGGTCCCGCCTCGGGCTCAGTTTCAGCTACATGGAGCAGCCCCGCCCGGAAGGTCTGGCTCAGGCCTTTGTGCTGGGCAAAGAGTTTATCGGCAACGACTCGGTCTGCCTTGTTCTCGGGGACAATATTCTCTTCGGACAGCAGTTGTCCGAGATGCTGCAGCGGTGCGCATCCGAGAACCAGGGAGGAACCATTTTCGGGTATCCGGTGCGGGATGCCCGGCAATACGGGGTCGTCGATTTCGATAAACAGGGAAACGCCCTGAGCATCGATGAAAAACCGGAACACCCCAAATCTCGCTATGCCGTCCCGGGGATCTATTTTTATGATAATTCCGTGGTGGAGATAGCCGGAAATCTGAAACCTTCAGCCCGGGGAGAACTGGAAATAACGGACGTGAACATGGTCTACCTTCGCCGGGGGGATCTCCATGTGGAAAAGCTGGGGCGGGGATACGCCTGGCTGGATGCCGGCACACACGCTTCCCTGCTGCAGGCCTCCAACTTTGTTCAGGCCATCCAGGACAGACAGGGCTTTCAAATCGGATGTATCGAAGAGATCGCCTTTCGTATGGGATTTATCTCCAAAAAACAGCTGACCGCTTTGTCCCGGGATCTGCTCAAAAGCGGATACGGCGAATACCTGAAAGAACTTGCCGAGGAGGGGATGGACTGATCTCCCCGATCTCCTGTCCCGACATCAACTCGATCACATCAGCCGCGTTCCTCCCGGGAGGAACGCGGCTTTTTTTATTTATCTTAATTAGTTATAAATCTTAAGCACACCCTGTGAAATTCTACTCCGACTCTCTGTTTCTTTTGTCCGTTTCCCCCTGGCCCATATTCGTAACTGTCCCTTCGTTCCCCTGCTTCTCTTTTCCTGACTATAAAAAAATAAATATAAAACAAATGATTAGCCCTAAAAAGAACAAAAGAACCGACCTTATGTATTTCAACTAATCCAAGAATTCTTCTTTATAATAAAGAACGGGAAAAGCTGTTCCCTCAGATCTCACTCCGTTTATCGAAAGGAGAATACCCCTTTCCCACCAAAAAGGCAGCCGAGCAGGAAACGAGATTCGGGATGACTCCAAAGACGTTCGGAACGGTTCACCCAGGCTGAGGACGATGGGGGATAAGGAATAAAAGGACAAAAGGCTGGATATCATGTCCCCCTGCGACGAAGAAGTATAATCACTTTACTCCCAAAGCTGGTGTCTGAATAAGTACCGAGGTCTACGTTTTTACAAATTTGAATAAAAATACACTTTAGAGATATTTTTATAAGTAAATAATATTACAAAATTGTGTATTTAAGCTGATGATGATATTTATACAACGTCCAGGAAGAGGAATCGCTCTCTTTTTAAAAAATAAAATATCAATGATTAAGATTGGTTATATATATTTTCAGCAAAAAAACACATTTTTGGCCCCTCAATTGCTTATACCAAATATCATGATCGCAATACCACATTAAGGGGGTCTATTTATGAGTAATGCAAGAGAAACAAAAAATGGAATCAAACTGCGGGTCCTTCTTCCCGTTCTGGCCGGGGTTGTACTCCTGGCTCCACAAAATATCTTCGCCGCGGAAGAAGCATTAAGTCAGGCCAATGCCAATATTCTGTGGACTCTGCTGGCAGCCATTCTGGTCATGTTCATGCAGGCCGGATTCGCCATGGTCGAGGCCGGGTTCACCAGGGCCAAGAACGCCAGCAACATCCTGATGAAAAACTTTCTCGACTTCTCGGCAGGATCGGTCATATTCTTTCTCTTCGGATTCGCCCTGATGTTCGGAACGGATATCGGCGGTTTTCTGGGCGGGTCCGGTTTTGGACTGGGCGGAGTTGATGCCACCTCCGCCGACGGACAGTGGACCCTGACCTTCTGGTTCTTCCAATCCGTATTTGCGGCAACAGCGGCTACCATCGTCTCCGGAGGCATTGCCGAGCGGACCAAGTTCAGTTCCTATATTATCATCAGTATGGTCATCACCGGTCTGATCTACCCGGTTTCCGGTCACTGGTGCTGGGGCTCGCTGTGGCTGGGTGAAGCCGGCGCGGGCTGGCTGGAAAACCTCGGTTTTGCTGACTTTGCAGGATCCACCGTTGTTCACTCCGTAGGAGCCTGGGTCGCCCTGGCCGGCGCCATAGTCCTTGGACCCCGTATCGGAAAGTACACCGCCGACGGCAAGGCCAACGCCATTCCCGGTCACAACATTCCCATGGCGGCTCTCGGCGTATTCATTCTCTGGTTCGGCTGGTTCGGCTTCAATCCCGGCTCCACCACCACGGCTGACGGAACCATCGGCTACATCGCCGTGAATACCTCTCTGGCAGCCTGTGCCGGTGTCCTGGGCGCCATGATCATGTCCTGGATCAAGTTCGGTTACCCGGACACCTCCATGAGCCTCAACGGCGCTCTGGCCGGCCTTGTGGGCATCACAGCCGGGTGTTACGAAGTCTCTCCTGTAGGGGCCCTGGCCATCGGTGCCGTCTCCGGTGTACTCTGTGTCCTGTCTGTTGAATTTATTGACAAGGTCCTCAAGGTCGACGATCCCGTCGGGTGTGTCTCGGTCCACGGGGTGTGCGGCGCCTTCGGAACCCTGGCCGTGGGACTGTTCGCGGCTCCCGGGTACGGCTCCATCACCGGTCTGTTTTACGGAGGCGGCTTCGGGCAGCTCTGGATTCAGCTCATAGGCGTCGGAGCAGTCTTTGTCTGGGCCTTCGGAGTGGGATATGCAGCCTTTAAGATCCTTGATAGTGTGATCGGAATGCGGGCACCCAAATCTGATGAGCTTAAGGGACTTGATATCACTGAACACGGCATGGAATCCTACAACGGCTTCCAGATCTTTACCAACGAATAGTCAGGGAGGTCGATATGAAACTGATCATCGCATACATTCGCCCGGAATGCCTGAATAGCGTCAAACAGGCTCTGTACGCCCAAAAAATCTACAACATGTCCGTGACCAATGTGCTCGGAAGCGGTCGGCAGAAGGGATTTACGGAAACCTACCGCGGGGTCATCATGGAAGTGAACCTGCTCAAGAAGATTCGCCTCGAAATAGGTCTTAATGACGAGTTTGCCGAGCCGGCCATGGAGGCCATTAAAACCGGGGCACAAACCGGTAATGAAGGGGACGGCGTCATCTTCATGCTCGATATCGCTGAAGCCATGCGTATCCGTACCGAGGAGACCGGACCCAAATCCATGGGCTGAATACTCCCTGGATACCATGACAGCTGGAACCTCCCAAAGGGCCGGCAGGAATATTCCTGCCGGCCCTTTTTTTGGGATTCACGTATTGAAAATAGATATTATTAGCAGACATTTATCTGGAACTTTATTTATTTCGTCCTTCCCGATCTTGTGCCAGCCGATGTTTTGGGCTATTAAAATTTCTCTTTTTCTACAAATTGACGGTCTAGAATGTTCTTAATTATATTATTTATTACAGAATGTTGGAGTATTAATGCACACAACTCGCCTGAATATGCCCGATGATCTGCCCCCTGTTTCGCTCAATCCCAATGCCGAGGTTGTCCTGGGCAAGCGATACCAGCGCAAGGGGGGCGACGGAGAGGTGCTGGAGTCCCCCCGGGAGATGTTCTGGAGGGTGGCCACGGCTGTGGCCGGGCAGGAGAGCAACTATGAACACTCCTCCCGGACTGCGGAAGAGCTGAGCCGGGAATTCTACGAACTGATGACCTCCTGCCGGTTTCTGCCCAACTCCCCGACCCTGATGAACGCCGGGACGGATCTCGGGCAGCTGGCGGCCTGTTTTGTGCTCCCGGTGGGAGATTCCATGGAGGACATATTCGATGCCGTGAAGAATGCCGCCCTGATCCACAAGTCCGGAGGCGGAACCGGATTTTCCTTTTCCCGGCTTCGGCCCAGGGACAGTCGGGTGGGATCCACAGGAGGGGTGGCCTCGGGGCCTCTCTCTTTCCTGCGGATCTTCAACACGGCCACGGAGCAGGTCAAACAGGGAGGGACCCGGCGCGGCGCGAACATGGGCATCCTGCGGGTGGACCACCCGGATATCGTGGAGTTTATTCAGGCCAAGGAGCGGGATGGAGAGCTGAACAATTTCAACCTGTCCGTGGCACTGACGGAAAAATTCATGCAGGCCGTGGACAAGGACGAGGAATACGCGCTCATCGCTCCCCAAACGGGAAAGGAGTCGGGACGCCTCAAGGCCCGGGAGGTCTTCAACCTTCTGGTGCGCAAGGCATGGGAGAGCGGCGATCCGGGTATCATCTTCCTGGACCGCATCAACCGGGACAACCCCACGCCGGATCAGGGCGAGATCGAGTCCACCAATCCCTGCGGTGAGCAACCGCTGCTCCCTTATGAGGCCTGTAATCTTGGCTCCATCAATCTGGCAAAGGTCGCCTTTGTGGGAAAAGAGGATGGTCTTGACTGGGACGAGCTCAAGCGGATCATTCATCTCTCGGTCAGGTTTCTGGACAATGTTATCGACGCATCGGTCTACCCTCTGGACCGGATTACAGAGACCGTGCGCAGAAACAGGAAAATCGGGCTGGGCATTATGGGGTGGGCCGATCTGCTCTACGAGTTGCGCATTGCCTACGACAGCGAAAAGGCCATCCGTCTCGGGGAACAGGTTATGGATTTCATCCAGAAGGAGGCCCGGTCCGCGTCCAAAAAGCTCGCTGTCGAGCGGGGGCCTTTCCCCGCCTGCGAGACTTCCGTTTTCCGGGAGCAGAACATCGGCCCGTATCGCAACGCCACCACCACGACCATTGCCCCCACCGGCACGTTGTCCATTATCGCCGGATGTTCTTCCGGCATCGAGCCGCTGTTCGCCCTCAGCTTCGCTCGGCAGGTTATGGACGGAGAGCGTCTGGTGGAATCCAACCCCTATCTTGAACAGGCCTTGCACGAGGCCGGGGTGTATAGCCACAAGCTTATGGAAAAGGTGACGGAAATCGGATCCGTACGGACCATGGAGGACGTTCCAGAAGAGGTCCGCCGGGTGTTCGTTACTGCCATGGACATTGATCCGGTCTGGCATCTCCGGATGCAGGCGGCGTTTCAGAAATTTACGGACAACGCGGTTTCCAAGACTGTGAATCTCCCTCATGAGGCCACCGAGGAGGATATCCGCTCCATCTACCGGATGGCCTATGAGCAGGGGTGCAAGGGCGTGACCGTGTACCGCGACGGATCCAAATCCGTGCAGGTGCTGTATGCCGGTCAGTCCAAAGAGAAGCCTGCCCAGGAAAACGGCACCACCAGGGTTATGGACCGGCCAGAGGTCATGTACGGGTTTACCCAGAAAGTGAGTACCGGGTTGGGAGAGTTGTACCTGACCGTGAACGAGATCGACGGCCGCCCCTTTGAAGTGTTCACCACCATCGGGAGGTCCGGACGGTCCATCACGGCCAAGGCCGAGGCCATCGGGAGACTGGTGTCGCTGGCTCTGCGCTCCGGTATCCATGTCCGAGAGGTGGTCAAACAGCTTAAGGGGATCGGAGGCGAGCATCCGGTATTCCGGAAAAAGGGGATGCTCCTGTCCATTCCCGATGCTGTTGGATGGGTGCTTGAAAACAGATACCTGCAGGGAGAAAATATGCCCGGCTCCAGCTCTTCTCTGTCCCAGCCCCGTTGTCCGGACTGTGGACAGGAGCTCGTTTTTCAGGAAGGGTGCTTCCTGTGCCCGGGATGCGGGTACACTAAATGCGGGTAACCAGATGATTGATGTCCAGCGCCTCTCCTTTTCCTTCGGCTCCCAGTGGGTCCTCCAGGATGTCTCCTTTCGGGTCCGCAAGGGGGAATTCCTCTTTCTCTCCGGACCGTCCGGGGCGGGGAAAACCACCCTGATCCGCCTCCTGCACGGAACCCACCGCATGCAGGGAGGAAAGGCCCTGGTGGCCGGATTCGACCTGAAAACCACCCCTTCGTCCCAGCTGTTTCGTCTCCGGCGCGAGGTCGGGGTTGTTTTTCAGGATTTCCGGATTCTGTCCGGCAGGACAGTGGCGGACAATGTGGCTCTGCCTCTGCGGGTTCGGGGGATGAAGGATGAGATCATCGCCAGAAGAGTTCGAGCCGTGCTGCGCAGTCTGCAACTGGATACCAGGGCGGACAGGCGGTGCGAGGAACTTTCCGGGGGAGAACAGCAGCGGGTGGCCATTGCCAGGTCCATTATAGTCAACCCCAAACTGCTGCTGGCCGATGAGCCCACGGGAAATCTGGACAAGCCCCTGGCCATGCGGCTCATGGAGGTTTTTCGCCAGTTTCACCGCCACGGGACAACGGTGGTTCTGGCCACCCACAACCGGGAACTCATGGCCGGCCGGCCCGAAGCGCGAGTGCTTACCCTCAAAGACGGCCGGCTGCTCTCTGAAGACGAAGATCCCGTGGGGAGGGTGTCGTGAAGACCTGGATGCGACTTACCGTTCAGGGAGTGGCCGATCTGTTTCGCACTCCTTTGTCTCTGGCTCAGACCCTGGCGGTGATCAGTCTGGTCGCGTTTCTGGGGGCGTTTTTCGTCATGGTGCTCGGCAACCTGGAGTACCAGGCTGAACAGTACCGGGGGCAGGTCCAGTTTCAGATGTACTGGGAGGTGGGGGCGGACCAGACCGTGGTGGCCGGACAATGGAAGGAGCTCGGTCTTCTGGCCGGCCTGGAAAAGGTGGAGACATTCACCCCGGATCAGGCCATGGACCAGCTGGCCGGCTCCCTTGAAAAAGGCACCGGCCTGGATGGTCTGCAGGCTGACAGGCTGCTCCCGGCCACGGCGTTGTTGCAGTTTTCCCTGCCGGATGGGCAGAACCGGGAGTGGATTGACAATATGCGGACCACCCTCGGGACCAGGCCCGGTGTTGAGCGGGTCGATGTGCACCCTCTGCAGTCGGCCGGGGCCGGCTCCTGGATCGCATTTTTTCGAAATCTTTTCTGGCCCGTGATCGGTTTTCTGGGCCTGGTCGTGGCTCTGGTGGTGGGAAACACCATGAAGCTCGCCCAACTGCAACGGCGCGAGGAGTTGGAGATTCTCTCCCTTGTGGGGGCGAGTCCGTGGTATATCCGGTACCCGCTGGTCGTTGGCGGAGCAGTTCAGGGCGTCCTTGGCGGATGTATCGCCCTGATGATGCTCGGTCTGATTTATCTTGGGGCCCGGGACGTGCTGGGCGGGGCTCCGTTGTGGGTTGAAATCAGATTTCTGACCGGGCAGGAGATTGCCGTGTTTCTGGCGGGGTTGATTCTGGTCGGGACCTGGTCGAGTATGGCTGCCCTGCGACGTTGAGCCAGGAGATAATCACCACTTTCAAACAAGGATATATGAGATGCGCAGTAAGAAGATGACCGGGGGACTGGAAAAGGCCCCGCACCGTTCGTTGTTGTATGCTCTGGGGTTGACCCGGGAAGAGATGGATCGCCCCCTGGTGGGGATCGTCAATTCGGCCAATGAGATCGTGCCCGGACATATTCATCTGAACACCATAGCCGGGGCCGTTAAGAACGGGGTGCGCATGGCCGGGGGCACGCCCATGGAATTCTCCACTATCGGGGTGTGTGACGGTCTGGCCATGAATCACGAAGGGATGCGTTTCAGTCTTCCCAGTCGGGAACTCATAGCGGACTCCATTGAACTGATGACCACGGCCCACCCTTTTGACGCTCTGGTATTTATCCCCAACTGTGACAAGACCGTGCCGGGCATGCTCATGGCCATGCTGCGCATGAATATCCCGTCTATTCTGGTCAGTGGCGGTCCCATGCTGGCCGGGAAAGCCAAAGGGAAATCCGTGGATCTGATCACGGTCTTTGAAGGTGTGGGCAAGGTCAGCTCCGGCGAGATGACCGAAGAGGAACTCGAGGTCCTGGAGCGCTCCGCCTGTCCCACCTGCGGCTCCTGTTCCGGCATGTTCACGGCCAACTCCATGAATTGTCTGTCCGAGGCCGTGGGCCTGGCCCTGCCCGGCAACGGATCCATCCCGGCCGTCACCAGCGAGCGGGTTCGGCTCGCCAAACAGGCCGGCATGAAGGTTATGGAGCTGCTGGAGAAGAATATCCGTCCCCGGGATATCATCACGGAAAAGAGTCTGGCCAATGGTGTGACCGTGGACATGGCCCTGGGCTGCTCCACCAATACGGTCCTGCATCTGCCTGCGGTGTTCGCCGAGGCCGGCCTGGACCTGACCCTGGATATCTTTGACACGGTCAGCAAGCGGACCCCGAATTTATGCCGACTGTCCCCTGCCGGGGAAGATCATCTGGAAGACCTCAATCAGGCCGGGGGAATCCCCGCGGTTATGGCTGAACTGGCCAAAAAAGGGCTTATCGATACCTCGGTGATAACCGTGACCGGGGCGACACTCGGTGAAAATCTGGAAAAACTCCGGGCCGGAATTGTGGATCCGGCGGTGATCCGTTCCGTGGATGATCCGTACAGTGAAGAGGGCGGCATTGCCATTCTGCGCGGCAACCTGGCTCCGGACGGAGCCGTGGTCAAGCAGTCGGCCGTGGCCCCGGGGATGATGCAGCGCACCGGTCGGGC
>JAWLGC010000045.1:0-18896 GCA_041685265.1 Desulfomicrobiaceae bacterium | reverse complement strand
CTGCAGGGCACCCGGTCATCACCCTGCAGGATATGTCGGCCATCAAGGTGATCGCGGGTATTCCCGATACCCTGGTCGCCCACCGGGAATCCATTGCCTCCGTGGTCTGCACCCTGCCCGCCTTTCCCGGGCAGGAGTTTCCGGCCCGAATCAGTGAGCTTTCCCTGGATGCCGATCCCGGCACCAGAACCTTTGCTCTGACGGTTGTTTTTGATCGTCCGCAGGAACTGTCTCTGGCCCCGGGCATGGCTGCCGATGTTCGTATGCAGTTCAAAGATGATGATTCGGGTGTCCTTGTCCCGGAAACCGCTCTCTTTTCCAGAAACGGCGAAGACTCTCTGGCCTGGATCGTGAATGAGGCGGATCAGTCGGTGTACAGCCGCAAGGTGATTGTCAAAGAGGTGCGTGAAGGCGGGGTGCTCGTTTCCGCCGGACTCTCTCCGGGGGATGTTGTGGTTACGGCCGGGGCCAACACTCTTGGCGAGGGACAAAAGGTCAGGCTGCTGGATAACGGACCGGCCCACAGGGGGCGGATGTGAATCTGACCGAATACGCCATCCGGAAAAAGGCGGTGGTCCTGTTCGGAGCCCTGGTGCTCGCTCTGGCCGGAGTGGTCTCCTATTTTGAGATGGGCAAACTCGAAGATCCCGAATTCTCCATCAAGACCGCGGTCGTGACCACATCGTATCCCGGGGCCACCCCTCTGCAGGTGGAGCAGGAGGTCACGGACGTGCTCGAGACGGTTATCCAGCGTCTCTCTTCCCTGGATCATGTCCGGTCCGCCTCCACTGCCGGCAAGTCCACCATCTGGGTCGATCTGAAAGAGTCCTACCGCAAGGACGACCTGCCACAGCTGTTCGACGAACTGCGCAAAAAGGTCGCTATTGCCGGCCCCCGCCTTCCACCCGGAGCCGGTCCGCCGGTGGTCTCCGATGATTTCGGGGATGTGTACGGGATCCTGCTGGCCGTGGTCAGCGACGGTGTTTCTCCTGACGAACTCAAGGACTATGCCGATGACATCCGCCGCGAGCTGCTGCTGGTCGACAATGTGGCCCGGGTCGAGCTCTGGGGACAACAGCAGGAGGTCGTCCGGCTGGATGTCTCTCGGGCCCGATTGGAGGAGATGGGGATCTCCAGGGAGATGCTTGCAGGCACCCTGACGCAGCAGAACATGGTCCTGGACGGGGGAAGTCTCGACATCGGGGACCGGAAAATGCGGATTCGAATCGGCGGGGAGTACGACTCCGTCAGAGAGATTGGAGAGCAGGTTCTTCGCGGCCAGGGCTCGAATGCCATGGTTCGGATCAAGGATGTGGCCACGGTAAGCCGGGGATATGTGGATCCGCCCGTGTGGAAGATGCGCTTCAACGGTGAGCCGTCCATCGGTCTTGCCATTTCCACGGTTTCCGGAGGCAATGTCATTGATATGGGCAAGGCGGTCCGGGTCCGGATCGATGAACTCATGCGGGACATTCCCGTGGGGGTGAGCATTGAAACCGTGGCCTACCAGCCGGAGGTGGTGGAGGAATCCATCAATGACTTCATGCTCAATCTGTTCGAGGCCGTGGTCATTGTTATCGCCCTGCTGCTTCTGTTCATGGGCCTCTCGTCCGGGCTGTTGATCGGCCTTGGTCTCGTTCTGACCATCTGCATCACCTTTACTTTTATGTCCGTCATGAATCTGACCCTGGACCGGGTCACTCTGGGGGCTCTGATTGTGGCCCTGGGCATGCTGGTGGATAACGCCATCGTGGTTACCGAGGGGATGCTGGTCAAGATGCAGCACCGAACGCCCGGGCCGGTGGCAGCATCCCTTGTGTTCAAGGAGACGGCCTGGCCTCTGCTGGGGGCGACCCTGGTGGCCGCCTTCGCCTTTCTGCCCATCTACATGGCCCCCAACAACACCGGGGAGTACTGCGTGGGACTGTTTCTGGTGGTTACCCTGTCCCTGCTTGTCAGCTGGGTCCTGGCCGTGACCGTCACCCCCATTCTGTGCGACAAATGGCTGCGCCCCAAGCCTCTGGCCGAGGGAGGAGATCCGTATGCCGGGCGCATGTTTCGGGGGTACCGGAGAATTGTACGCGGGGCCCTGGCCCACCGGACCGTCACCCTTCTGATTCTGGCGATCATGTTCGGCGGGGCGGTGTACGGGTTCAAGACCGTGAAGCGGGAGTTCTTTCCCGAGAGTAAGCGGCCTCAGCTCATGATCGACTACTGGCTCCCCGAGGGCACGGCTTTCAGGACCACGGATCGGGATCTACGCAGGTTGGAGCAGGCTCTTCTGGGCAATGAGCATGTCCGCAGCGTGGCCACATATGTAGGGGCCGGTCCGCACCGGTTTTATCTGCCTCTGGAGCCGGAAGGGATAAATCCCGGGTACGGATATCTGCTGGTCAATCTGGACAGGGGCGAAAACCTGGATTCGATGATCGATTTTGCCGAGGCCTGTCTGGCCGAGCACTTTCCGGACAGTGACCCGCGGGTACGCCGCTTTCCCCTGGGGGCGCCGGCGAAATTCAATATCGAAACCCGTTTCCGCGGCCCGGACCCGGCCGTGCTGCACGATCTGGCCGAACAGGCCAAGACGATTATGCGCGGCTCCGCCCTGGTCCAGGACACCCGGGACGACTGGCGCAACATGGTGCTTACCGTGGTTCCGGAGTATTCCGCGCCAAGGGCGCTGCAGGCCGGGTTGTCTCGAAACGATCTGGCCGACGGTCTGAAACTCGCTTTTGATGGGGCGACCGTTGGATTGTACCGGGAAGATAACCGACTGATGCCCATCAGGATCCGGCCCCTGGAAAAAGAACGGATGCGGGTTCAGGACTTGTCCTCTGTGGCCGTACGCCGGTCCGGGGGGGTGCGGGGTATCCCGGTGGAGACCGCGATCAGCTCGATCGACACGGTCTGGCAGGAGTCGGTCATCCGGCGGTACGACCACCAGCGATGCATAACCGCCCAGTGTGATCCCGTGCGCGGAGTGACCATGTCCGAGGCCATGTCCGATATCAGCCCCGGACTGCGTTCCATTGTCCTTCCGGAGGGATACACCATGGAATGGGGAGGCACCGTGGAAAAATCAGCCGATTCCAACATGTACGTCATGCAGGGGGTACCCCTCAGCTTCCTGCTCATGGCCTTTGTGGTCGTGGCCCTGTTCAACGGGTTCCGCCAGCCCCTGATCATCCTGTGTGTTCTGCCCCTGGCCCTGATCGGGGTCACCGTGGGATTGCTGGCCACGGGTGAGGCGTTCGGGTTCATGGCCCTGCTCGGGTTCCTGAGCCTGTCCGGCATGCTCATTAAAAACGCAGTGGTCCTGCTGGAACAGATCGACGCCGACATCCGAAACGGAAAGAAACCCTACCAGGCCATTCTGGACTCGTCCGTGAGCAGAATGCGGCCGGTGCTTATGGCCGCTATTTCCACGGTGCTGGGTATGACCCCGCTCATTTTCGACCGGTTCTGGGTGTCCATGGCCGTGACCATCTGTTTCGGTCTGGCCTTTGCCACCATTTTGACCCTGGTGGTGGTTCCGGTGCTGTACTCGCTGTTTTTTCGGGTACAGGTGCCGGAAAAGGGGTAGGCTAGACGCTGCGCGTCAGGTCCCACCACATCCGGAACTCCTTGAGACGGTTTCCCTCCTCCTCTTCCTGACACTGGGTGAGGAGATTGTTGAACCCGTCCTGGAATTCGAATTCTGTAAAGTGCAGGCCGTGCTCTTTGAGTACGGCCTCGCGCTCTTCAGGGGTGGTGGAGGTGTCGATCTGTTTGCGCAGTTCATGATCGGTCATGGCGGTTTTGATAAAGGTGACGGCATCTGCTCTGCTCATGGCGGGGCTCCCCGGGTTGGATGGTTCGTGTATTAAAAATTACAAAAAGGTATGATATGAGCCGGTTTTTTCCTGCAAAATTGTCGGAAGAAACCGGGCGACTGAAGTCACCTGTTTTGCCTGTCCGGGATCGGAAACTCTGTCCAGGCATAGGACATTATAATTGAAGTTACGCAGCCCATCCTGACTTGTGTCCTTGAGTGCAACGCCAGTACTTTCCAGCAGTCATTCCCGCGGAGGCGGGAAGAATCTCGGCGTCGGTGGCAATGTCCGGCATTGCCTCCCTTGCGTGTTCGTCCACAAGCCCGATCCGGGATGTTTTGTGTCGGATTTTTTCACCTCATCATCGGTCAGGGGTTGCCAGAATGGTTTTTTGATATTAATTCCTGATTTCAGAAAAAGGAACATTCTTCGACTCTAATCGAAACACAAAAGGAGATCCGTCATGAAAAAGGCAATCTGGTTTCTGGTGATTCTGGCTTCGTTGGCCTTTGCCTCCACCTCCTTCGCATACAAAGAGTATGCCGGACACTTCGGGGACATGGATACAGACGGTGATGAGGCCGTGACCATCGAGGAATTCAAAACCTTTCTGCCCAACGCCACGGAAGAGGCATTCACCATTATCGACAAGGACAAGAGCGGCGCTCTGAGCCACGATGAATGGGAAGCCTTCAAGGAAAGCCACAAAATGGGACAGGGTATGGGACACGGCATGAAAAAAGGGAAAGGTCACGGAATGGGCGAAGGATATGTGCATCCGCCGTGTGAAGAGGGAGAAGTGAATTCGACCAAGTAGCCGGAGCATTCTGACCGGAACAGCCAGGGGGACGACAACGCAGTCGTCCCCCTTTTTCGTGGGGTACTGAAGCCACCGCCTGCTCCAAAGAGAGGGGGCAGAGTGGGAGGGACACGGTGAAGTCGGACTATCTCGCCGGAAAAACAGGAACCCTTGTACCGTTTTTCCTGATGAAAAGGACTTCCTTCATCGCTGTTTCCCGGCTGAACTCTTCTGTCCCGGCCAGGAACAGGACCGTGCTGTTGATCTCGGACTGCGTCAGCTCGATATTGTTTTCCCGCAGCACCGTTCGGAGCTCCCTTCTTTTGTGGCGCAGCAGGTGATCAAGGCCGTTGTCCAGGATCGGCGGATAATACTGGGATGAGGCTTGAAAGCACCAGTCCCAGCGCAGGCAGTCCAGGACGTAGTCCCGGCGCGCTGGATGACGTCTGTCGATAAAGGCCAGGATGAGCGCTGCGACCTTGGGCCACTGCTTTTCGTTCATTTCCGAGCGGGCCAGGGCGAATTTCGTGAACGTCCGGTAAAAATCAAAAGGGGTCGGATAGAGGTCGGTCAGCACCGGGGTCGTTCTCGAGAATCTGCCGGAGTTCCACAGCCGGTCCAGGGCGGTCTCCAGGTGCTCCAGAAAGGAGAGCTCGGCAAAGCTCAGCCATTCTGTTTCCAGGACCTGATACGGTGCGCTGTCAAGAGATTCAATCCCGTATTCAGTGGTTTTATCCGCGATCTCGGTACCGGGCAGAACCTTCAGGAATCCGAGCTGCAGGGCATGGGCCCCGAGTTCGTAGACCTCGTTGAAGGACGTTGAGAGCCCGGTCATGTCCTCGAACGGAAGCCCGGCAATGAGGTCCACGTGGACGTGAAAGGTGCCCATGTCCATCAGTTTGCGGATGTTGTTCCGGATAAGATCCCAGTCGATCTTTCGGTTGATCGCATCCAGAGTGACGGGGCTGGTGGACTGGATACCGATCTCGAACTGGAACAGTCCCTCGGGTGCCCGGGCAAGGACTTCGAAATCCCGGTCCGTGAGCAGACCGGCGTGGAGTTCGAAATGGAAGCAGGTGTCCGGATTTTTCTTGATCAGGTGTTCCCATATGGGCAGGGAGTGGCTTTTGCGGGCATTGAAGGTCCGGTCGATGAACTTGACAATGCGCGGGGTGTGGCCGCAGAGCATGTCCAGTTCCCTGCACACCTTGTCCACGGAGCGGTAGTCCGGGCGCATGTCCGTGCGTGACGAGAGGCAGTAGGCGCAGGAAAAGGGACACCCTCGGCTGGATTCGTAGTAGATGTAGTGCTCGGCCATTTCCGGGAAGTCCTCGTCCCGGTAGGGGAAGGGGATGTCGTCCAGGGCGGGAGGGGGTTGAGAGATGATTTTTTCACAACGTCCTGAGTCGTTGAGCAGGGTACGCAGCGCGTTTTCCCCGGCCCCCCGGATGATGAAATCAATGTCAGGAAATTCGGCAAGCCACTTCTCGGCAGCGTAGCTTACCTCGGGACCGCCCAGAATAATTTTTGTTTCAGGAAGAACCTTTTTGATCTCGGGCAGGAGCAGGCGGACCTTTTCCGTATTCCAGATGTACACCGAAAGTCCTACCCAGTCCGGTTTTCGGGCATGGAGTTCCTGCAGGATGTCCAGCACCGGTTGGGTGATGGTGCAGGCCAGGATGTCGGTCTGGACCGGTAGGTCCCGTACGGCCTCGCGCAGGTACAATAGGGCCGGGTTGGAGTGCGTATAACGGGCGTTGATGGCGGTAAGGCAGAGGGTGTGCATATGGTGTTTCGTTTGCTTGGAGTATGGCCCGGATGAGCGGCCGATATGCCGAGTGACCGGTGTTTCGTTTGACCTTCCCATGTCCTCTCATGTAACTCCTCGTCAAGTTTTCTCGAGGATTTCCTGGAAAGAACGATGGCCCGCACTCATTACGCAAGGAGGAAGATGATGGATCAGGCCGAAAAGAAGGCGCGGGAGCTCCTCGCCGGTTTTAAGGGTGATGATTATATTTTCGGTTCCGGTGTGTTGGACCAGCTTGGTGGACAGGTCGCAGCACTGGGCAAAAAGGTGCTGCTGGTGGGGCGGTTCACGAGTTCCTGGTTCGCGCCCATCGGGGACAGGGTCGAAGAGATTCTGGAAAAGGCCGGCCTGGAGATTGTCGGCAGGTGTCAGGGGGCTGCTCCCAATGCACCTTTTGAGGATGTGTACCGCATCCACAGCCATATCATGCACGGCAGACCCGATGCCGTCGTGGTCGTGGATGCCGGGTCCGGTATCGATGCGGTCAAGGCGGCGGCCACCCTGGCCACGTACGGGGATATTGCTCCGGAAATCGGACCGTACCTCGGTGTGGGAAAGGTTTCGGAGTTGCGAGAGGAGTACGGGCGGACAGTCGTGCCGGTGGTGGCGGTCATGCTGGCGGCCAGTTCCGCGGCGCATCTGACCAAATACGCCAATGTCACGGACATCCAGGCCGGACAGAAAAGCCTGATCATCGATCCGGACATTGTTCCACCCAGGGCTATGTTCGACTATGACCTGACCGGTTCCCAGCCGTTGAGTCTGACTCAGGACGGCGCTTTTGACGGTATCGCCCATGCCGTTGAGGTCTATTTCGGAGCCGGGCCTGAGACCGAGGAACTGACCGGCGATATCTGCGAGACCGCTCTGGATCTGATTATCCCCGGGGTGCAGGCCGCTTCAGAGAACAGAGATCCGGACACGGCCCGCACGCAGCTCGGCCTGGGAACGGACCTTGGCGGGTACGCCATCATGGTCGGCGGCACCAGCGGACCGCATCTGAACAGCTTTTCCCTGGTGGATGTCCTGTCCCACGGCCGGGCCTGTGCACTGATGGAGCCGTATTATACGGTCTTCTTTGCTCCGGCCATTGAGCCTAAGCTGCGCCGCGTGGGCGCAGTGTACAAGCGCCACGGGCTTATCGACGCGGATCTGGACGCCCTGTCCGGCAGAGAACTGGGCATTGCCGTTGCCTCGGGCATGATGGAGCTCAGCCGTCGGACCGGTTTTCCGGCCACACTCAAAGAGCTTCCCGGCATCACCCGAGCCCACATCACCCGGTGTCTGAATGCGGCTAAAAATCCGGCCCTGGCTTCCAAGCTGGAGAATATGCCCGTGCCTCTTAGACCGGACAACGTGGAACTGTATATGGGATCGGTTCTGGATGCGGCCTGGGAAGGGGATTTTTCGTTGATCAAAAATATGGAGTAGTCCGGCCGGTCTTTTTCAGCATGCATCCGTTGCAATGCATGGAACAGAAAATCCCCCGCCCGAAGCTGTTCGGGCGGGGGATTCTGATTGCGATCCGGCTGTGTCGAAAAGGACTACTTTTTCCAGGCAGCAACCTTTTCCGGATTCTCTTTGATCCACCGCTGGGCAGCTTCTTCCGGAGAGGAGTCCTGCATCCAGAGCATGACCTGCTGGCAGTCGTTCAGGGTCCATGTGAATTTCTTGAGCAGGGCGTGGACTTCGGGTTTGTCCTCTTTGAGCCCCTTGCGGGCGATGGTGGCGATATATTCTGCTTCGCCGAATATTTTTTTGGGGTCTTCCAGGTATTTCAGGTCCCAGCGGCTGAACATCCAGTGCGGTGTCCAGGCAGTGACCACGACAGGCTTGTTCTGCCGGACCCGGTTCTTGAGGGTGGCGGTCATCATGGCGCCGCTGCTGCCGATGATTTCCATGTCCTGCAGCCCGTAGGCCTCTACCGCCCTTTCTGTATTCTGCATGATGCCCGCGCCGGGATCAATGCCCACGATTTCCCCGTCAAACTCATCAGCATGGGCGGCCAGTTCAGCGATGGAGTCGATCTCGACATAGCTGGGCACTGCCAGACCGATTCGGGCGCCGGTCAGATTTTTGTTCAAAAATTCAACTTTGTTTTTCAGTTTTTTCCAGTACTCTCCCTGGGTGGCCGGGAGCCAGCCGCCTGTGAATCCGTCCACATCGCCGGTGGCTGCGGCCATCCACATGGCTGCGGCGCTGACGGACATGATGTTCACGTCGTATCCCATGTCTTCCAGTACGGCCTTGACCACATGGGTGCTGGCCACGGTCTCGGCCCATTCCACATAGGCCAGTTCCACTTTTTCGGAGGCATGGACCGGAAAGGTCAGGGAGAGAAAGACAACCGCGGAGAGCAGCAGAGTTACAATGTAGCGCATAAAAGCTCCTTGTGTTGATTGAGTAGCAGAATCCTGAAGGGGTCGGGCCAAAAATGTCGATCAGCTTATCCTTCCGGACAGAAAAACGGGATCGGACGCAGAGGTCACGGTCCCTACGTAACAACCACTATCAGTTATCCGCTCCCGAGGGTTCGGGCCAATGAAATTTCATCATGACAAGGATGATAAAGTGTTATGCATATGCGAGATCTGGATATAGAACTGCTGCGGACGTTTGCAGCTGTTTGCGAATACCGTAACTTTACAGGTGCGGCCAACTGTCGCAATCTGACCCAGTCGGCGATCAGTGCCCAGGTGCGCCGGTTGGAAGAGCTTCTGGGTGTCCGGCTTTTTGAAAGAAACAGTCGACGGGTCGCTTTGACCGAGTCGGGCGAGATGTTTACGGAGTACGCAATCGGTATCCTTTCCCTCCACGACAGGGCCCTGGTCGAAATGGGGCGCCCCGGGGTGGAAGGGCAGGTTCGCCTCGGGATACCGGATGACTACGCTTCCTATTTTCTGCCGTCTGTGCTGCGCAGGTTCGGACGGATTCATCCGGGCATTCAGTTGGAAATTATCTGTGATCTGAGTACTGATCTGGTTTTGAAGCTGGAAAAGGGGAGTGTGGACCTGGCTCTGGTCACCAGGCAGCGCAACAGTGCCGGTGGCGAGACCGTGTGCTCGGAGCCCCTGGTCTGGGCCGGTGCGCGGGACGGCTCCGCCCATGAACAGAACCCGTTGCCCCTGGCCCTTTTTCCGCCGGGGTATTGCCTTTTTCGGGAACAGGCCCTGAAGTCCCTGTCTGCAGCCGGACGACCGTGGCGCATTGTGTGCACCAGCCGCAGTCTGTCCGGGATCAGGGCCGCGGTCTCCTCGGGGCTGGCCGTGACCGTGGTGGGCAGACACACCCTGTCCACGGATATGCGTATTCTGGAAGAAGAGGAAGGGTTTCCGGTTTTGTCCGATGTGCAGCTCGCTCTGCATATAGGCAAGGAGCCCCTCTCTGACCCTGTACGGCGGTTGGCGGAATTTTTGCGGGAGGAAATGGGGCGCCTCAACCCTGAGAAGGCGCCCCCGGCCTGACCAGCTGCGTGCAATGCCTGCATTGGAGGCTACCCGCTGTGGAAGACCGATCCCTGGTGTCCGGATGCGTTTTGACGCATGTATTCTTTGCAGGTACATCAGAACGACTTGAGTTGTTGCAAACATCAAACCTGGAGCGAAACAATGATTGTAGGAATTGAAGGAAGTCCGCGAAAGGGGGGGAATTCCCATACCATGCTCAGGGAAATTATGACCGGAGCCCGGGATGCGGGGCAGTCCTGCCGGGACGTGCATTTGCGGGACTACAGATACGAACCCTGCGTTGGGTGCGAAAAATGCCGCGAGGACAAGATCTGCACCCGGTTTCAGGACGGTATGACCCTGTTGTATCCGCAGCTGCAGGATGCAAAGGGGCTGGTTCTGATCTCTCCGGTGCACAATTACAATGTTACGGCCTGGGTCAAGGCGTTCATCGACCGGCTGTACTGCTTTTATGACTTTGAAAACACCCGGCCGAGGGGGTGGTCCAGCCGACTGGCAGGGCAGGGGCGCAAAGCGGTCATCGCGGCTATTGCCGAGCAGGAGCACGAGAAGGACATGGGGTTTGCCATGGATGCCATGCGGCTTCCTCTGACAGCCATGGGGTATGAGATCGTGGCCGAGATGCCGGTACTTCGGTTGTTCGACCGGGGCGTCATCCGGGACCACGCCGAGTTGATGGAGCAGGCCCGGCAGGCCGGGAGAAAGCTGGCTGAGGCGCTTTGATGTGTGGATGTTGGTGAGGAGAATGATAAACGGGGCTGTTCAACTCAGGACAGCCCCGTTTTTATGACTAAAGCACCCCCTTCTCCTCCAGAAACGCCATGACCCGGGCCGTTTCGCTGGTGGCCATGGTACCTCCCAGGCTGATGGCCACGGCACAGGATTCGAGGATCTCCTCCACGCTTGCTCCCTGTTTGACGGCCTCGTCGGTTTGAAACAGGACGCACCCGCGGCATCCATGGGTCAGGGATGCGGACAGGGCCATCAATCTCTTGTTTTTTCCGGTGATGGCTCCGTCCTTGTAGGTCTCGGCCGGTAGTCGCTCATAGGCCTCGGCCACCTCCGGCAGCCTGTCCTTGAAGGATCGAACCTGTCCGACCAGTGTTTCCAGCAGTTTTGCCTGTGCTTTCATGGCTGCACTCCTTTGCTTGAAGGAAAAGGACATTGCCTCCTGCCAAAGAAATTGGCTGAAGGTGCAGCCACTGTCTAAATGCAGTAAAATTACTGATGGCATTCGCCTGAAAAATGATCGGAGGACCGGATGTGGTTACGGAAGCCATAAAAACTGGTGGAGGTCGATTCGCCCTCTGTGGTCGAATTCGACCCCTTCTCCTTCCAGCAGCTGCCGCTGCTCCTTCCCGCCCTGGAGGGGGGTGAGGGAGATACACCCTTCCCGGTTGACAACCCGGTGCCAGGGAAGGTCCTCCTGCTGCGAGCAGGAGTGAAGGATGCGCGCCACCTGTCTGGCTCCCCTGGGTGTTCCGGCCATGGCTGCGATTCGGCCGTAGGTGGAAATGCTGCCGACCGGAATCGCCCGGATGTATTCGATGACCATGGTGGTGAAGGAGGTTCTGATCATATCTCTTCTGAAAGCAGATTGTGTGGGTGCGGTCAATCGCATCAATCCCGTGGTATCGCGCTCGGGCTTTGCCCGAAGTAGCGTTTGAACTCCCGGCTGAACTGCGAGGCGGACTCGTAGCCGACCATGTCCGCTGCCACAGAGGCCCGCATTCCATGCTGCGACATGAAATCCCGTGCTTTGCTCAGTCGAATTTTTTTCAGGTACTGCAGGGGAGAGTCCGAAGTGACCTCCTTGAAGGCGCGGTGGAAGGCGGAGGTGCTCATATTCGCCTGGCGGGCCAGGCGTTCCACGTCGAGACTTTCGGCGTATCCGCTCTGGATCAGCTTCAGGGCCCGGGCGACACGGGCGAAATGTCCGCCATGAGAAGCCAGGGCATAAAGGACCGGAGCCTGTTGTCCCTGGAGGGCCCGGAACAGGATTTCCCGGATCAGTCCGGGGCCGAGAATGCGGCTTTCGGTTTCGGATTGCAGGCATGTGAGCAGTCGGGCAACCGCTTCGGCCATCTCGGGTGCCAGAGTGGCCGGGCCGATGGCGCAGGGAAGTGCGGAGCCGGTGGGACCTGCCGGGGAGTGGTCTTCACCCAGTTGGACGATCAGTTCGTGCAGCAGGGGAATATCAATATCGATATAGAGACCGAGCACCGGTTCTTGGGGGGTGGCAAGGGTTTCGCAGGCAAAGGGCATGGCCACGGAAGTGACCAGGTAATTGTTGGTATCGTAGGGAAAGGATCTTTCTCCCAGATATCCGATTTTTCTGCCCTGAGCCACAATGCAGATTCCCGGATCGTACACCAGGGGAGAGCAGGGAATTTTTGTGCATGCCTTGAACAGGCGCACCGAGGGCAACCGGGATTGGGAGACTCCCTCAGGTGGATCGAGTTGTCGTATCATTCTGCCGAGTTGGGGCATGGTGTTCCTCGGGGAAGATAACAGGGTTCTTTTAAGAACTGCAGTTATGCATAGCTGCTCAAAATTCCCCTTCGCGTTCCTTCGCGGCAAGATTCTTTCACCGCGAAGGGCGCGAAGAGACACGAAGGAAGAGAGGGATGGGTCGTATGGGTCCCATTCCTTTGGCGATATTAAGCAGTGCATAACTTCAGTCAGGAAAAACTGGATGGTTTCTATAAAGTTAAGCAGAAACAGGCAAGTCTTTAGCAGGATCCGGTATTCGCATCGAAGTCAGGTTTCCTTAGAGAATCAGGGCATGGCCCACGTGCCGACACTCAACCTGAACAAAAGGAAATACCATGCTGAACTTCAGTTTTTACAATCCGACCAATATTCTTTTCGGGAAAGGCCAGCTGAGCGAACTGGACAACCTCGTTCCCCGCGATTCCAGAGTTCTGGTCACCTATGGTGGCGGCAGTGTCATTAAGAACGGCACGCTGGACAACGTCAAGGCCGAACTGGCCGGATCCTCCCGTGAGGTGTTCGAATTCGGCGGAATCGAGCCGAACCCGAGATTCGAGACCCTGCTCAAGGCGGTCGAGCTGGTCCGGACCGAGAAGATCGACTTTCTGCTGGCTGTCGGCGGCGGATCGGTCATGGACGGAACCAAGTTCATTGCCATCGCTTCCGGCACCGACGAATTCAAGGGGCGGGAAGAGGAACTGCTGACCTTCGGGTTCACCCCGGTTCCGGTGCCCGCCGCCACTCCCATGGGCACCGTTGTCACCCTGCCGGCCACGGGTTCCGAGATGAACTGCGGCGGCGTCATCTCCCGCGGCGAAGACAAGCTGCCGGTCTTCAGCCCCCATGTTTTTCCCCGGTTCTCCATTCTCGACCCGGAACTGACCTTCACTCTGCCCGCCAGACAGGTGGCCAACGGCGTGGTGGACACCTTCGTGCACGTGGTGGAGCAGTACATGACCTTCCCGAGCGAGGCCCGCTTTCAGGACCGGACCTCCGAGGGCATCCTGCAGACCATGATGGAGATCGGCAGGACCACCATCGACAATCCGACCGATTACGATGCCCGGGCCAATCTGGTGTGGTGCGCCACTATGGGGCTGAACGGCCTGATCGGAGCCGGTGTTCCGGCAGACTGGGCCACGCACATGATCGGGCATGAGCTGACTGCGCTGTACGGCATCGATCACGCACAGTCCCTGGCAGTGGTGCTGCCGGCCATGTGGCGTGTCAGAAAGGAGCAGAAACAGGAGAAGCTGCTGCAGTACGGCGAACGGGTTCTGGGCATCACTTCCGGAAGCGAGGACGAGCGGATCAAGGCTGCCATCGATCAAACGGAGTCGTTCTTCCACAGCCTCGGCATGAAGACCAGACTGTCCGATTATGATATCGACGAAGAGGGGATCGAGCGGGTCATTGCAAATCTGGAAAAACACGGCATGACCGCGTTGTCCGAGCATGGCGACATCACCCTGGATGTTTCCCGGGAGATTCTGCGGGCTGCGTTGTAGGCTGAAGTAATACGGGCACTGGTGCGGTATTACGGTTTGAAGCTATGCACGTGATGTTGCAGGAGGCGGAAAGAAAAGAGGACTGCCCACGGATGCACACGGATTGACACGGATTGAAGAATGAAGAGCTGAAGTTACGCAGGTCGCCATAATCCTTCAGCAGAGTCCGACATTGCCGGCAAAGAGGTCCCTCCTCGAAGGGGGGACCTCTTTGCTGGTATTTTCAAACCAGCTTGAGAACGTACAGGGGGGGCGTAACTTCAGTGAAGAGGATTAAGAAATCTGTTTTTTCTTCAATCCGTGTGCAACCGTGTGATTCGTCAGCTTGAATCGTCGGAGAACCGTTTCAGGGTCAGTTCGCATCGGTTTTCGATCAAGGTCGTGATTTCCGATAGCAGTGGATGCCCCATTCCTTTCTTTTGAAATGATATGTTTACTTTTTGGGCCAGTTCCGGGAGACGTTTGGCAATGGTGAGAATCCGCTTTGTTGCTTGCGCAGGGGAGAGCCCCGCGGATTCGGCGAAACGGATCCAATGACGGGGAAATACCTCCGTAAAACGATATTTGCCGCCGATTTTCATGGCCATCTTCTTGGTCAACCTGGGGTAAACCGCAGTTGAAAGTGCGTCATACAAGGGAGCCAGGGTTGTTCCTCGAGAAGAGTAGAGCAGAGAAAAATTCTTGGCATGTGCATCATGGTTGCCGATGAGGGCATTGAAGACGACATAGTCAAGGAGTTTGAGGATTTGGGGGGCACTGGGGCGAGAGGCCCTTCGCAACAAGTTGAAGCAAGCGGAAAGATCCGGTCCCCCTTCATTCTGGTATTTGTACTCCGGAGCAACTCCCATGGCCTGGCAGAAATCTTCCTGGTGCAGGCGTTGGATCTGGCCGTCGCTCATGCGTTGTCGATCATAGCGCTCGACCAGGAGGTATGTTCTGTCGGCAACTTGTCGGATGACCGCTCTGGCGGTGTCCAGTTTTAATTCTTCGGCCAGGGCGAGGCAAAACCCCTCGTTGTATACGGTACCTTCGAGAGCAGGAATTGCAGGCTTGAGGATGTGTGAACTCGGGGTGTTCAGCAAGGGCAGGCCGATTTTTTGGTCACTGACCACTACGGGGATTTTGTCCTGAGCCCCGGCAAGGGAGAGACGGAGTCCGTCTTCTCCTGCGAGCATCGGGCGTTTGGGGAGTTCGTCCAGCAGGTTGGGAAGCTCGGTGTCGTGAATCCAGCGAACATTTTGTGCCGCGTCCATCGGGAGAGGTGTCTGTTCGGATTCCAAAAGGGTGACGGCGCCTGCACACTCGCCCCCGATGCCATGCAGCAGGGCAAAGTCGTTTTGCTTTGAAACTCCCAGGGCCCTGGCAACCCATGTCCGCTTGTCCTCCTCGGGGAGAAGGCCTGCGAAGAAAGGCCGAGTGCTTCTGTCGCCAAACGGTTCGGGCTGTAAAGGCAGAGACTGGGATAAAGGGCGTGCGTCCGGTGCGTTGAGCCATGCAGGGGTGTAGGTGAAGATCAGTCTGCCTTCGTGGCGGGAAAGCTTCCCGATATGAGTGTTGAACAGCCAGACCTCAAGATGTTCCGGCATCATCGTTCCTCCCAGGTGTCCGAGTCATCCTGGCCGGCAAGTCCCTTGATGCACAGAGTGCCCCCGAGGGAGTCGATCACCCGAAGTACATGCTCCAGGCGCAGCGTCGGCTTTCCCGCTTCAAGCTCAACAATGAAACGAACACCGACACCGGCGGCGAGAGCCAGCTGGGGTTGTGTCAGGCCGAGTGACTTGCGGGCGGAGCGTACGGCCCGGCCCAGTTCGCGTGGTGTATTGACGGGTGTTGGCATAAAAATTTCCTGATCGGGAAATTATGCCTCTTTGATTTTGAAAAAGCAAGAAAATTTCCTGATCGGGAAAGAAAGGGGTGGGGGTATGTGCTGTCGCGTACCGCGTTGCCTGGTCTTCCTTTTCGCGAAGATCAAACTCGTGCCTTTGTCGCCATGACGGTTCCGGCCGCGATCATGGTTCCTCCTGCTGAGCGGTTCAACCGCCTTGCGGACCTGGGGTCGCCAGGGAACCGGCGAGCCCGGGAGACCGGTAGGCGTAGCCTGTCAGCTCGGTGCCCTGGATGAGGATGACCAGGGTGAGGATGGACAGGATGTCGACTGCTCTCAGGGCGGACAGGAATGTAAGCATGAAGGCTCGTTACGGTGGGAAGGCCATTCTGACCGATCCCGTGCCGTCGGCCAGGGGGCGTTCATACCATTTGCGGCCAGGGACAGGAGTCCGACCATCGATTTGGTGATGCCGACCGGGTGCGTATCCCCGGGGATGGAGAGAGTGTGGTGCTTTACAGGAAAAGGGGGTATGGATGTCCTTCTACTGTGGTTACAGGATGAAAAAACTCCATAATTCCAACCGAGGAGGTTTCCATGACCGAGTCCCGGATCGCGTCGTTTGAGGATGTAGGCAAGGGGGGTTCCGATACTGCTGTCCTGGTTCTGGACGTGCTTCCTCCGGAGCATTACGCGGCCCGGCATATTCCCGGGGCGTTCAATGCATGTGTCTATGAGGTGACCTTTCTGGAACAGGTGGACACCCTGACCGAGGGCGACAAGACCGTTCCGGTTCCAGGTCACCGGAACATTGAATCTGCGCGGCCTTACCCGGAAGGTGCAGTTTCCTGCTAATCTTCGTCCTCTGTCTCAAGGCAGAATCACTCTGATGGCCAACTTCGATCTGGACCGTACACGCTGGGGCGTGATCTACGGTTCGGCCAGGTTTTTCAAACACCTGAGTTACCACATCGTCTACGATCTCATAAGCATCGATCTGCGCGTGGTGCTGGGGTGAGTCACGGCAGGGAAGTTGAACGATAACCAGGCAGGTGCATGTGGATGTTCAGATTCTGATCACTGTATTCGAGTCCGTGGCCCTTCTTCTGGGCATCGGGATTGTCGGGCTGTGGGTGATGAGCCGGAGGGTTCTCCCTCAGGAGGCCATGGGGATGCTCTCCACCCTGGCACTGGATATCACCCTGCCCTGTCTCGTGTTCGTGAATATTCTGAGCAATTTTCAGCCTGAGCAATTTCCGGGATGGTGGATGCTTCCCTTGTACTGGGGTGCGTTCACCCTGTTTCAGGGATTTCTTACGGCTGTTTTCTCATTCTTCTCGAAACGGGAAACACGCAGAGAATTTGCCGCCAGCCTGTTTTACCAGAACGCCCTGTTCTTTCCTCTGGCCATACTCGGAGAAATGTTCGGAGTGGATTCGCCGTATGTTGTCCAGCTTTTTTTCTTTATGCTGCTGTTCCCTTCTCTGCTGTTCAGCACGGCCCATCTTTTTTTCAGGAAAACGCAAAACAGTTTTGACTGGTCCAAAATTGTCAACAAGGTGCTGCTGGCCACCATTCTGGCTACGTCCTTGCGACTGTTCGGAGTTGAGGATGTTGTCCCGGATTTTGCCGTTTCCGCGCTTCGCCTTATCGGAAACATGACCCTGCCCCTGCTTTTCCTGATTCTGGGTGGAAATATATTTATTGATTTCAAGGCTCAGGGGAAGATGCATCCCAGGGAAGTCGGAAAATTCGTCCTGGTCAAGAATTTCCTGTTCCCCATGGCTTCCCTGCTCATGCTCGTCCTGCTCAAACCGCCATTTCCCATCGCCCTGCTGGTGATTCTGGAAGCGGCCGTCCCGCCCATCACGGCCATCCCCATTCTGACCGACCGGGCAGGAGGAAACCGGGAAATCGTCAACCAGTTCATGGTGGCCAGTTTTGCGGTTTCCCTCGTGTCCATCCCGTTGATGATGGGACTCTTCAGCCTCTATTTTACGCAGCCTGTGCCGTGATCGTTTTATCGCGTAGCCTGTTGCGGCAACAAAGACTGTATAACTGAAATTACGCACTCCGTAGATACCGGCCGTAAAAAAGATGGTTCACGAAAAAAAACAGGGCTGCGTCGCTTTCGACGCAGCCCTGTCGCAGGCAGAGTTCGTGGGGGGATAGCGTTTCGGAGCGGCTCAGCTCCAAGAGGAGCACGTAGCAGCCTTTTCGTCATCTCCTTTTTTCTTGCCCCGAATACCCAGGAGGTACCTGTACGGTCCGGGAGTTCCCGGGGGAATGAGGGCGATGCGGTCTCCCGGTTTGAGCACGGTGTCCATGGACTCGACCAGCCGGTTGATGAAGCACCCTTCCACGAGATCCGGGTCCACGCCGATGCGCTCAAGCAGGGTGATCACGGTGTCGTCGGGCCGAATGGACACCATACATTCGTTGGGGGAGAGCCCCTGTTTTTTGAAAGCCGGCTGTAGAAAGGAAAAGGCTCGGATGGTCACGTTCTGCTCCCCTGCATCGGAGTGCGGGGGAACGGGGCGTGTTGCTGTCTGATGTTCGGTCATGACTTCCTCCTGGGATGAGGGTTCGTCGGAGGTCTCCGGTCCGGTGCTCTCCGGTCCGGTGCTCTCCGGCGTTGCTGGTTGGTCTTTTGTAGATGTACCTATCCTGCTCCGGACTTTGAGGCAATACTTTACCCGGAAGGAATATGGGCTTAAGGAGTAACGGGAGTACGATCAGTGACCGGGTAATTCTATCCCCCTGGGATGAAGGAGCATAATTCTTTTACCCTGAAGCTGCTCCCTGGATAGTCACAGAAAAGGGGCAAAATGGGGACGTTGATTTTTTGTTTGTAATCGCCGATACACATGGTTTCGGTATTTGCCGATAGCCGGGTCGCGCTGTTCGCATGCAGGGTTCAAATCCGTCAGGTGCGGACTCTGGAGAGGCGGATGGACGTCCCGGGGAGAGTCAACGAGTCAACGCGTAACCAGGAGAGAGTGATGCTGAGGATAGGATTTGTCGGATGGCGGGGAATGGTCGGATCGGTGCTCATGGAGCGGATGCGGGAGGAAGGCGATTTCAAGGGGTTTGAGCCGACCTTCTTCACCACCTCCCAGGTGGGCCTGCCCGCGCCCGAGACCGGGCTCGACGCTCCGCCCCTGGCAGACGCGTACGACTATGAC
>JAWLGC010000149.1:0-4651 GCA_041685265.1 Desulfomicrobiaceae bacterium | reverse complement strand
CGTCCGGCCCCCATCATGCCCAAAGTCTACGCCGAAACCCTGGCCTCCCTGGATTCCCGGACCGAACCCGATGCCCGCCTCTGGCAGTGGTGGGACTACGGGTATGCGGCCCAGTATTTTGCAAAGCGGGAGACTTTTGACGACGGCGGTTCCCAGAAAGGGCTCTTTCCCATGGCCCTGGTGCATACCACCTCTTCCCCGCAGCAGGCCGCCCAGGTCATGCTCATGACCACGGCAGGGGAGCACTCCCAGATCGCCGAGGGGGTGGCCAACGGGACCTTTGTGCCGGATTCGGACCTGGCCGTGCAGTATTATCCAACGGACCCGGTTCTGCCTCTGCGGGAGCTTGAGGACCCGGTGGCGGCTCAGGCCCTTGTGGGCTCTCTGGCCCGGGAGGAAAAAAGATGGCCTGCAGATCTGCCTCCGCAGTATCTGGTCCTGTCCTGGGAAAACCTCAGGCTGGGATACTGGATCTCTTATTTCGGAAACTGGGACCTGAGAACGGGCAAAGGGGTGCACGGCCGGGTGCAGCGGCTTTCCGGTAAGGTCAGGATCGACACCAAAGCGGGCAACCTGGAGACCGCACGCGGCACCATCCCCATGCGCACCCTGGATGTGATTGATGAAACGGGTCTCCGCAAACAGGCGTGGTCCCACGCACCAGGACAGCACGTGGTCCTGAACACCCTGTCCAGGGAGATCTACCTCATGGACGATACGGTCTACGACTCCATGATGGTCCGCATGCTTCTGGGAGAGCCCGGAGCGTTCGATGAATGGTTCGAACTGGTGGAGGATCGGTTTCCGTGGAACAGGGTGTACCGGGTAAGGCAGGGGAAGGGGGAAAGTGTTACGTTTTAAGTGTTAAGGAAAGGCAGGGGTGGCGGGTTTGATTGCGGCCTGTGCTGCGGCATCAGGGTCCCGTGGTGCCCCCGACGTAATTTGGGGGCTGACCCCGAATTGGTGGCAAGAAAGTCCCCCTTCGAGGGGGGCCAGGGGGGATGTTTTTCACGCCGGGCAAAGCCGTCGAGAAGATGCGCAGGCCGCTTGGAACCGAATAATTTTCAGCAGTGCGTAATTTCAGTTACCCGTTTCCAAGGAGGAACAATGAGCAGATCTTGTACGATGTTGTCACTGATTTTTGTGTTGTGCCTTTGGGGAACCCTGCCGGCCTCTCCGGTCGCGGCAGGACAGGCCGGTTCCGCGCCGGAGGTTCGGGTTCATCCGCGGGCTGAGCAGCGGCTTCCTTCGAGTCTGGTACCGGGCACCACCGTGTCCCGGGACGGCTGGGTACTGACCACGCAGGTGCTCCATGCCGGTACCAGGAGCGAAGGATACCACGGTGTGCTGACCCATGACGGAGCCGAGGTGGCGGGGAAGCGGGGGCAGACCATGGAGACTCCTCTTGGCACCCTGCTCTATCAGGGCAGCCTGGAGGAACGGCCCCACCTCTGGTCCCATTCCGGATGGAAGGTGGTCATCCCGGACACCTCGGCTGAACAGCCGGTGCTTCCCGGCGATGTCCGGCCGCTTCCTTCGTCCGTACCATCTCGTTCGAATTAATACCCGTAAACCGTAACATGGAGGAGTGTATGCGCAGGATCTGGATGATGATGATCGTGTTGGTGTGGCTGGCGGTTCCCATGACCGCCATGGCAATCATGGGGTATGGGGAGTGCGTTCGGGACTGCGGCGGGGGTGCTGCCTCGGAAGAGTGCATCAAGGCCTGTCGTGACACCTATATGACTCCCGACGATGCTGCCGAGGAATACAAGGACGAATTCCGGGACTGTTTCAATAAATGTTATCAGCTGCCGTTGTCCGAAAAGGAGTCCTGCCTTGAAAATTGCCGGGATTCCTACCGGCTGGGCATGGACCTGCCCAAGAAAAGGAAAAAGTAAACCGGAAAATGGCCGGTGCAGGGAGGCGGTCGCCTCCCTGCACCGGCCATTGAAGCCGTCACTCAGATCCGGTCATTCCCGTGAAAACGGGAATCTCAGATCCGGTGCCACCGGTCGGCATTGCCCGGGACACCACTGCTTCCCGTAGGAGTATGATTTGCCTGGTACCTTTTCTTTTCCCTTTTCTTTTCCGAGTGAAAAGTAAATGATGTTAATGTGATGTTTGTGTCAGATCCCCGGGGTCCCGGTTGCCCATGGGGGGCGGAGAGGGAACGCCGGGCCTTGATACGGACTGATGTGAGTGTCGGGACATGCGCAGTTGAGAGGGAGAAGACATGAAGAAACTACCCATCGGGATTCAGACGTTTGAAAAACTGATTGAAGAAGGCTATGCGTATGTGGATAAGACCCGGTTTGTTTTCGGGTTGCGCCATGGTGGGTATTATTTCCTGTCCCGTCCGCGTCGGTTCGGTAAGAGCCTGCTGCTGAGCACGCTGAAATCCGCCTTTGAAGGCAGACGCGAGCTTTTTCAGGGCTTGTACCTGTACAACAACTGGGACTGGGAGCAGGCACATCCTGTGGTGCATATCAGCTTCGGGTCCGGCGTGGTACGATCTGTACAGGAGCTGCAGACGACATTTGATGAAATTCTGTATGACCACGCGCAGCAATACCATATCGAATATGCCAAAAAAAGTTTGAAAGGCAGATTCTCTGAACTGATCATGAAGCTGGAATCCGTCTTCAAGCAAAAAGTCGTGGTTCTCATTGATGAATACGATAAACCGATTCTGGACAGTATCCACAAGCCGGAACTGGCCATTGAAATCCGGGAAGAACTGAAAAATTATTACTCCGTGCTCAAGGATTGTGATCCCTATCTGCGACTGGTGTTCATCACCGGAGTCTCCAAGTTCAGCAAGGTGTCTCTGTTCAGCGGCCTGAATAATCTCAAGGATATTACCCTCAGCCCTGAATACTCCGCCTTGTGCGGCTACACCCAGCAGGAACTGGAAACGGTTTTTGGCGATTATCTTGAAGGTATTGATCTGAACGAAGTCCGGACCTGGTACAACGGCTATAACTGGCTTGGGGAAAAGGTCTATAATCCCTTTGATATTTTACTGTTTCTGGATTCTCGTCGGTTTTCCAACTACTGGTTTGAGAGTGCCACCCCCACCTTTTTACTCAAACTGCTTGAGGCCCGAAAATATCCGGTTCCGGAACTGAACAGTCTGCGGGTGGGGGAGACCCTGCTGGGCAGTTTTGATGTGGACCGCATAGAGGTGGAAAACCTGTTGTTCCAGACCGGATACCTGACCATTGCCGGACAGGAGACCCTGGGCGGAATGCGGCGGTACACCCTGTGCTATCCCAACCAGGAGGTCCGCCAGAGCCTGGCCGATTATGTGCTGAGCTATTTCACCACCACCCCGGTGGTGCAGCAGAACAACGCCTTTGCCCTGTACGAGACCCTGCAGCGCAATGACTTTGACCGACTGCATGAGCTGTTCCATGCCTTCTTCGCCTCCATACCCTATGACTGGTACCACAAGCAGCAGGCTGCCGGGTATGAAGCCTATTACGCCTCCATCGTATACTGCTATTTTGCGGCCACCGGTATCGATGTCCGTCCGAAAGTGCACACCAACAAGGGCCGGATCGATCTCGTGGTGTATTTCAAAGACCGCATCTATCTGATCGAGTTCAAGGTCCTGGAGCAGTGCGGGCCGGGGAAGGCGTTGGAGCAAATCAAGGAAAGAGGGTACGCGGAGCGGTTTGCCGGGCAGGAGGTTTATCTGGTGGGAGTGGAATTCAGCAGTGCGGAGCGCAATATTACGCAGTTTGTTTGGGAGAGGGGGAAGTTTTAGGTTTTAAGTGTTAGGTTTTAGGCAAGAGGGGAGCAGGAGAGACGGGGCCCTGCTCTTGTAGGGGCGTCACTGCGTGCGCCCGGGGCTGGCAATGCGGGGGGAAGTTTTAGGTTTTAAGTGTTAGGCAAGAGGGGGGCAGGGGTGACAGGGTCTATTCTTGTAGGGGCGCATTGCGTGCACCCGTTTTGAAGGCGGCAGTGCTGGAAGGATGGAGGTGACTCCTGCAGATTTTGCTCGCATTGAAGGCTCGGGCGCACGCAGTGACGCCCCTACGGAACTACACCGGTCCGTGGTTGTACTTTTATACCATTCCTACTGTGTTTTGACCTTCATCCCTTTCGTCTCCTTCAACGCTTCTATCTCCTCTGGATTCCAGCGTTGGGTGGAATGACAGCTTTGACCAAGGATGTTGCTAAAAATGTCATCCCTGCGAACGCAGGGATCCAGGGGAGGTGAGAGAAAGAACGGGTTTCAAGGGTACGGTACGGCTGGTCTGTGGGGTCAATATGAAGTAAAAATGGTATTACTTTCAGAAGTGATCAGCATCGCACCACCAATCATCCGGGAATCACGACCGAGCCAGCATCACACCGCAGGGCTATCACTACGATCCTTCCTCTGCGTGGTTTCGCTCAGCGGCTCAGCGGCTCGAGCGAGTCTTTGCGAGCGGGCGTGTTGAGACCCGTTGCGGGATATTCTCTGTTGTGTCGGATTGGATGCAGGGCTTTGTGCACGCCCGGCCCGGAAGCCGGGCCTCGAGCCGCAGAGCCGCAGAGGAAGAAACGCAGAGAAGAGTCAAAAGAGTTTTCCGGGAGAATGCGTACCTTCAGGGTTTGTCGTCCAGCACATCCTCGATGCTTCCGGCCTCCAGAATCCGAT
>JAWLGC010000044.1:0-19127 GCA_041685265.1 Desulfomicrobiaceae bacterium | reverse complement strand
GGCCAGGATCCGGCCGTAGCGCGGGGACTCACCGTCCAGGATCAGCTCTGCCGCGGCTGCCACCGCCTCCGATTCCGGAACCTGACTTGTGGCGGCAAAAATGTGGTGGGCCAACCGCTGGGCGTAGTAGGGGATGCCGCAGGAGATTTCCGCCACGGATTCGGCCACGGACCTGGGGCAGGTTTTCCCGGAACGGGAAAATTGGAAGATGATGAAGCCGAGGAGCTCCGAGTACGGCAGCGGTGCCAGGGAAAACCTGGTCACCTCCAGTGCTTTGAGAGGGCGGTTTTTGGCCGAAAACATGGGCAGGAGATCGGCTTTTCGGGATCCCGCGATCAGGAGCCGGACCTGGGAGGAGGCCAGGAAATCCTGCAGGGCTTTCTCCACCTCCCCGGCAGCGAGCAGGGCGAGATCCTCAACGTTGTCCAGCCCGAGGTGAACCGGTCCGGGGGCCCGGGAGATCAGCTCTTCCAGCCGGCCAAGAACCTCCTGCAGGCAGGTCGTGCCGGAAACGGCCGGGTCGCCGGTGGCCACGGTGCGGGGGCGCCCCGTGAGCGGGGAAGGGACCCGGGCCAGATCCATGTGGGGAAAGGACGTGTCTTCCGAGGGCGATTCGGCGAGCCCCCGGGCTGCGGCCAGGGCCAGACGTTCGGCCAGATCCCTGGCGGAGCCGACCCCCTGTAGAGGAACTTTGATGGTGGTCATCCCCTGCTGGGCCAGCAGGGACTGGACTCGATCCAGGACCGTGCTCTTACCGGACAGGGGCGGTCCGCAAAGCAGGGTCGGTGTTCCGCTTACGGCCGCCTCACAAAGGTCCAGGATCTCCTGGACCCGTCCGCACAGGGGATCATGTTCGGTCAGCGGGGTCAGCGGGAAAGGTGTTTTCATGATCGGCTTCAGGGGTGGAAGGTTCGGGCAGGAATCGCGACTGCGAGACCTGCAGGAGGCAATATTTGGATATTTCCGCTTGGAATGGAAAATTATTATGCGAAAAGCATAAAATGAATCTACCTGTGCCGGTTCGGCTTGTCCAGCTTGAAGCGGTGAACTCTCCCGAATTTCTCCGGATTGCCTTACGCCGTTCTCTCGGGTAGCAAAACCGGAAACGGAAGACAGAGGTGCGGCTGCAAGTGAAGCCCCGCGGACCGGGTTCAAAAATATCAAGGGAGTATGTCAATGAAGGAACGGTGTGTTGTTTGCGGAGCAGCCCGGGGAAAGCGGGTTTGCTCCATGGAGGACAGGAGGCTTGTCTGTCCCGGGTGCTGTGCGGAGAAACGCAATGAGCAGCAGTGTGGCGAGTGTTCCTGGTATGCCGGGAAAGATCCTCGGACGCTCCCTGAGCCCGGAATGTCGGCCGCCCCGGAGATCTCGTCGGAATCTGAAGAGCGGGTCGGAAAAGGACTCGCCTTTCTGGCCACCGGTGAATTGGAGCGTGCCGCGCAGGTCCTGCTTGTGGACAGCGAACCGGAAGACTATCTGGACGCCTATGGTCGGGGGTGTCTGTACGGCGCCAGGGCAGAGCACGAAAAGGCTGCCTATTACCTGCGCCGGTCTGTGGAGATGTTCCCCGAATTCATGGAGGCCCACTACGCCCTGGGGTCGGAGTGCCTGCAGGCCATGGACCTGACGGGTACGATCCGGGCCTATCGCCGGGTTCTCGACCTGGGCCGTCCCGGAGAGGAGTTCCATGACGCGGCCGAGTCCTTCCTGACGGAGATGGAAGAGCAGCTGCTGGCTGATGAGGGACTGAGCGTGGACCAGTATCTGGACGCCGTGGACTCGTTTGAGCGTGGTTTTCAGGCCCTGCGGGCCCGGGATTTCGAAGGGGCTCTGCCGCACCTGTGTCACTCGCTGGAACTCAGTGACTCTCATGCCCATCCCCACGGCGTGTGCGGTCTGTGCCATGCGTTTCTGGGGCAGAAGGAAGAGGCCCATGCGTCCCTGCACAAGGCTGTGGAGAGGGACCCGGATTATGCCTCTTCCCTTGTGTACACCATGGCCAGGGAAGTGCTCAAGGGTGGAAAAAAGGGGACCGCGGAAGCGATCCGGGATCTGGAACAGGCCCTGAACTGTCCCGCGGAAAGTTGTGCGGGCCAGCCGGGAGGGGAGTGATATGCGCGGGTTGACGACCATTGTTGCGGGCGTCGCGATTCTTGCGGCGGTGTTGCTGTCGGCCGGGTGTGCCGGGTTCGACAATCCCCGCCTGTCCCCGGGCTGACGCTACGGCGTGCTCTCCAGGATTGGAGAGCTTGTGGAGAATTCCGCTGAGTACCGGGTGTACGAGGATAGTACCGGGACGACCCCCGTTGGATTGCTGTTCGTACCGAAGAAAAACTATTTCAACGTCTTGCCCGATCCCATGGAATGGACATCGGTGTCCGGCGGGCAGCGGATCGCCGACCTGGCCCGGGAGATCAGGACCGGGAGGGGGCTGGATGACTGCGTTCGGGTGGTCGGAGCGCCTCTTGGTAACGGATACCGCGAGTATGCCGCCATCCTGTACGCCGGAGGATCCCTTCGGGCGACCGCTGATCCGGACAACCCGCTTGAGCTGTCTTTGACCGGTATTCGCTGAAAAAATGTGGTAACTGAAGTTACGCACTGCTGGAAATTATTCAGCTGATTCTGAAATTTCAGCAGGGAAGTCCCCCCTTGAGGGGGGTAGGGGGGTGTGCTTCAAGACGAGCACCTGCGTGAATTTTTGCCCGGCCCCACGCGGCCCCTGCCTTTTTTCGACGGCTTTGCCGAGCTTGGGAAACACCCCCCTGACCCCCCTCGAAGGGGGGACTTCCCTGCCGGCAACCCGGTGTCAGCGAAGGATCGCAAAAGGGGCGTAACTTCAGGTATTAACGTTTCAGGATCATAGGGAATAAGAGGATTAACAGGATTACGGCCAGAGGCAGGATAATCCAGTAATCCTGCGACGAAGGAGCATAATCCCCTTACTCCGGTGGCAGAGACCTGAATAGAGGTATACGCGAAGAAAGGAGGCCCGGCTTCGGACAGGCGGGGAGCACTGCCGCAGAGGCGTTTTTTTCTTCGACTGTGCCGGCTGGTTGTCTTTTGAACCTGGTGACGCTAGGCGGGATGGTACGGGAAGGATCTTTTTGTATTACATGCCGGCGATGTGAAGCTGCCCCGGCGCAGCTGCGGCCGGGGGCATGTCGGAAAAACAGAAAAGGGAGCGTGGTGCGATGAAGATCGGAGGGAAAATCGCCGGAATGGGCATCGGCCTGGTGGTGGCCACGGTCGGAGTCATTCTCGGTGTGCTGCTCTGGCAGCAGCGGGGGCTGGAAGACCGTCTTGAGGAGACCTTTCGGGAGACGGCTCTCGGCGAGGTGGAACTGGCCGTGCAGGGGACCATGCGGTTGCTGCAGGTGCAGCACGAGACCCTGACCAAAACTCTGCGAAACAACATGCGGGTCATCAAGTCCCGGATTCAGGGTGAAAACGGCCTCTGGGTCTACCCCGGGGAAAAGGTTTCCTGGTCGGCCGTGGATCAATTTTCCGGCGCGACCTCTTCCGTTGAATTGCCGAAAATGATGCGCGGGGTGGAGTGGCTCGGCCAGAACAGCTCCCCGGACGAATCCTCCCCGCTGGTGGACGAGCTGGGCCGGGACCTGCAGGTGACCTGCACCGTGTTCCAGCGCATGAACGAGGCCGGAGATCTGTTGCGGGTTTCCACCAATATTTTTAAGGACGACGGCGAGCGGGCCATCGGCACCTACATCCCGGCTTCCAGCCCGGTGGCCGAGTCCATTCGGGCCGGAAAGACTTTTACCGGCCGGGCCTATGTGGTGGACGGCTGGTACCTGACCATTTACGAGCCGGTCATCGATGACTCCGGTCAGGTTATAGGCGCAATTTATGCCGGAGTTCTTCAGGAAGGAGTGGCCAGTCTGCGCAGCGGGATCAAGTCCACTCTGGTTGGAGATTCCGGGTACATGATGGTTCTTCAGGGCAGCGGGGATACGGCCGGCCGGATCGTGATCCACAACGACCAGGCCAGGGAAGGGACCATGGCTGCCGATCACAAGGACGCGGACGGCAACCCGGTTTTTACCGAATTCGTGGCCGAATCCAAACAGGTGGCGGGAAGCGGGGAGATCCCCACCTTCAGGTACCACTGGCAGGACGGCGCGCAGGGGACGGTCAAGCCCAAGCTGGCCGCGGCGGCCTATTTCGCACCATGGGACTGGGTGGTGGTCAGCACGGCCTATGCCGAGGAGTTCATGCAGGGCAAACGGGATACGACCGAGGCTCTGCAGACCCTGCTGTGGTGGATCATCGGAGTGGCCGTGGTTATGCTTCTGGCCGGGATCGTTGTCAGCGCGCTCATATCCCGGGGTATTGCCGGAGCCATCGGCAAGGCGGTTCAGCTCCAGGAAGGTATTGCCGCCGGAGACCTGACCCAGGATGTGCCCGAAACGTTTCTGGCCCGCAGGGATGAAAGCGGCGATCTTGCCAAAGGGCTGCAGGCTATGATCACCTCCCTGCGCCGGGCCGCCGGGCTTTCCGATGCCATTGCCGACGGCGATCTGACCGTTCGGGTCCAGCTGGCTTCGGAGCGGGACCAGCTCGGCCTGGCTCTGGACAGGATGGTCCGGACCCTGAAGGATATCATCGGGCGGATCGATACGGCTGCGGCCCAGGTCGATTCCGGGGCCCGGGAAGTGGCCGACTCCAGCCAGGCCCTGTCCCAGGGGGCCACGGAACAGGCTGCTTCTCTGGAAGAGATCTCCAGTTCCATGACCCAGATCGGATCCCAGTCCGAGGCCAACGCCACCAATGCCGCCGAGGCCAGCAGACTGGCTGAGCAGGCCCGCAATGCGGCCCGCAAGGGCGGGGATAAGATGAAACACATGGTGGCGGCTATGAATGAAATCGACGGGGCCAGCCAGGCTATCGCCAAAATCATCAAGGTCATCGACGAGATCGCGTTTCAGACCAACCTGTTGGCCCTCAATGCGGCCGTGGAGGCGGCGCGGGCCGGGCAGCACGGCAAGGGGTTTGCCGTGGTGGCCGAAGAGGTCCGGAGTCTGGCCGGGCGGAGCGCCAAGGCGGCCAAGGAGACCGCCGACCTTATCGAGGGAGCTTTGGCCAAGGTGGAAGGCGGCAACCGGATCGCCACGGAAACGGCAGACTCTTTGTCCTCCATCGTCACGGAGACCGACAAGGTGGCCGGCCTGGTCAGCGAAATTGCGGCCGCTTCCGGAGAACAGGCCGAAGGGGTGGGCCAGGTCAGTCAGGGATTGAGTCAGATCGATCAGGTCACCCAGCAGAACACGGCCAATGCCGAGGAGACCGCCTCAGCGGCCGAGGAGCTTTCCGGCCTGTCCGCTCAGGTGCGCGAGGCCCTGGCCACTTTCCGGCTGCCCGGAAGGGAGTACGGAGAAGGTCGTTCTTCGAAAACCCGGGGGGAACTGCCGCCCGCAGCGGGGTGGGGGGAACGCTCTTTTGACGCGAAAAGTGCGCCTGTCCGCCGCGATCAGTCCGGAGGGACCGCGACCCCGGACAACGAGATCGCCCTGGATGACGACGAGTTCGGAAGGTATTGATGCGCCGCCTTCCGGGCGGCTGAAGGAAACGAAAAAGCGGCGGGACCCGGTCCGGGTCCCGCCGCTTTTTCGTTGGAAAGGCAGCGTGTTGTGTCTTGCCCAATCCCCGGCACGTATGTCCGCTCTGGGCGTTCGCGCGCACGCACAACGATGCGCTCAGGCCCGGGCGGTCTCCCTGCCGAGCATGGCCAGAGCCAGGGACTGTTCGCTGTCGAACCGGGCCCGGACGGCTTCCTGGATGGGCAGAGGGGAGGACCCGAACCTGGTGCCCCGTTCGGCGTAGGTGTTGGCGATCAGAGTGGCCTCGAACTCGGACTCCGGATTTCTTCGGGCGGACTCCACGGCGCGACTCATGATGGCGGCGCCGTTTTCCGGGCCGTGCTGGATGGCCGTGCTCCAGGCCACTTCCCGGATCGCGACGGACGCGGATTCAAGATCCAGGCCGGTGGACCGCTGCACCGCCCGGACCAGAGGACGGTAGTGGGTCTCGGCAATGAATTCGTGCTGCAGGGCCTGGAACTCCTGCGGATCTGTAGAAGCTATAGTCTTCCACATCTCCGGCATGGCCCCGTGCCGGTTTCCGGTATCGGCCGGACCTGCACTGCGCAGGCGGGCAGCCGTGTCCGGGGCAGCGGTGTCCAGAAAATCGAGAAACCGGTCCATGCTTCCTGCCCTGGAGGAAATCTGGTACAGGCCGTAACTGGTTCCTCCCACCGGGTCGTACCCGATGGCGTCCGGGGCATGACCGGACTCGAAGCGGGAGGACAGGCTGCCCAGGCGCGGCGGTGCGGCAGGGGGTTCCGGTTGCTGTCGGTCCTCTCCCTCTTCGCTTTTTACGAGGGAGGACAGGTTCGGTTCGGTTTCGAGGCCGGGGGCCGGGAGGGAGGTCGGGGCCGGGGAGATCTGCCCGGTCCGTTCTGAAGGGGAACCGGCCCGGGGCAGGAGATCGGAAACCGGGGAGGATCGCAGCGTTGCATGGGTCGAGGCCATGAAAGAGCGAAAGGACTGCCTCGAATCTGCGGTCTCGGCCGGCTCGAATCCGGTTCCGGACTGCCGGAGGCTGGATTGAAGGCGGGCCTGGTCCTGCAGGCTGAATACCGGGGGGCGACAATATGACACGTTATGCCTCGTGACTGACTTCGGTGAAAAAAACAGAGCGGAAAAGAGTGCTGTCCGGGGGCAAAACCCTGCCTCGCAACGTCCCTGCTCCAGGGTACTTATCGGCCGGTCGTCCGGAAAAGTTTAATCTCCTGCAGCGGTGCTCCCCTCCTTTTAACTGAAGTTACGCACGCATTGTTGAAGAAGGCAAAAAAGAAGAGAACTGCCCACGGATACACGCGGATTGACGCGGATTTAAGAATGAAGAGGATAAAGAAATCTGCATGTTATTCAATCCGCGTGATCCGGTGCGCCGCGGGCCAATTCTTCCTGATTGCTGGACGTGCGTAACTTCAGTTATTTCAGACTAAAAAGGGGGAATATAAGAACTGCAGGGCTTTCTGCCGGCGAATCTCGGAACAGGGTCCGGATATGAGCTGGATTGGTTGCTCAACCAGAAAAAGGTGTTTGATTTGTCGAAACATTTTGAGTAGTTCGACATTGTATTTTGTGCTCGTGATTTTTTTCATAAGCGCTTGACACCAATGAAACCTGTTGCATAGGGTGTGCGCGGCTTGAGTAGTGGTAGGGCCCGGCACCCCAACACCTTTAATGTGGTAGGAGGAGAGGAAAGTGGCAAAAGAGAAAAGTTGCGTTCTACTGCCGTTCTTGGTTGGTCTCGTGGCAGCGATCGCGCTAGGCTGGTGGGGGTACCCGCGCGTGCTGTACAGCAAAAAGGTCCAGCCGCTTCGGTTCAGTCATCCCGTACACGTCGATGATATGGGGCTCGATTGCGATTACTGTCATTATTACCGGGAGGACGGCTCTTTCGCAGGAATGCCGACCACGTACAGCTGTGCGGAGTGTCACGAAGAGGCCGTGAGCGATGATCCGGATGAGATCAGGTTTGTCGAGGAGTACGTGGTTCCGGACAAGGAGGTGCCGTGGCTGGTGTACCAGAAGCAGCCGGATAACGTCTATTTTTCACACATTGCCCACGAAGACCTTGACTGCACCGAGTGCCATATCGATGTCGCCTCCATGGATACTCCTCCCGTGTTGTACGAGAACAGGCTGACCGGATACAGCAAGGATACCATGAAGATGTGGCAGTGTGAGCGTTGTCACGCCGAAAGCGGTGTCAGCAACGCCTGCTATGTGTGTCATAAATAAGGAAGGGGTGCAGAAATGGGACTCGATAGAAGAAGTTTTATCAGCTTTGTAACCGGTGGCGTCGCAGGTACCCTGTTCACCCCCGTGATCTGGAAAGGGTTGGACGACGTCTCCATCTGGAGCCAGAACTGGCCCTGGATTCCGACACTCACGTACGGGGCGGAAGAAAAGGTTCCGGCCCTGTGTAAACTCGGCTCCGACGCCTACGGGATCACCGTCCGCAAGATCGCGGGCAACCCCGTGTCCGCTGAGGGCAGCGACCATCCTTTGAGCAGGGGCGGCATCTGTCCTCTGGGAGCGGCTGCGGTGCAGCTTCTGTACAGCCCGTCCCGGACCGCGTCGCCCATGAAGCGCACGGAAAACGGTCTTGTGCCGATCTCCTGGGACGAAGGTCTGGCGCTGCTGGCGGAAAAACTCAAAACGTCGGGAAAGGACACGGTTCTGATTTCCGGAGACGACACCGGCTCCGCTACTGAAGTTCTGGCCGGACTGGTCAGGGGCCTCGGGTCGGACAAGACTTTTCTTATGCCCGGGGACGGCAGCGTGGCGGTCAAGGCCGTGCAGGAAGTGTTCGGAGCCACGGCTCAGGTCGGATATGACCTTGAGAATGCCTCCCACGCCCTGATTCTCGGTGCCGACGCCATGACCTCATGGGGAACGGCCGTTGCCAATGCCAGGGCCCTTGCCGGTGGCGGCGCTGTCTACGCGGGACCGGCGCAGAACGGGACTTCTGCGGCGGCCGATACCTGGGTGCCGTGCAAGGCCGGGCAGGAAGGGGCGCTGGCCCTGTGCATCGCCGCCGTGCTTCTCGAATCCGGGGCAGTCAGGACCGACTTTCTCGGGTTCAGGGAATACCGCAATTTCGTACTCACCAATTACGCTCCGCGCAAGGCGGCCGAACTGACCGGCGTGAGTGAAAAGGTCGTGCGCAGACTGGCTGCGGATCTGGCCCGAGCGGCCCGGCCCGTGGTGGTTATCGGCTCTGGTGCCGGTCAGGGGATGGGCGTGTTCGAGACCGCAGCCGGTTTGAGCCTGAATCTGCTCCTTGGCCGGGTGAATACGTCCGGCGGGATGAAGCTGCTGCCCGTGGCCCCCACGGTGGTCAAGGGAGCCCCCTCCTCTGCCGAGCTGGCCGGAAAGGACCTTGTCGGCTATCTGGCCGGTGTTCAGTCCGGGAAGGAGTCTGCCCCGGCCGTGGTCCTGGCCTATGAGGCCAATCCTGCCTACGCCCTTCCGCAGGGCGCGGCCAAGGGGTTGCAGAAGGCCGGTTTCCTGGTCAGTTTCAGTCCGTTTATGGACGAGACCGCGGCCATGGCCGATCTGGTCCTGCCCGCGCCCTACATGCTGGAGCGGCTCGACGACGCCTACACCCCGTTTGGTTCCGCCCGGGTTTCCTACACCGTGGCCGAGCCGGTTCTCGATCCCCTGAAAGACTGCCGGTCCACACCTGATGTGGCCCTGGCTCTGGCCGGGGAGCTGGGCATCGACCTCGGGTTCTCCTCCTTTGCCAGGGTTCTCAAGGCCCGGGCCAAGAGCCTGGGGGCCAAATGGTCCGCTGCTGCCGGAGGATCGGCCTGGACCTCGGACAAGGTTGCCGCGCTGTCCGGACTCTCTCTGTGGAACAAACGGTACCGGCTGGCCGCTCCCCCTGAAAATCTGACTCTGGTGCCTGTGGCCCAGCTCAAGGTCGGCAGCGCCCGAATGGCGACGGTGCCTTTTGCGACCATCACCATTCGGGAAGACGAACTTCTCGGGAAGGAGTTCTTCGTTCAGATGAACGGGGCCACGGCCCGCAGGCACGACCTGGCTGAGAACGATCTGGTCACCCTCAAGAGTGCTGCCGGTTCCTGCACGGCCCGGGTCAATGTGTTTGAAGGCGTCATGACCGATGTGGTGATCGCCCCCCTCGGATTCGGGCATACCGCGTGGGATGATTTCTCCAAAGGCAAGGGTGAGAACGTGTATGACCTGCTCGGAGCAGCCTCCGAACCGGATACCGGCGCGTCTCTGTTCAGTACGGCACAGGTCTCCGTGACCAGAGCCTAGGTGCACACCCCCATTGGAGAACTGTAAAAGAAGAGGATATCCGTTATGCAACAGATGGAATTCAAAGTGAAATGGGGCATGGTCATCGACCTGGACAAGTGCACCGGGTGCGGCGCCTGCGTGGTGGGCTGTCAGGCCGAAAACAATATTGCCCCGCAACCGGAAGCCTCCAACAAGCTCCGCACCCTGGAATGGCTCAAGGTCTATGAGCTGTCCAACGGCAAGGAGTTTCCGGAACACGACACGGCCTACCTTCCCCGGCCCTGCATGCAGTGCGGGCACCCGTCCTGCTCCACGGTCTGTCCCGTGGTGGCCACCACCAAGGATGAGGAAGGGGGTATCGTTTCTCAGGTCTATCCCAGGTGCATCGGGTGCCGGTACTGCATGGCCGCCTGTCCGTACCACGCCCGGTATTTCGGCTGGTTCGATCCGATCTGGCCCGAAGGCATGGAAAAGACCCTGACCCCCAACGTGTCCGTCCGTCCCCGCGGCGTGGTCGAGAAGTGCACCTTCTGTCACCACCGGTTCGCCGCGGCCAAGGAAAAGGCGCGCATGGAAGGCAGGGACCCCATGGCCCTGAACGACGGCGATTACGTGCCGGCCTGTGTGGAGATCTGTCCTTCCGGGGCCATGGTATTCGGAGATCTGAACAACCCCGAGCACAAAGTGCATGAGCTGGCCAAGGATCCCAATGCGTTTCGTCTTCTGGAGCGACTGGGAACCGACCCGCAGGTGTACTACGTGTCCAGGCGGGAGTGGGTCCGCCGTCAGGGCGACAACTATCTTAAAAATGAAAAGACCAAGGGGGAGTAGGGCATGAGCGATAAATCCTGGTTGCCGGAAGGAGTAGAGCGCTGCTCCCTGGGCCGATTCCTGCTCTGGCTGGGGGCCGTCGGCGTGGTGTTTCTGTGGGGCGTGTACGGCGCCTTCACCATCCTGACCAACGGCATCGGCGTGACCGGTCTGGACAACTACTTCGGGTTCGGGCTGTGGATCACCTTTGACCTGGCGGTCATCGCCCTTGGTGCGGGGGCCTTTTTCTCGGGGTTCCTGAAATACATCATCCGTATTGATCAACTGAAGAACATCATCAACCTGACGGTCATTGTCGGGTTCATCTGCTACTCCGGGGCCATGCTTATTCTGACCCTGGACATCGGCCAGCCTTTGCGGGCCTGGTTCGGATACTGGCATCCCAACGTGCACTCCATGCTCACGGAAGTGATCTTCTGTATCACCTGCTACTGCACGGTGCTGATCATCGAGTATGTGCCGCTGATTCTTGAAAACAGAAAAATCAACCAGAACAGGTTCTGCCACCACCTGGCCCACAACTTCCATGTATACATGCCGTTGTTCGCCGGTATCGGGACCTTCCTGTCCTTCTTTCATCAGGGCTCCCTGGGCGGCATGTACGGCGTGCTGTTCGGACGCCCCTTTGTGTTCCGGGAAGGCTTCTTCATCTGGCCCTGGACCTTCTTCCTGTTCATCATTTCGGCCGTGGCCTCCGGGCCCATTTTTACGGCCATGATCGCCGCGCTGATGGAAAAGATCACCGGGCGCAGGCTGGTGGACTTCAAAACCAAGGCTCTTATGGGCAAGATCTCCGGATTGATGCTGGCCCTGTACCTGTTCTTCAAGATTCTGGACACATTCGCATGGGCCGCAGGGATTCTGCCTTCCATGGGATTGACCTTCGATCAGATGTTCAACAGTGACATGGGATACGGCGTGAGCCTGCTCTGGATGGAGATCGGCCTGTGCGGAGTCGTTCCGGCCATCATGCTCCTGACGCCCTCTATCCGGAACAAACCGGCTCTGTTGTACACGGCCGGGATTCTGGACTGTATCGGGATCACCCTGAATCGGTACGTGTTCACGGTCCAGGCCCTGGCCATTCCGGTCATGCCCTTTGATAAGTGGTACTCCTATCTTCCCAACTGGGCGGAGTGGTCCACCACCCTGATGATCGTGGCGTACGGAATTATCATTCTCAGCATCTCGTACCGGTACCTGCCGGTCTTTCCCCAGGAGCGGAAGCTGAACAGCTAGATCCGCTTGCACTGCGAAAAAAAGGGCTGCCTTCGGGCGGCCCTTTTTTTTTGAATTTCGGAAATTTTTCATTTTGAACACCTCCCGCCGGGTCTGCTCCGGATTCTTTCCAAGAATGCGCAAAATTTCGAGAAGTTGCGGAGAGTAGGTGCCCATGGAGCGGGAAATGGGGTGATTTCGGGTTGACATTTCCTGAAGCAATGAATTCAAGTGGTTAAAAAGATATGCCTTTTTTTGTAAAAGGGTGTTGCTCCCTCCTCGGATTGCTGCTAGCTTCTCCCCTGTTTTGGCTTACCGACTTCAGGTGCCGTTCAGGCATAAATGGGTAATCCGGTGTGATTCCGGAACGGTTCCGCCGCTGTGATCGGTTCAGTTCTCCCTTGCCGGGGAGACCCCGAAAGTCAGTGTTCCGACCTGAAGCACCTCTTTACGCCCCTGACCGTTTTCGGGCCGGGCTCCGCCTGAAGAGGCTCTGTTTTCATATTCCAAACCCGGCTGACAGGACCGCTTCCGGCCCGCCCTCAGCCACCATCAGTTACACCATGCAGGATATTCATCGAACCGCCTGGGAAAATGTGCGCGGTTTCGAGCCCGTCAGTCTATGCGACTGGCCCGGGCACGTGTGCGCCGTGGTATTTCTGGGGGGGTGCAATCTGTTGTGCCCCACCTGTCACAATCATCAACTGGCCTGGACTCCGAACGCCGTACCCCCGGTACCTCGAAGCGGAATCCTCGGGTACCTCAAGGAAAAGGCCGGCTGGCTGGACGGGGTTACCGTGAGCGGAGGAGAACCGAGCATTGCGCCCGGCCTGGGTTCCCTGCTTCTTGATCTTCGGGGGTCGGGGCTGCCCGTAAAAATGGACACCAACGGGATGCGTCCCGACGTGGTCCGGGAGCTGCTCGAGCAGGATCTGGTGCAGGTCTTTGCCGTGGACGTCAAAGGGCCGTGGGACAGATATTCAGTCCTGACCGGCGGGGCCGCGGATGGGGATCGGGCCGAGTCCCGGCTGCAATCCATTTTTACCCTGGCCGGAGAGTACCCGGATCGTTTCTATTTTCGGTGTACCCGTGTTCCAGGCTTGAGCGAAGCGGATCTGGAAACGGTGCGCGGCCAACTGCCGGCAGGGTTTTCCCTGCGCGTGCAGAAGTTCATACCGCCTGTCGGCACCATGGCCGACCCCAGGCACGTGGCCTGAGCGAAACGAGATCCCCTGTCGACGGAGCAATACGAATGGCGGCCCGTCCGCCTGCAACGGAATTTCAAGGAGAGAATATGCCGCAGCATATCGTGAAAAGAGACGGACGTATCGAGACCTGGTCTTCGGAAAAAATCATTCAGGCCATTTTGAAAGCGCTGCGGGCCAGCGGAATCAAGGACCCCCTGCTGGCCAAGCGGATCGGCTCCAGAGTGGAAAAAAAACTGGACGGCATCGACATGCCTGAACAGGAGCTGATTCAGGACAGTGTGGAACAGGTGCTTATGGAGTCCAGGCTGTACAACGTGGCCCGCAAGTACATCGTATACCGGGAGAAACGGCGGGAGATCCGCAGTCAGCGCGAAGCGTTTCTGGACATTACCGACACCATTGACAGCTACCTGAACAAGTCGGACTGGCGGGTCAACGAGAACGCCAACATGTCCCACTCCTTCCAGGGGCTCATGCTCCATCTGTCCGGATCCGTGCAGGCCAGGTACTCCCTGGAAAAGTACCCCGAAGAGGTACGCATGGCCCATGAGCACGGCTATTTTCACATCCACGATCTCTCTTTCGGGCTGGCCGGATACTGTGCCGGGTGGTCCCTGCGGGACCTGCTCCTTGAAGGATTCAACCTGGAAGGACGGTGCTCGTCCGGTCCGGCCAGGCACTTCGACGCCGCCCTGGGGCAGATGGTCAACTTTCTGGGGACCCTGCAGAACGAGTGGGCCGGTGCCCAGGCCTTCAACAACGTGGACACCTATCTGGCCCCCTTTGTGCGCCATGACAACATGACCTACCCCGAGGTCAAACAGTCCATGCAGAAGTTCGTGTTCAATCTGAACACCACCTCCCGGTGGGGCGGTCAGAGCCCGTTCACCAACCTGACCTTCGATCTGGTGCCGCCCGAGCATATCGCCAAAGAGGCGGCCATCATCGGCGGCAGGCTGCAGGACGTCAATTACGGCGAGTTCATTCCCGAGATGGAAATGATCAACCGGGCCTTTCTGGAGGTCATGCTCGAGGGGGATTATGACGGACGGATTTTTTCCTTTCCCATCCCGACCTACAACGTGACCAGGGACTTTCCCTGGGAATCGGAAGTGGGCGAGATTCTGCTCAAACTGACCGCCAAATACGGCGCGCCCTATTTCCAGAACTTTATCAACTCCGACCTCAAACCCGAGGATGTCCGGTCCATGTGCTGCCGGCTGCAGATGGATCTGCGGGAACTGCGCAAGCGGACCGGCGGGCTGTTCGGGGCCGGAGATCTGACCGGATCCATCGGCGTGGTCACCCTGAACCTGCCCAAGCTCGCTTTTCTGGCCCAGGGAGAAGAGGATTTTCTGGACCTGGTGGGCGAATACGCGGAAATGGCCAAGGAGTCCCTGGAGTTCAAGCGCAAGTTTGTCAGCGACAACATGGAAAACGGGATGTTCCCCTTTTCCCGGCGGTACCTGAAGAACGGGTTCAACGGACATTTCAGCACCATCGGACTGATCGGGGGGCACGAGGCCTGCCTGAACCTGCTCGGCAAAGGGATCGAGACCGATGCCGGAATACGGCTCATGACCCGGACCCTGGATCATCTCCGCACCCTGACCTCCCGCTTTCAGGAAGAGACCGGCAATCTCTACAACCTGGAGGCGACCCCGGCCGAAGGGACTTCGTATCGTCTGGCCAAGATCGACAAGAGCCTGTACGCGGACATCCAGGCCGCGGGCAACGGCGTGCCCTACTACACCAACTCCACTCTGCTGCCCGTGGGCGGAACCGCGGACGTGTTTACGGCCCTGGAGCACCAGAACAACCTGCAGCCCCTGTATACAGGGGGCACGGTCTTCCACAGTTTCCTGGGCGAGGCGGTCAGCGATACCACGGCCCTGAAAAATTATATCGTCAAGGCCATGACCAAAACCAAGATTCCCTACATATCGGTCACCCCGACCTTCTCCATCTGCAAGGAGCACGGCTATATCCACGGCGAGCATTTCCAGTGTCCCCAGTGCGGGCAGGATGCCGAGGTCTATACCCGGATCGTGGGCTACTACCGTCCGGTCAGCCTGTGGAACAAGGGGAAACAGGCCGAGTACCGGGAACGGCAGGTGTACTCGCCCATTAGTGCCGAGTCCGAAGTCAACGCGTAGTCCCGGCCGGGCAACGCCGACAAAGGGAGCCTCCCATAACGGGGGCTCCTTTTTTTTTGTGAGCGATGTGCCGCGAATTGTGTGCTGTGGGCAAATCGGGTTGCATCCGGACAATGCCCGGTATACAGTCCGAATGGTGCTTTCGGCCGCTTTGGGAACGGAGTGAACAATCTCCTGTATGGGCAGGAGTGCAATGCTGATCGGAATGTGGAAAAAATATGAGAATACATTGCTGGGGAGCCAGGGGATCCATAGCCGTTTCCGGAGATCAGTACAGAAGGTACGGCGGAGACTCCACCTGTGTCGAAGTGTGTGACGGCTCGGGAAATATTGTCATTATTGATTCCGGGACAGGTATCCGTGCCCTGGGGAATCGGTTGATGGACCGCGGGTTCGGCGATATCCACATGCTTTTCACACATCTGCACTGGGATCATATTATCGGATTTCCTTTTTTCAAGCCCCTGTACGACTCCCGGGCCGTGATCCATGTCCATGGATGTTCCGCGGTGCAGGGTTCCCTTCTGGACAATGTGTATCACACCATGTCCAGCCCCCACTTTCCCATCGAACCGGAGATCATTCGGGCCGCGGTCACCTACCACGACCAGGGGTGTGCCCCGTTTCGGATCGGGGCGCTGCAGGTCTCTCCCATTCCCTTGCGCCACCCCAACCACGGACTTGGATTTTGTTTTGAACAGGACGGGAAACGGTTTGTGTTTCTGACGGACAACGAGCTTGCCCACGCCCATGAGGGCGGCCGGGACTACCCGGAATATGTCCGGTTTTGTGCCGGTGCCGACGTGTTGGTTCACGACGCGGAATTTCTGGACGGAGAGTATGAGCGCACCAGGGGGTGGGGGCATTCCCGGGCCTCGGATGCGGTTCGCCTGGCCCTGGATGCCGGTGTGACCCGGTTGGGGCTTTTTCACCACAATCAGGATCGGACCGATGACCAGGTGGACGCCATGGTGGCCATGTGCCGGGAGATGATCGCCGATGCCGGAAGCGGGACAGAGTGCTTCGGGGTCCGGCAGGGGATGGAGATCCGGCTTGAATGAAGGCGGTGGTTCGTAACGTCGAAAAAAAAGCCCGGAGTCGAAAGACTCCGGGCTTTTGCATTGGCGCAAACAGGAGGAAATTACCTGCCCCAGGTCATGGGCTTGGGATGATTTCGGTAATAGCGGCCGAGCATGACGGTTTTCCGTTCCTCCTCCAGCAGGTCGCGCAGCAGGTGACTGAAGGCTGCCTGCACATGGTGAAGGGTGTGGGTCAGGATCCCCCTGGAGCGGGGGGCGAACTTTTGCCTCGAGAGAGAGCGAGAGACTTCTTTCATTATACACCTCTGCAATAATGCAGAACAGGGACGGACCTGGGTCCGGTGAAAAGGTGAAGCATGGCCGAAGAAGCTGTTTTAGGCTTGCCTGGCCAGGGGCTGTTCGAATCCGGTTAAAGCCGGGTGAGCGTGAAGTCAACAAAGAAAAATCGAATACTGACGATGAACATAATTTTTTTAAGAGGTTATTTTTAGTAATAATTAGTCAATAAAGGTTTGCTTGTTTAAAACGTTGTTGACGAAAAAAGTTTTGTACAGATAATGGATAGCGGTGCCTTGAATTGTTTTCGTTCTCATTCCTTGAGAATAAAAGACCTTAACGGAGAAAAAATCATGAAGAATGTCTTGAAACTGATGAGCGTCGCGCTCCTGGGGTTTTTCCTTGCAGGCCAGGCCTGCGCGGCGGACAAGGTTCTGACCATGTCCACCACCACCAGCACCCAGGCCTCGGGACTGCTCGACGTGCTTCTGCCGGAGCTTGCCAGGGATACCGGCATTGAGGTCAAGGTTATTGCCAAGGGCACCGGAGCTGCTATTCGCGACGGCATTGACGGCAATGTGGACGTGATTTTCGTGCACGCCAAATCCCGTGAGGAGAATTTTGTGGCCGAAGGGTACGGCACCAAACGGTATGCGGTCATGCACAACGATTTCGTGCTTCTCGGCCCGGCCGATGACCCGGCAGGGGTCAAAGGGATGACCGACGCCCCTGCGGCCCTGAAGAAGATCGCCGCGGCCGGGGCGGTGTTCGTCTCCCGTGGGGACGACAGCGGCACGCACACCAAGGAGCAGACTTTGTGGCAGGATTCCGGGGTGAAGCTCGGCAAGGTCACCCGGACCATCGTCAAGAAGGGCAAGGAAAAAGAGGTCAGTTTCGTGGCTCCCGAGGGAGACTGGTACATGTCTGTCGGCCAGGGCATGGGGAAGGCCCTGACTTTTGCCGAGGAAAAGCAGGGGTATATTCTTACCGACCGCGGTACCTATCTGAAATACAGTCTGGGACGCGACGCGGGCCTGGACCTGGCTCTGCTGGTGGAAGGGGACGACGACCTGTACAACCCCTACGGCGTGATTCCCATCAATCCTGAAAAGTACGGGCACGTCAGATACGACCTGGCCAAAACCTTTGCCGAGTGGCTGGTCTCCCCCAAAGGGCAGGGGCTCATCGCCGGGTACAAGCTTCTGGGCAAGCAGCTGTTCTACCCCGATGCCATTCCGGATGCGAAGTAGACAGCACGTCCATATTGCGACAAAAAAAGGCGGAGCCGGAAACGGTTCCGCCTTTTTTCCTGTCCTCTTTTTTGCGGGCTGTTTCATGAAATCCAAAAGAGGATCGCCCACGGAACACACGGAAGGTACGGAAAAAAAGAAAGAGAAAACGTCAACCGGAAAATGTATCAGCCATGTCCCTTGCCTCTTTCCAACCCCTTAAAATCGGTGTCGTCACCGGCTCCCGCTACTTTCGGTCCTACCGCAGGGCCGTGGTCCGAACCATCCGCGAATTCGGATTTGAAGCCGAGGGGTTCGACAATATCGAATACGACTACCGGCCCGACGGGTTTCTGATCATCGGGGCCCATCTCTTTTCCCAAAAACCTCCCCGGCACCACCGCGACTTTATGTTCGCCGGTATCCAGACCGAACAGTTCCCCACGCTAGAGGCGGGCAACCTCACCTTCGGCCGGGAGCGGGTGGAGGTGTTTCGCCGGTACGTGCGTCATTTTGATTGGGTCTTTGACTGGAATCCGGTCAATGTGCGCACCTACGGCCGTCGCTATCCCGGCCTGGTGTTCTGCCCCTTCGGGCATTTTGACGAGCTCCAATATTATGATTCTGGGCAGCCCGGACAGGAGTACGACCTTATGTTTCTGGGCGCGCCCACCGGTATCGACGACCGCCGGGCCCGGGTCCTGGCCGAACTGGAAAAACATTATCGGGTCTACCCGGAATATGAAGGGCTATGGAAGGAGAGCAAGAAGAGTCGGGCCCTGCACGCGAAGATCTGCCTCAATCTCCATTTTGACCACGGCTTTTCCTGCGAGGCCCCGCGCATGTTCGAGTTTCTGGCCAACACCCGGTTCGTGCTCTCGGAAAAGATGACCGACCCGTACCCGTTTCGGGACGGGATCGATTTCGCCTCCTGCTACGTGGCAAAACTGCGGGAGCGGATCGACTATTTTCTGAAGCACCCCGAGGAGCGGGCCCGGATCGCGGCGGCCGGAGCGGCCCGGGCCGGGGAATTTCCCCTGAGCCGGTCCGTGGAGCTGATACTGAACCGGTTTCTGGTGGAGCGGGAAGCGCGTAAGGAAAGGGGATATGTGCGAAGGGACGCGTGGTTTCACCGTACGGGGTGGCGGTGGATGAAGCGGTGGTGAACAGGGGATGAGGATCAGGGTTCAGAAAATACGTACCTGATGTTACATATGATTGTAAATTCTTCAGCTGGTTCAGCAATATCAGCAAGGAAGTCCCCCCTTGAAGGGGGGACTTTGATGCCCGCAACCTGGTCAGCTGAAGGATC
>JAWLGC010000043.1:0-19338 GCA_041685265.1 Desulfomicrobiaceae bacterium | reverse complement strand
AGCCGGGAAAAAAAGGATGCGGCCGGGAGGGGGCATCCTTTTTTTTACATGCTGAAGGTACGCACGGCCCATTGGCTGGTGTTCTTGAGTGCAACGCCTGTATTCTCCAGCAGTCATTCCCGTGAAAACGGGAATCTCAGACGTGTGGGCAATGACGGGCGTTGCCACCGAAGCTGAGATTCCCGCGTTCGCGGGAATGACAGGCTCTTATACAGCAGGTGTCTGCGAGGTGCGTACCTTCAATTACTTCATGGACAACGAGGCAATGGCCAGCGGCGTGAACATCAGCGGCTCGCAGGGCAGCCGGATGGGCAGCCCCAGTTCTTTGGCGAACACCTCGTCAATGCCGGGCAGACAGCAGGTGCCGCCGGAAAGGATTATGCTCTCCACCTCATGATCCCGGATATGTCGGGCCACGATGTCGCAGATCCGCTGGAGGGTGGGCCTGGCCAGGGGCAGAATGCCGTACTCCTCGGGGCTGCGCTTGTACTGCTCGGCCTCTTCGAAGGAGACATCGTAATGCCCGGCGATGACCAGGGAAAGGTGCGTCCCGCCGGTGGGCTCGTCGTCGCTGAAGACCACGTCCCCCTCTTTGACCACAGCCGTTCCCGTGGTTCCGCCGCCGATATCCACGACTGCGGCCTTGTCCAGATGCAGCAGCGAGGCCACGCAGGTGGGCTCGTCGTACACCTGAAGCACGTCCAGCCCCGCGGTCTCGAGAATATTTGTGGACAATCGCTGATCGGTTCCCGGAGGAAACGAGGTGGAGGCACCCGTGATTTCCACACCGAGGCGCGCTTCGGCCCTGGCCTTCAGATCCCGAACAATGTCCACGGCCCCGATAAAGTCGACCACCACTCCGTCCCTGACCACCTGAGCCCATTCCAGAAATGCGGCCACCGGCTCCCCGGAATCATCGAGAACCATGAGCACCACGTCGGCCGTGCCCAGGTCGATGCCCACGTGCAGCGGACCGGACACCTCGACGGGGTCGGTCTCGTTCAAAATCGCAGCGGCCTGTTCCAGTCGTTCGGCCGCCTCTTCCCATGTAATAGGCATGACTTCTCCTGTTTCATATCCGATTGGCAAAAAACCCCCGAAACATCAGTTCCGGGGGTTTTGCTCGATATCGGGTTTCCCGGACGCGGGGAACGCTAGACGATGCGGAAGCTCCCGGCCAGAGTACACCGCCGCAGCCGGACAAAGGACTGGGCATTGGTCACCCCTTCGCCGGTGGGGGTGGAGATGGTCATGGAGGTCCACCCTTCGCCGCCGGCACCCAGGCCTGCCAGATGCGGGCCGTTCTTGACGAACAGGCTGGTGTTGATCCGCCTGGCCATCCTGTCCATGTTCTCGATGTTCGTGGAATGCAGACCTGCGGTGTGCTGCAGGCCGCGCTCCAGGAGCAGGGCAGCTTCCAGAGCCTGCTCAAAATCCCGGACCCGGATCAGAGGCAGGATGGGCATCATCTGCTCCACCCGGGCAAAGACATGGTCCACGTCCCCGGCCACATCCACAAACAGGAGGCGGCAGGATTCGGGCACGCTGAACCCGGCGGCTTCGGCCAGCCTGGCAGCGTCCCGACCGACCCATTTCGGGTTTGGGCGCGCATCAGGGCCGGGGTAGTCCAGCAGGACGGCTTTGGCCACGGCCTCGGCCTGCTCCAGGGAGATCTCCACTGCACCACAGGCACAGAGCTGCTTCTTCAGCTCGTCGGCGATGGAGTCCACGGCGATGATCTCTTTCTCGTCGGCGCAGATGATGTTGTTGTCGAACGAGGCACCGGAGTAGATGGACTCGGCGGCCCGGGCCAGATCAGCGGTTTCGTCCACGACCACCGGGGGATTGCCCGCCCCGGCCGCGATGAGCCGCTTATCGGTCACCTTGCGGGCCGCGTTCACGACCCCCTCGCCGCCGGTGACCACCAGCAGGTCGATGCCGGGGTAGACGAACAGCTTCTGGGCCGCGTCGATGGAGGGTTCCTTGACACAGGTCATCAGGTTGTTGATCCCGGTCTCCTCGAAGATCGCCTTGTTCAGGACCTTGATCGCCTCCTGGGTGACCCGCTTGGCGGAGGGATGCGGGGCAAAAACCACGGCGTTGCCGCCGGAGATCATGCTGATCCCGTTGTTGATGACCGTGGCCGCAGGGTTGGTGGACGGCGTGACCGAGGCGATGACGCCCCAGGGCGCGTTCTCGATCAGGGTCAGGCCCATGTCCCCGGAAATGGCCCGGGGATTGAGGGCCCGGGGACCCGGGGTCAGGTCGGCCACCAGCAGGTTCTTTTTGACTTTGTCTTCCACCCGGCCCATGCCGGTTTCCTGCTGGGCCATCTCGGCCAGAGGCCGGGCATTGGCCCGGGCGGCCAGACGGATGACCTTGACCACCCTCGTGCGCAGGGCCACGGTGTCAATGGCCTTGAAGGCCTCGGTGGCAGCGGCCACGGCGTCGTCAAGCTCTTCGAACACGCCCCAGTCGCCCCGATCCGCGGGGGCGGATGCGGATACAGCCGGAGCACCGGCCTGCGGAGCGGCCGCGCCCATCTTCCTGATCACTTCACTGACAATGGATTCAATATCTTCACGTCGTACAGACATCCCGCCTCCAGCAACTATGGAAATTTATTATTTACCAACAACCGATTTGCAGGTTTCTCGTTTTTGGTCGTTCGTTTCTCGTCAGCAGAGATCATCCTCTGACGAAGAACCGGAAACAAACAACGAAAAACCATTACCTTCGATCAAAATTCGTTTTTGCAGGTTCCTCGTTTTTGGTCGTTCGTTTCTCGTCAGCAGAGATCATCTTCTGACGAAGAACCGGAAACGAACAACGGGAAACCATGACACTATTTGGTATACAACGCATCTTTTCGCGAGGTCACCTGATCCACGATCCCGACGACACTCAGGTCCAGAGGGGCTTCCTGCCCGGTCAGCAGACGGGCCGAGCTGCCCCGGACCAGAAGAACCAGCTCACCTTCTCCGGCACCGATGATATCAGCAGCCACCTGGCTCGCAGCCAGGACATTGCCCTGCATATCTACGACATCGACAAGAAGGAGGGTCAGGTTCGGCATTCCGGAGTTCCGGACCGTGGAAACGACCTGGCCTTTTACCTTGCCCAGTTCCATACCAATTCTCCTCCCGGAAAACACCGGCCCGAAACGGGCCGGTCCCGGTCATCACGGTCGGGAGGAGACGCGACTGCGTCTCCCCGGTCCGGAAAAAGGGTTATGCCCGCTTGATGGGGAAGATCTCTTCCAGGTCGCCATGGGGGCGGGGAATAACGTGCACGGCGATCACTTCGCCGACCCGGGCGGCGGCAGCTGCACCGGCATCGGTGGCAGCCTTGCATGCGGCCACGTCGCCACGCACCAGGGCGGCACAGATGCCGGCCCCGATGCGCTCAAAGCCGACCAGCTGCACGCGGGCGGCCTTGGCCATGGCGTCGGAGGCTTCGATCAGTGCGGTCAAACCCTTGGTTTCAATCATGCCCAATGCATCCATTTTCGAACTCCTTGTAGTATCCCGTCAGGGGGTGGTTTCATGCCGGAAATCGGCGGGGTGGTTATTTTGGCTGTCTGCTTCGCAAACAACAGGATCAACGGGATGATGCTCCTTCGTCGCGGGATCAAGGGATTGTCCGGCCTCTGCCGGTACTCCCTTTAATCCTTTTATCCCTATAATCCCCAGGTTCGTACGTCCTGGCGAATACTTACGCTACTTTTTGCCCTTGGGGCTCTTGGCGGCCTGCTTGGGAGCACCCTTTTTGGGGCCGATGGTCATTTCGCCCATATGGGAATCCAGCATCACCCCGACTCCGTCGTCGGGACGAGGGATCAGGTTGCTGTTCAGACACTGCCCGACTCGGGCCGCTGCGGCCTTGCCGGCATCCACGGCCGCACCGCAGGATGCCAGATCGCCTTCACAGATAACGCTGATCAGGCCGGCGTCCGCGTTGGCCACTGTCTTGACTCTGACGTTGGCCGCCTTGACCATGGCGTCGGCCGCCTCGACGGCAGCCGTCAGGCCGTAGGTTTCCACAAATCCCAAAGAATCACTGCTTGCCATATTTCATCTCCAAAATTCTGCTACATGATATTGGCCAGCACCTCGGGTGCGGCGCTGGGAATGACCACTTTACGGACCAGAAGCCCTGTCTCGGCCATGGCCGACGCCCCGGAGGACACGGCCATTTCAACAGCGGCCACATCACCGGCCAGGACGCAGAACGCCTTGCCTCCGAGCCCCATGGCGATGCGTACCTCGACCACGTCCACATCCGCGGTCTTGCTGGCCACATCAGCGGCCACCACCGAGGAGGCCGCGGAAAAGGTTTCGATGACACCGATGGCCGCACCCCGGGTATCAGCCAGGGTGGCACAGGACATGGCCTGGATGACCGCAGGGTTGATATTCGGGATGACGAAGTGATCGACCACGGCTTCCCCGGACCGCTCGAGTCCGGTGGCGACAGAAGACTGCACCGAGGCCACTTCGCCGTGTACGGCGACCACATACTTGCCGGGACAGATGGTCTTCATGAACAGGACCTCGACCTGGGCGGCCTTGACCATGTAGTCTGCGGTCTCGATGCCGGCAGCGATGCTGTTCAGTTCCACCATGCCCACTGCCTGAAGTGTGCGTTCCATATATTATGCTCCTTTGATGACGACCGAACTGCCGACTGCCGTTACGACGCCCTTGATGGATGCGTGGATGAAGGCTCCGAGTGCTTTCTCGGGCGGGACACCGATGCAGTCCCCCACATTGACCTGATCACCGACCCTGACCTGGGCCACGGAAGGGGCACCGATATGCTGATGCAGGGGAATGGAGACCTCGGCCGGAACATGTTCCCCGGCAAACTCGGGATGCAGGTCCATATACCGGGCAATGCCGATCTTCCCGGCCAGGCGGGGCACGGGTACCTTACGAAAGGTGCGCAGATCGGACTGGGCCGGCTTGACCTCCCGGGGGCCGTCGTACTGAACCTTGTGCTCGCGAAATTTGGCCTTGAGCGTGGCGTTGATCCGTCTGGGAGAAAGCCCCATGGGACAGCTGAACAGCTCACACACTCCGCACTCGCAGCACATGACCGCCTGCAGGGCGCCCATGGCCACGTCTTCGCCGGAACTGAAGGCCCGCATGACCTTGTGCGTCTCGAAGCCGTGTCCGATAAGATACCGGGGGCAGAGTTCCGTGCACTGCCGACACTGAATGCAGGCCACAGCGGCCCGCTTCTGCATGACCGGCACGGACAGAGTGGCCTGCTCGTGCAGGTAGTGTCCTCGAGGCAGAACAATAATGCCGCCAGCGGTCTTGGTGATCACGGCCGCGTCCATGTCCGCCTGTTCGTCCAGAATTTTGCCCATCATGGGGCCGCCCATAATCAGCACCGGATCAGACACGGTGGCCCCGCCGCACTGTGCGATACACTCCCGGACCGAGGTGCCTAGGGGGACCTTGATCACGGAAGGCTCGGCCACCTCGCCGGTCACGGTGACGATCTTGTGGGTCACGGGCGTACCGTCCATGGCCCTGCTCACTGCGGCCAGGGTGCCCACGTTGGCCACCACGGCGCCCACATCCTTAGGCAGCCCCAGGGGCGGGATGGTTCTGCCGGTCACTTCATGGACCAGAACCTGTTCGTCCCCTGCCGGGTAGAAATTATCCAGCCGGGCCAGTTCCAGACCGGTTCCGACCATGGCCTCCTGAAAGATCCGGGCCACTTCCGTATACTTGCGCTTGATGCCGATAACGCCCCGTTTGGCGCCCACGGCCTCAACCAGGGCCTGCATGGCCCGGACCACATGGGCCGCCTCGGAAGTCATGATGTGCTGGTCCGAGTACAGCAGGGGTTCGCATTCGCACCCGTTGGCGATAACCGTTTCCACCTGCGTGTCGTACTTGACCTGGGCCGGAAATCCGGCCCCGCCTTCGCCGACCACGCCGGCTTCACGTATTTTCTGCAAAAAAAGGTGTTTTTCCATCCGCTCTCAGCCCGTTTTGGAGTGTTGATTCAGTTGAGAAGCGATCCCCGTTCGAGACACATCCCGACCACGGCGACCTTGTAGATGTCCTCGGCGCTGCATCCCCGGGAGAGGTCGTGCCATCCCCCGTCGAACCCCTGCAAAAAAGGGCCCATGGCCGTATACCCACCAAGGCGCTGAACCATCTTGTAGGCGATGTTTCCGGCCTCGAGACTGGGAAAGATCAGGACATTGGCCTGCCCCTCGATAACGCTCCCGGGCGATTTCAGGGCCGAGACACTGGGAGCCGTGGCGGCATCGAACTGGATCTCCCCGTCCACCAGCAGCTCAGGGGCCCTGGTCCGGACCAGCTCCATGGCCCGGCGAACGAGTTCAGCCCGGGGGTGCGCCCCGCTTCCCTTGGTGGAAAAGGAAAGCATGGCCACCCGCGGTTCCCTGCCGAGCAGGCTGCGGGACTTTTCCGCCGAGGCAATGGCGATATCGGCCAGGGTTTCCTCGTTGGGCTCGGGAACCACGGCACAGTCGGCGAACACATACTGTTTTTCATTGTCCGGCGAAATCATGAGAAAAAAACTGGAGATGGTTTTCAGCCCGGGTTTCCTGGGGATGATGCTCAACCCGGCCCGCAGGACATCGCCCGTGGAGGAAAGGTTGCCGGCCACACCGACCTGGGCCTCTCCCCGGCGAAGCATCATGGCTGAAGCGGCCAGAGGACAGTGCATGGTTTTCAGGGCCTTGTCCGCGGAAACACTCTTTCCTTTTTCCTTCCGGATGGCCGCAAACCCCTCGGCGTTTTTCTCCAGCAGGGCCGGACTGGTGTGATCCACCACCGTGAATCCGGTCGAACGAATCCCGAGCTCCCGCATCCTGCTGCGCACCGCAAACGGCGACTGTACCAGAACCGGCTCGGCCAGACCCTCCCTTTTCAGACGCGCGGCCGCTTCCAGGACCCGACCGTCAAGGCAGTCCGGAAAGACGACCGTGCCCGGGTCTTTGCGGCAGGCCGCCTTGCAACGTTCCAAAATATCCACAATCATGTCCTTATGTTGGAAAAATCGGCCGGCGCTCAGCCCGCCGCGTTGATGCAGGCCATCCGGACCCTGGACGGCGTGCTGTACAGCACGTTCACTCCCTTTGGAAAATAGAGCATGTCCCCGGCCCTGCCGACCAGAGTTTTGCCGCCTACGGTGAGGTGCAGTTCTCCGTCCACGATCACGCTGATTTCGGCACATTCCACGGTTCTGCGAAAGGAAGACTTCTCCCATTCCATATACCCTCCGGCCAGGGGAACCTCGTCATCCCCCCCGATGGCATCGGCCAGAAGCACCTTTTCATCCACGGGAACCGGCCCGGCACCACTTTCCAGCAACCGGGTTCCGTTGATCAGGCAGACCCCGCCGATCCGGGACTCGGACTCGTGGCCGGATACATCTCCGCCTTCCCCCAGCCTGGCCTCCACCACCTCACGAACCAGCCGCTCCAGTTCGGTCCCGGCCAGAGAAGCCGGAAGCCTGGACTCGATCAGGGAACAGACCTGGCGGACCACATCCTCTCCCTCGTGCGCCGTACCAGCGTCGCCTTCTCCTGCGGAAGAAGCACATGCAGGAGCCTGCTCTTCCGGTTCCGGGCCGGATAACGCAACGCTCTCACCGGCCTCGACGAGTTCGATCTCGAGAGACTCCGCCTGATCCCTGGCGCCCGGAGTCACAATACACTGCCCGGACGGAACAGATATGGCCGCCTCTCCCGCTTCAGCGGCCCGGAGCACATCCGCTACGGTGATGACCCGTTTCCCCATGAAATACCTCCTGCCTCTGTCTCGTTGACGTTTTGAGGTCCGCGTCCCCGCCCCGAGAGTCCATGTCGCCATGAATACTCGGGGGCCCGGAACCCGGACCGGAGAAAAGAGCCGCTGCTTTGAACGAAAACGGGTCTTTTCATGCACATGAAGCGCCCCGGGAGCAAAAAGACCCGGGCGCAGAGCGATTTCAAAAATTGTTTCCTGGAGCCAGCTAGCAACTATCACGCCAATAACTCGAGACCGACCAGCCCCCCCTGCCCGCCCCGGTTTTCCCGGGATCTCCGCACCGATTCAGGAAGACACCTCCGTAGACAGGCCACCATTAAATATGCATGAAACCTCTCGGGGTATTTCAGCCTCCTGTTGCAAGGCATTCCCAACACAAAAAACTCACACAAAAGATGTTTGAGAAAAAATCTCTCCACACAACAGTACTGAAAACTATTCTCATCAACGCCTTCCAGCATTCCCCTTCAATGATTCACATTTGCAACACCCCCTCACTGAGTGAGGCATGGCTTTTTGGGACAAAAATTACAATACGATTACAATCTCTTACACCCTCTTGACCCTCGGAAACCGGAACCCCCTGGAAACATTGATCAAGCACCCAATGATGCACTTTTACACCGGCCCGGCGCCTCCCCCTTGTAAAAAAAAGCGCAAATCAGGGCTCTTAGCCTGCCTTGTCGCATTTCTGCAACAAAGAGTTCCGGAAAACTTTCACAGACTCCAGGCCAAAAAATTTTACCAGAGATCTCGACCCTGTATCTGCAAGTATTCACTTCTATTTTATCGTTCCCGATCCGGATCCCGTCCCCCGGCCCGGCAAATGTTGACCATTTGAGGCAGAAATGCATGACCGGCTCCTCAAAAGAGGCAAAATGGCATCACCCTTGCTCATGTCCAATAACGAACAAGGAGACCCGTATATTTTACGGCCGGGGAACAGTCCCTGACCCTGCTTTAGGCGGAGTGTCTTTCTCATCAACCCTTTGGAGGCGAAAATGTTCAAACGTCTACTGTTCATCGCTGCAGCCCTGTCCATCCTGGTCGCACCCCAGGCCATGGCAGCCAAGTACACGCTGCAGCTCCAGACCGCAGTCCCCAGTTCCAGCATGTATTACAAGACCATGGAACGGCTGGGTGACCGCATCGAGGCCCTTTCCAACGGCGAAATCGAAGTCCAGGTCTTTGCCGACGGTGCCATCGTCAAGGCATTCGAGATCATCGATGCAGTCAGTGAAGGCATTGTCACCGGCGGCCAGGCATGGACCCACTACTGGTCCGGAAAACACCCCGCAGGCCTGCTCTTCGCAGCTCCCACCGCGGGGCTCGGCGTGGGCCTGGACCAGACCGGGCTTCTCTCCTGGGCCTGGGAAGGCGGCGGAAACAAGCTTCTGAACCAGTACTACCAGGATATTCTGGGCTACGACATCAAGGGCTGGCTGAGCATGCCCATGGGCCCGGAACCCTTCGGATGGTTCCCCAAAGAGGTGACCTCTCTTGAAGAACTCCAGACCATGAAGTTTCGGTCCCCTCCCGGCATCCCCTCCGAATCGTTCAAGATGATCGGCATGCCCGTCGTGTCCATGCCCGGAAGCGAAATCGTTCCCTCTGCACAGCGTGGTGTCCTCGACGCTGCCGAGTGGATCTCCCCCGGCGACGACCAGCTCCTGGGCCTGGCAGACGTGTGGAAGGACTACTACCTGCAGGGCCTGCATCAGGCTCTGTCCATCGGCGACGTGTACATCAACCACACCTGGTACAAGTCCCTGCCCAAACACCTGCAGGTCGTCATCGACGAATCCATGAAGGCATGTGTGACCGACCAGATCACTATGAACGTCAGCCTGAACTCCGCTGCCCTGCGTGACCTGGTCACGAAAAAAGGCGTCAAGCTGCATGACACCCCGGACGACTTCTTCAAGGCATACGGGGAGGCTTCAGCCAAGGTTCTGGAAAAATATTCCGCCAAAGACGCCTTCTTCAAGCAGGTCCTCGACTCTCTGGTGGATTGGGCCGAGCTGACCGTTCCCTATCAGGTCAAAGTCAATGGTCTGTACTATAAGCTTGGCGAAACTGCCATGGATACAGGCGCCATGGCCGACTACAAATAGTCGACCTCAAGACGGCGAACGTAATCATAAAGGCTGCGGGAAACGTCGTTTCCCGCAGCCTTTTCAATCATTATCCACAAGAGGGCATGCAAGTGCATACCGATACCAAAACCACCGGGAACGGACCATCCCAGTCCCTTCTCAACTTTGTCGCCAGACTGGACTGGATCAGCGACATTACCGGGAAGGGTGTATCTTTCCTGGTCCTCCCCATGATGTACGCGCTCCTGCACGAAGTTGTGGCCAGGTACTGCTTCAACGCTCCGACCATCTGGGCCGGAGACGTGGCACTGATCCTGTTCGGCATCTATTTTATGATCGCATCTCCTTACTGTCTTAAGGAAGGAATGCATATCCGTACCGACTTCCTGTACAGTCACTGGTCCACACGCACCAAAGGAATGGTCGACACCATCATCTACATTTTCTTTTTCTTTCCAGCGCATATTGTTTTCCTGGAAGTAGGCTGGAAATACTTCTACCAATCCTTCATGCAGAATGAAGTCATCATCTCCAGTCCATGGATGCCCATCATCTGGCCCATGAAGATGGCCATTCCGGTCAGTATCGTCCTTATGCTGTCTCAGGGTATATCCGAGACCATCAAAAGCAGTTGCAAATGGCGTTACAACCAGTCTTTCTGGGAAGATCACGAGCACGGCGCCGCGGACACCTGCGGCCTGGCGTCCACGGGTAAGGGAGAATAGAAATGGAATTCAATCAGCTTCTCGGGATGATGTCCCTGGGCGGACTGCTGCTGGCGTTCTGCACCGGGTTCCCCATCACCTTCACGATGATGTTCATCGGCCTGGCCTTCGGGTATGCAGGTATCGGCAAACTGGTCTTCTACCTCATGAACATCCAGTTCTACCAGGTCATGTCCGACCCGGTCCTGGGCGCCATTCCCTTTTTCCTGCTCATGGGGTATCTGCTGGAAAGCGCCGGGCTCATGGACGACCTGTTCCACTCGATCCAGAAACTCATGGCCCCGGTTCCCGGATCCCTTTACATCGCCATCATTTTTACGGCCACCATCTTCGCAGCGGCCACCGGCATCGTGGGGTCGTCCATCACCCTGCTCTGTGTCATGGCCGAACCCGCCATGCGCCGCAGCGGATACGACATTCAGATGGGAGCAGGGGCCATTGCGGCCGGAGGAACGCTGGGGATCCTCATCCCACCGAGCATCATGCTTATCGTAATGGGCCCGATTATCGGTGTCCCTGTCACGGACCTGTTCGCCGGCGCGGTATTTCCCGGCCTGCTCCTGGCCGGCATCTACACCGGATACTCCCTGATCCGCTGCTTCATGAAGCCGCAGCTGGGCCCCCCGCTGCCCAAGGAACTGCGCGCCGAATCCCTCAGCGCCCTGATGCTGGACCTGCTCAAGGGCGTCGTTCCTCTGATCCTGCTCATCGGCTTCACCCTGGGCTCCATCCTGTCCGGCGTGGCCACCCCCACCGAGGCCTCCGCCTGCGGTGCCTTCGGCGCCCTGCTCCTGGTCATCGGATACGGCAAGTTCAAGTTCTCCTCCCTGAAGAACTCCATGTACTCCAGCGCCAAGCTGTCGGCCATGATCCTGATCATGATCGCGGCATCGAACTTCTACGGTTCGGTCTTTTCCCGTCTCGGCGGCGCGGCCTGGCTTTCCGAGCAACTTATCAACATGAGCCTGCCGCCCATGGCGATGATGGCCCTGATCATGGTCATGGTCTTCCTCCTGGGCTGGGCCATGGAATGGGTACCCATCGTACTCATCATCCTGCCCATTATGCTGCCCACGGTAAAGGCGCTGAACATCGACCTGCTCTGGTTCGCCATCGTCTACGCCGTGACCCTGCAGACCTCCTGGCTCTCACCGCCGGTGGCCCTGTCCTGCTACTTCATCAAGGGGTGCATCCCAAGTTGGAAGCTGTCGGACATCTATAAGGGCATGGTGCAGTATATCGCCTGTCAGGCCGTCGGCATCGCCCTGATCATGATCTTCCCGGCCATCGTCACCTGGCTTCCCAGTATCGTGAACGGCAAGTAACACCGATCTGTCACCTGAATGAAACCGGGGTGGCGAAACCGCCACCCCGGTTTTATATAAAGATGCACTCCTGCACCACACGAGAGCCTTTTCGATGCAAAAAAGAAACACCTGAACTTCTCCCTGCTCCATCTCCCCAAAATAAGCATCGCGCCCCCTCCTGAACCGACTGTTTATCCCCGCGGGGCACCTGTCAGAGGCACATCCTCTCTACAGGTTTTTCAAACAGAACATACTGAATTTCTGAGAGTTATGAACTAATCCATAAAAATTATCAGTACCGAATGCCAAAATCATTCAAGCTGGTACGGATCTTGTTACATAAATCTCAAACACAAAAAATCACCACCATTAATAGGAGAACTATTATGGACTGTTGTCTCTCCCCTCATGAACAGCGTTTGATGGACAAGATCGAAGGAAAAGAAGACCGGTACCGCGGAACCCATCAGCGGGTCTTCGATATCCTCGAGACCTTTGACAACGCCAAGCCGATCATCGATATCGAGCGGGCCAAGTACTTCACCGAATCCATGAAGGAAACCGAAGGTGAGATGCTGGTTCTGCGCTGGGCCAAGGCTATGCAGCGTATCGCTGAAAACATGACCGTGTACATCGACGACAAACAGCTCCTGGCAGGTCGCGGCGGCTACCAGGGTCGCTACGGCGTCCTGTACCCGGAGCTGGATGGAGACTTCCTGGACATCGCGGTCAAGGAACTCCCCGGACGGACCGAATCTCCGGCTGAAATCTCCGAAGCCGACGCCAAAATCGTGGTCGAGGAAATCGCCCCCTACTGGAAAGGGAAGACCTACCACGAGAACCTGAACGCCGCCTTCCCCGAGGAAGTACACAGACTGACCTACGACGACCCCGAAGGACTGAATTCCCGGTTTATCGTCAACGAGACATCCTCGTTCCGCTCCTCCATCCAGTGGGTGCACGACTACGAAAAAATCCTCAAGCGCGGCTTCAAGGGCATCAAGGACGAGGCCCTGGAAAAGCTGGCCGCCCTTGACGAGCTGAGCCCCGTGGATGCCTGCGAGAAGAAGCCCTTCCTGGAAGCCATGGTCATCACCTGCGATGCCATCGCCACCTGGGCCAAGCGTCACGCCGCCCTGGCCCGTGAAATGGCTGCCACCGAGGCCGACGCAACCCGCAAGCAGGAGCTGATCGAACTGGCCGAAGCCTGCGAATGGGTTCCCGAGAATCCCGCACGGAACTTCTACGAAGCCGTTCAGTCCCAGTGGTTCACCCAGATGTTCTCCCGCCTGGAGCAGAAGACCGGTACCATCGTATCCAACGGCCGCATGGACCAGTACTTCTACCCCTACTACGCCAAGGACCTGGCCGACGGAACCATCACCGAAGAACGCGCCCTGGAACTCCTTGAGTGCATGTGGGTCGGCATGGCCCAGTTCATCGACCTGTACATCTCCCCCACGGGCGGCGCCTTCAACGAAGGATATGCCCACTGGGAAGCGGTCACCGTGGGCGGTCAGACCCCGGACGGACGGGACGCCACCAACGATCTGACCTACCTGATCCTGAAGTCCAAGCGGGAATTCCCCCTGCACTACCCCGACCTGGCCGCCCGGATCCACTCCCGGTCTCCGGAACGGTACCTGGCGGACGTGGCCGAAACCATCAAGGACGGCTCCGGGTTCCCCAAACTGATCAACGACGAAGAGATCGTTCCCCTGTACGTCTCCAAGGGCGCCACCTTCGAAGAAGCTCTGGACTACGCGGTTTCCGGGTGCACCGAAGCCCGCATGCCCAACCGGGACACCTATACCTCCGGCGGCGCGTACGTGAACTTCGCCGCAGCCGTGGAACTGGTCATGTACAACGGCCGCATGCAGAAGTTCGGGGACCAGCTCCTGAGCGTGGAAACCGGCGACGTGACCAAAATGGAATCCTGGGATGAATTCTGGGATGCCTACGTCAAGCAGCACACCCACCTGATGAAGACCGCATTCCATCAGCAGTACATCATCAACAAGCTGCGGCCCAAGCATTTTGCCTGGCCCACCGGCTCCGCCATGCATGACCTGTGCATGAAGCACTGCATGGATCTGCACACCGAGCACATCCCCGAAGGGATCGAAATGGGCTACTTCGAATGCATGGGCCTCGGCACCGTGGTCGACTCCCTGGCCGCCATCAAAAAGGTGGTTTTCGAAGACAAGAAACTGAGCATGGAAGAAGTCATCGAAGCCATGAGGACCAACTTCGAAGGCAAGGAAGATGTCCGCCAGCTTCTTATGAGCGCTCCCTGCTACGGCAACAACGACTCCTACGCCGATGAAATCGGCCGCGCCGTCGACCACCTGTCCGTGGATTACGGCCGCCGGTACTCTCCGGAGCTGAAGATGCACAATGACATCCGCTACGTGCCCTTCACCTCCCACGTACCCTTCGGCAAGTCCGTCAGCGCCTCCCCCAACGGCCGCAAGGCGTGGACCGCGCTGTCCGACGGTTCCTCCGCTTCCCATGGTGCGGACATCAATGGCCCCACCGCCATTCTGCTGTCCAACTACACCACCAAAAACTACGGAATGCGGGACCGCGCAGCCCGGATGCTGAACATCAAGTTCACTCCCAAGTGCGTCGAGGGCGAAGAGGGCACCCAGAAGCTGGTCTCCTTCATGCGTACCTTCTGTGACCTGAAACTGTGGCACGTCCAGTTCAACGTGGTCAACGCGGACACCCTGATCAAGGCGCAGCAGAACCCCGAGAAGTACCGCAACCTGATTGTCCGCATCGCCGGATACAGTGCATACTTCTGCGATCTGTCTCCGGAACTGCAGGATGACCTCATCCGCCGGACCGGGCACGACACGCTGTAGTCTCAGGCAGAAATAACGCCTTTATCCGGGGCGAAGGGAATACCCTTCGCCCCGTTTCCACGATCATCAAAACAGAAAGAGATGCCGTCATGCTACCCGACAAACTGCAGAAAGGAACTGTTTTCAACATCCAGAAATATTCCGTTCATGACGGCCCGGGGATCCGGACCATTGTTTTTTTAAAAGGATGCAGCCTCAAGTGTGGATGGTGCAGCAACCCGGAGTCTCAGTTCGCGGGTCCTCAGCTGGCCTACAATCCCAACAAATGTCTGACCGTCGACGAATGCAGCCGTTGTGAGGGGATCTGCCCGGAAAACGCCCTGACCGTAGGGGAGGATCGCAAGATCGTCTGGAACGCGGACGCCTGCACCAACTGCCTGCTCTGCGCCGACAAGTGTCCTACCAGCGCCCTGAATGTATACGGCTACGAAGTCACCGTCGACGACGCCCTGAAACGGGTCGAGGAAGACGAAGCTTTTTACGCCCGGTCCGGCGGAGGTCTGACCATGAGCGGCGGAGAGCCCCTGTTTCAGAAAGAGTTCGCCCTGGCTCTGCTGCGCGAGGCCCGCAAGCGGCGCATCAACACCTGCATCGAGACCTGCGGACAGGTGGAATGGGAAACGCTCAAGGAAGCGGCACAGTATTTGAATACAATTTTCTTCGATATCAAAAGCGTGGACAGCGACGCGCATCAAAAGGGCACGGGTGCGAGCAACCTCCGTATCCTGAGCAACCTGTCCAAACTCAAGGCACTGTACCCCGACCTGAAGGTTCGGGTCCGAACGCCGGTCATTCCCGGGTTCAACGACGATGAAAAGGCCATCGGGGCCATTGTCGACTTCATCAAGGACATGCCCAACACCGAATACGAACTTCTGGCCTACCACCGCATGGGGCTGCCCAAATACGAATATCTGGGCAGGCCGTACCCGCTGGAGGAGACCGACAACCTGGACCAGGATACCTTTGCCCGGCTCAAGGATTTCGCTGGACAACGGCTGGCCGAGCACCGGGACGGGACCGTCGGGATGGTGGCGGAAGCAGACGGTGCCCCTGCCCAGGAGAGCGGTGCGGCATCATAAGCAATTTAAGAAATTATCGGATTTAAGAAATTTAATAAATTGAAGCCCCCGCTGTCAGGTGCACGCACCCTCCTCAATTTCTAAAATCTCTAAAATCTCTTAAATTTCTAAAATTTCAAAATCAGTTAATCCTTTGCCAGCAACAACAATAAGGGGAACATCGGAATGAAGGTGATCGACTTCCGGTTCAGGCCGAACACGCCTGAGACCATCTCAGGAATTCAGAACAGCAAAATGTTCAAGGGACTCTGCGAAAAGATCGACTTTTCCAAAATGAAGCCGCAGACCGTGGCCGAAGTCGTGGAAGATCTGGATCGCTACAATGTGGAACGGGCCGTCATCACCGGCCGAGACTGTGAGACGACCTACGGCGGCAAGTCCAATAACGCCAGCGTCATCGAATTCGTCTCCAAATTCCCAAACAAGTTCTTCGGCTTCATCGGGCTGGACCCGCACAAGGGCATGGGCGCCATCGACGAACTCAAGGCCGGCTACAACGAACATGGAATGCGCGGTGCAGCGGTGGACCCGTACCTGGCCCAGATCTACCCCCATGACGCCAAGTACTACCCCATCTACTCCAAATGCTGCGAGCTGGACATCCCCATCGTGTTCACCACCGGTCCGGCCACTCTGGTGCCCAAAGCCATCGTGGACCATGTCGCCCCCCGGTACATCGACATCGTGGCCCGGGATTTCCCGGAACTGAAGATCATCATCAGCCACGGCGGCTACCCCTGGGTCAACGAGTCCATCATCGTGGCCGAACGCAACCCCAACGTGTACATCGACCTGTCCGAGTACGAACGGTCCCCCATGTCCGAAGCGTACATCCAGGCCGCCAACACCATGATCCCCGACAAGGTTCTGTACGCCAGCGCCCATCCCTTTGTGGACTTCCGGCAGGCCCTCGATACCTATGCCGAGCTGCCCTTCACTCCCGAAGCGCGTCAGCAGATCATGTACGACAACGCCGCCAGAATCCTCGGCCTGCCCGCTTCCAGCGGTGCCGCCACCACCCTGCCCGGCGACGTCCGGACCCAGGAACTGGTCAGCGACATTGTCCGCCAGGTCATGGCCCAGCTCCAGAAATAAACCCAGAAGCATCCAGTACCGTGCGAAGATGCCCTCCCTCCGACATCTCCGTACCTGGAACCTCCAAAGAAAAGGGCCCCGAAATAAAATTTCGGGGCCCTTTTCTTGTGTATTGTATCTCGGTTTGTAACTATTCAGGTCCTTTTTACAAAATTAGAAATTCCAAATTTAAGAAATTTTAGAAATTATAAGACGTCAGCGCCTGCTCTTTCAATTTCTGAAATTTCTTAAATTCTCAAATTTCTTAAATGTATCGTCCGGTATTCAAATTTTACTTTGAATTTCAGGCTCTTGAATCAGTAAAATTTTGACCTGAATAGTTATCTCGGTTTCAAAAAGTGCAGGAAGTGCCGTAATCCTGTAGAGACAAGGCATGCCTTGTCTCTACTTCTTCTCCGTACCGTCGCATTCGGCCTTGGTTTTACGGAACAGGGTGCTTCTGTCCACCTGCAGGACCTCGGCGGCCTTGGACACAGACCCGTAGATGGCCAGGGTTTCCCGTATCAGATCCCGCTCGATGGAACGCATGATCTCCTTCAGAGATCTGTTGCCGATATCAAAGGACCTGATATCCGACTTGACGGACGGGCAGCTCACCGACGTGGACAACGAGCCCGGCAGTTCGCTGCATTTGACCCGGTCTCCCTCGGTGGAAACCACGATGCTGTGCACCATGTTCTCGAGTTCCCGGACATTCCCGGGCCAGTCGTAGTTCAGAAGCATATTCTCACCCTTGGAGCAGAACGAGACCGATTTATTGTACTTTTCATTGTACCGGTGCAGAAAAACACGGACCAGGGGCAGGATATCATCCCTGCGCTCCCGAAGCGGAAGCAGGTTCAGTACAGCAACCTTAAGCCGGTAGTACAGATCACTCCTGAACCTGCCCTCCCGAACCTCTCCCTCAAGGTCCCTGTTGGTGGCGGCCACAATGCGTACATCCACAGGAATGACAGAGGTCGACCCGACCCTGTTGATCTCCTGGTCCTGAATGGCCCGCAGCAGTTTGGTCTGCATAACCAGGGAAAGCTCCCCGATCTCATCCAGAAACAGGGTTCCGTTGTTGGCCTTTTCGAAAAACCCCTTGCTTCCCTTGGAGCGGGCCCCGGAAAACGCTCCGGGTGCATACCCGAAGAGAACGGATTCCACCAGACTCTCGGGGATGGTGGTACAATCGACCTTGTAAAAAGGAGCTTCCGCCCGCAGGCTTTTCTTGTGGATCTTCCGGGCCACGATATCCTTGCCGACCCCGGTCTCGCCCAGGATCAGGATGGCCGCGTCCGTGGGGGCGATATTTTCGATGGTGGACAGGACCTTGAGGGAGGCTTCGCTGACCGCGACCATGCCGTCATCCTGAAACACGTCCTCGGCATTGAGAGATGCAATCTGGCGCTGGTATGACTGGACCAGGGCCCGTTGCTCGGAAATCTCGCTGCGCAGCCTGTCAAAGGCGGTGATGTCCCGGACAAAGGTGACCACCATTTCCACCTCGCCATCCTCATCCAGAACCGGATGACCGTGCAGAACCACCTTTCGCTCGTTGACCTCCTGAACCAGGGTCACGGACTCCTTACCGGCTACCACCTCAGGGTTGACGATGGTGTTGAAGACCCCCTTACTCTGCAGCTGATGTACGTTCTCGCCCTTGAGTTCCTCCTCCGACATCCCGGTCAGCTTTTCGTACGGCGCATTGACCTTGATGGTCCTGCCTTTGGCATCGGATATATAGACCCCGTCATGGAGCAGATTGAGAATATCGTCCACATGACGACAGAGAATACCTGAAATCTCTTCTTTGGAAATAACCATGAACTCTCCCGGGCGGTTTTCCGGACAGGATCCCGCCCCGCATTGAAATCTTCTTTCGGGAATGCCCTTACAGCAGCGTTCATCCCCTGTTTTTTTTCACCCACAGTCCTAGCCTTCTTTTGAAATCCGATCAATATCGATACCCGGCCAGAATTCAAAAAACGGAGCTGCTCCCCTCCGGAAAAAATGCAGGGTGCGTGCAGCCCCGGCATTGCCTGCTCAAAAAACACGTTCCCGAAATCACCCGCCGGGCAGACCCGAAATCCCCCCTTGACATTCCCCCCATTTTGCATCAAAAGCCATCTTCACACGCCGTGGGGCTGTAGCTCAGCTGGGAGAGCGCTTGAATGGCATTCAAGAGGTCGTCAGTTCGATCCTGATCAGCTCCACCACTAAAAAATAGCGTGTAAAACCGAAAGGTTAAATCCTCATGAATGCCGCAAAGAAGCCGCCTGAAAAGGCGGCTTTTTTGCGTTTTCTAGCTTATTTCTAGCAACTCGCCCTGCCACTTCTTCTCCGCCCTTGCCCCACACTCCTCTTTGCCGTAACTTTCAGACT
>JAWLGC010000042.1:14494-19465 GCA_041685265.1 Desulfomicrobiaceae bacterium | reverse complement strand
GAGCCAGGAGGCGTAGTACCATCCGTTCTGCCCGCCGATGCGTACCACCTTGTCCCAGACCTGTTCCGGTGAGGCGGCCAGATCCACGGCAAAGTTGCACTCCTCAACGGTTCCCCCGGCATAGGGTGCGTCCCCGCAGTCTTCCCATTCCGGCACCGTGCACCCCCCGGCATCGGACCAGCAGGTTTCCACCTGCTGCTGAGCCACCCGTTGCATGGCGCGGTGTACGGCCTCTGTGCATCCGAGCAGATTTCGGGGGATGATGTCCCGGATGCGGTTTTCGGTGCAGACTACGGTGTTGCGCAGTCCCTCGGCCAGAGGGCGGCCCAGGGCGGCAGGGATCGGGGTGATCATGTGGATCCAGTAGGAACTGAGTTTTGGACTGAGCACGGGAACCGGGATGATGATCCGCTTGCGAAGTCCGGCTTCGCGGGCATAGAGTTGAAAAAGTTCCGCGTAGGTCACAATGTCCGGTCCGCCGATATCGAAGGTCTGACCTTTGGCCGATTCTAGGTCCAGACAGCCGATAAGATAGCCGAGAACATCGGACACAGCGATGGGCTGGCACCTGGTGTGTACCCAGGTCGGGGTGATCATGATCGGCAGTCGTTCGGCCAGGTATCGGAGAATCTCGAAGGAGGCAGACCCTGACCCGAGAATCATGGCCGCGCGCAGCCATGTGCACGGAACTTTGCCCGCCGAGAGAATTTTGCCTACCTCGATTCGGGATCTGAGATGTTCACTGAGTTCACTGGACTCGGTTCCAAGTCCCCCCAGGTAGATGATCTGTTCAAGCTCGGCCGCTTCGGCGGCTGTAGCCATGTTTTGGGCCGCCCTGCGGTCGGTGTCGGCGTAATGGCTCGATCCGGGCGACATGGAATGTACCAGATAATATGCGGCCCGGCAGCCGGCCACTGCGGCGCGCAGTGATTTCGGGTCGAGTACGTCGCACTCGACGATGTCAAGGTCGGGGTGGCCGGCCCAGGGGCGACAGGCGAGTTTGGCTGCGGATCTGGCCGAGGCCCTGACACGATGTCCGGCCGCGAGGAGCCGGGGAATGAGCCTGCCGCCGACATAGCCTGTGGCACCGAGAACGAGAACCGGTCTGGAATCCTGAGTCATGGCATTGCTCCTGGTGGGGTGATTTTTATGCGGAAAAATGGCAGGTTGTCTTTGTCTTGTCAAAAAACAGGCTTGTCTCTAGGGTTGTCCTGCCTTAAAGGACGCTCTTTGCGGTTGCTGCACCCCTACAACAGAGGAGGGATGTGTTCATGTCCACCATTATGCATGTTGTTTGTCCGAGTTGTTCCGCGGTGAACAGGGTCGACGCGACCCGTGTTGAATACGGTCCGAACTGCGGAAAATGCAAGGAAAATCTTTTTTCTGAGAGTCCTTTGGAGCTGCCGGTCCGGGAAACCAGAGCCCAGATAGCCAAAGGGGATCTGCCCGTTCTGGTCGACTTCTGGGCCCCCTGGTGCGGGCCATGCAAGATGATGGGCCCGGCCTTTCGGGAGGCTGCAAAAATTCTGGGGTCCGGAGTTCGAATGCTCAAGATCAATACCGAGCAGGAGCAGGGGATGGCGGCTGAGTACGGGATCCGGTCCATTCCAACCCTGATTTTGTTTGTCGGCGGTCGTGAGGTGGACCGACTCTCCGGGGCCGTGTCCGCCCGGGATCTGGTGCAGTGGGTCAGAGGAACATTGCGGTGAACCGAAGTGTCGGAGAAAGAGATTCGGCAGACCGGATATTTCGGTCTGCCGAATCTTTCGGAAAAGGAGCGGGTCAGGACGGGGTCAGGCCGGGTGAACGGTCAGCACCGGGATCGTGGCGGTTTTGACCACTTTTTCGGCGACGGACCCGAACAGCATCCGGTCGATTCCTTTGCGGCCATGGGTGCCCATGATGATCATGTCCACCTTCTGGTCGTTGGCGTAGTTGAGAATTTCCTGTGCAGCGTCTCCCGAGATAACTTTCCCTTTTGCTTTGATATCCTTGAAGTTTTCCTGGATGAAAGAGTCCATTGATTTTTCTGCGCCGGTAATGATGTCCCCGACAAGCGAGGCGATAGCCCCGGCCGGCACTTGAAAAGACTCGTACTGGGAAAGGGACGGGGCGATATACACGACATCCACTTCGGCCCCGAGGGCTGCTCCCAGTGTCTCGGCGTATTCGGCAATCTTGGTGCTGTGCTTGGAAAAATCGATTGGGCAGAGAATTTTTGAGATGGTGGTCATGGAGAACCTCCGGGTTGTGGTTGGGAGTCCCTTGGTGGAGTCCAACTCCATCGGGTAGGACGGTTGTATGGATTCGCCCCTCTGATTTCGGGCGGGCGTTGTCCCATCCTGTTACGATTACACCGCTTTCAAATGATGTACTTTGAGTTACATGGGTACATGGAAGTGCTTCCGGTCGGCTGCGCTGCTCCGGGCGCAACATGCCGGTTCCTATGGAAATGTGGACACGCAATCGTATTACATGCTGGCATGTTGTGTCGTTCAGGTCTGCCTTCACGTCTGGATTACCGGGAAGAAAACACGTTTTTGCGTATACGACAACCCCTGACAGAACAAGGAGTAACCAATGAATCAACTGGAACGAGTGGGATGGATCGGAACCGGCGTTATGGGCGCGTCCATGTGCGGTCATATTCTCAAGGCCGGATTCCCGGTTCGGGTTTACAATCGGACCAAAGAAAAGGCGGCTCACCTGATTGAGCTGGGCGCGGAGTGGTGTGACTCTCCGGCGGCCGTGGCTGAGGATGCAGAGATAATATTCTCCATCGTGGGGTTTCCGGCAGACGTAGAGGAGACCTACCTTGGCGAAAAGGGGATTTTGCAGACTGTCGATGCCGGGGCCGTCATCGTGGACATGACCACATCGAAACCGGCTCTGGCCAAGACCATTTACAGTGCCGCTGCAAAGAAGCGAGCGTCCTCACTGGACGCCCCGGTTTCCGGCGGTGATCTCGGGGCCGGAAACGGGACACTATCCATTATGGTCGGCGGGGATAAACCGGCTTTCGGGCAGGCCCTGCCTTTTTTCGAGATCATGGGGAAGAACGTGAATCTCCTGGGCGGCCCGGGGGCCGGACAGCATACCAAGATGAGCAATCAGATCCTTATTGCCGGAACCATGATCGGGGTGGTCGAATCCTTGTTGTACGCCTACAAGGCCGGGCTCGACCTCGATGAGGTCATCGACGTGATCGGGGCCGGGGCTGCCGGGTGCTGGTCCATTAACAACCTGGGGCGGAGAATCGCCAAGGGAGATTTTGATCCCGGGTTTTTTATCAAGCACTTCATCAAGGATATGGGCATCGCCCTGGATGAGGCCGGGAGGATGGGACTGTCCGTACCCGGTCTGTCTCTGGTACATCAGTTCTATGTAGCGGCCTCGGCCATGGGATACGAAAATCTGGGGACTCAGGCACTGTATAAGGTGCTGGAGAATATGACTCGGACTTCCAGGGGATGATTTTGGAATTCCTGAACAGGATCAGGGGAGGGCAGGATCTTTTTCCTGGCCTCCCTGCAGTATTTTGGGTGTTGTTTAAAAAATATCATTCTGGTTGAAAATGAATAATAAAATTTTCCTGACTATTTTTTATCTTGTTTTTTTTGTTGCGATGTCCAATTGCGGACACGCCTCTACAGAAAAAAAGACAGTTCTTTTTTTGAATTCTTACCAGAATGGATATGCATGGTCGGATGACATCCTTGAAGGGGCACGTGATATTCTTGCAGGTAGTGGATTTATTATTGATCTGCAGATAGAATATATGGATACAAAAAAGCATTTTGATGAAAATATAAAAAAAATGCTTTATAATTTATATAAATATAAGTTTAGAAAAGTAAAATTTGATGTAATCATCGTTTCGGATAATAACGGTTTCGATTTTGTTCGGGAGTATCACGCGGAATTGTTTCCCGGGGTTCCTGTTGTTTTCTGCGGCGTCAACGATCTCGAACCCGAGATGATTACTTTACGGGATGTTTATACTGGTGTCGTTGAAAATTTTGATGTCAGAAGAAATGTGGAACTGGCCCTGAAATACCATCCGGATCGGGATCGGCTGGTGGTTATCGGGGATAATTCAGCTACAGGCAGGGCGATCCGGCATCAGGTGGAAGAAGGGGTTGCCGGTATCGATGAAAAATTCAAGGTCGAGTTCTGGGACAGCTACAGCCTGGATGAGATTCTGATGCGGACCAGGGAACTGGCTGATTCTGCGATTTTCTATTTCATTCCCTTTGTAAAGGATGCCAATCTGAAATTTTATTCGGCCAGGGAAGTGCTCAACGCGGTCTGGAAAGCGACCGACGCTCCCATCTACAGCAACTGGGAATTTTTGATGGGGGCCGGGCTTGTCGGGGGAAAAATGTTGAGCGGTCTGGAGCATGGCAGTTTTGCGGCCAGAATCGCATTGCGTATTTTTAACGGGGAAAAAGTTCGGGATATCCCCATTGTTACAGAAGTGACTGAGCCCTATATTTTTGATAATGATGTTATTAAATCGTTTTCGATAAAGAAAAAAGATCTGCCAAATGGAAGCCGTATCATCAACGAGCCTCCATATTTTGTAGAGATAAACAGGCAGCTTTTTTGGACTATAATAACCTCGATAATAATTTTAACTGTATTTCTTATTTTCCTTGTGTTTAATATTGTAGAAAGAAGATATATAGAAGAAAAAATAAAAGATCAACTTTCATTTTTGAAGATATTAATGGATACGATACCGATACCAATGTACTTTAAAGATGAAAAAGGTGCATATAAAGGTTGTAATGTTTCGTTTGAAAATTGGTTTGGTATTAAAAGAGAAGATATAATTGGAAAAAATAGTAATATTTTGAAAGGGACATCTCAAGAGTATCTTGTTGATGATATGGATAAAGATCTTTTAATACCAAACCAATTTTCAAACGAAACATTACAACCTTTATATGCACCTTTTTCATCTTTAAA
>JAWLGC010000042.1:0-14484 GCA_041685265.1 Desulfomicrobiaceae bacterium | reverse complement strand
GGATAAAGATCTTTTTAAAGATGCAGGTGTTCGAGTTTATGAAGCAGGGGTCGAGAATATAGACGGAATTATGCATAGTGTTGTCTTGCATAAGGCGACGTATAATAATGCCAAAGGGGAAGTCGCTGGCCTGGTCGGAGCTATTTTTGATATCACTGCCCGAAAAAAAGCGGAAAACGATTTGCGCAGGGCTGAGGAAAAATACCGTAGCATATTTGAGAACTCAGCGCTTGGCATTTTTCGGACTACTCCCGAGGGAAGGTATCTCGACGCCAATCCGGCCTTTGTCCGCATGCTCGGATTCCATGGGGTTCCGGAGCTGGTCAACGCCCTGGCTTTCAGCGGCTCCGATCTTTTGGATGTGGCCGAGAAGGACGGAGCCTATGCTTTTGAGCGGGAATACTGGCGCAAGGACGGGCGCAGGATCATCACCAGCCAGAATGTACGCGTGATACGCAATGAAAAAGGCGAGGTGCTCAATTACGAGGGGTTTGTGGAGGATGTGACCAAACGCAAGTTGGCCGAGCAGGGGCTCAAGGAATCGCAGCAGATGCTCAAGGCGGTTTTGGACAATATCCCTATGCACGTGTATTGGATGGATCGGTCGATGCGTTTTATGGGCGGGAACAAGAGTTTCTGCTCCTTTTTCGGGATCACCCACAGCGAGGAGGTGATTGCGAAGACAGCCCTCGAGATCATGCCCGACCCGGAGACTGCACGGCGAACCATGCGCGTGGACGGGGAGATCATCGCCACGGACCAGCCGGTGTACCACATGCAGTGGACCATTCCGAACCGGGATGGGGAACTCGTCTGGCTGGTGGTCAACAAAGTGCCCCTTCATGATGAACAGGGCAATGTGTTCGGGGTCCTGTCCACAGCCGAGGATGTGACCCAGAATGTCAGGTTGGAGAAACAGCTGGTCCAGTCCCAGAAAATGGAGGCCATCGGAACTCTGGCCGGGGGCATCGCCCATGACTTCAACAACATCCTGACCTCCATAATGAATTCGACGGAACTGGCCATGGAGGATGTGGACGAGGAATCGTTTGCCGAGCGGGATCTGGAGCGGGTCTTGAAGGCCTCTGAACGGGGCAGCCGGCTGGTCAAGCAGATTCTGACCTTCAGCCGTCCGACCCAGGAGGGATTTCAGCCCACCAACGTGGCGGAGGTGGTCGGCGAGGCAGTGGCCCTGATCAAAGCCTCTCTGCCGCGCAATATCGAGATTCGGGATTCCATCGCCCCCGGGCTGACCGCGTGTCTGGCCGATCCGACCCAGATTCACCAGATCGTTATGAATTTGTGTACCAATTCGTTCCACGCTCTGCGTGAGGAGGGTGGCAGGCTCGATGTACAGCTTTCGCCGGTGTTCGTGGAACGCCTGCAGGCAGACGAACTCGATATTGTGCCCGGGGACTATCTGAAACTGACGATTGCGGACAACGGGCCGGGTATTCCGCAGAAGATCATGGATAAGATATTCGATCCGTTTTTCACCACCAAGGGCAAGGGTGAGGGGACCGGACTCGGCCTGGCCGTGGTTCATGGAATCATAAAGGGACACAAGGGAGCGTGCCGTGTGAGCAGTGTTTTAGATGAGCGGACCTCCTTCGATCTCTTTCTTCCGGTCATGAAGGAGAGTTGTCCGGATCTTTTTGCGGAGGTCCAGGACGCCCTGCCGGGAGACGAGCGGGTCATGTTTGTGGAGGACGACCCTGATCAACTGGAACTTATTCCCCGGGTTCTGGGACAGCTCGGCTACCGGGTTGACGGGTTCAAAGGGGGCATGGAGGCCTTTGATTTTCTGGAGGAGACCGGAAAGGAATATGACGTCATCGTGACGGATTACGACATGCCGGATCTCAACGGACTTGACTTTGCCAAAGCAATAGGGCGGATGTACCCCCGCGTGCCCGTTATTCTGGTCTCCGGACGAAAACAGGCCATGGATGTGGCCAGGGGAGTCGAAACCATCAAACGAGTGATCATCAAACCGTACAACAAGGGGATCATTTCCAGGGCCCTGCGCCGGGTTCTGGACCCCGAACCGGTAGAGGCGGGCAAAGATGTCGAGCATGGAAGCGGAGTTGTAGAGCATGGCTAGAATTTTGGTTATCGATGATGATCGGGAAGTCTGTGAGACCATACGCAGTCTGGTTTCCCGGATGCGACTCGACAGTGACGGGGCATCGACTCTCGCCGAGGGACTGGAAAAGCTTCGGGATACGGAGTTCGACGTGGTCTTTCTGGATGTCCGTCTGCCGGACGGGAACGGACTTGACGCACTGCCGGCCATCAAGCAGGCGCCAAATTCTCCGGAAGTGATCATTCTGACCGGACAGGGCGATCCCGATGGAGCGGAACTGGCCATTCAGGGGGGGGTATGGGATTACCTGGTCAAGCCCTCGTCTATCAAGAACACCAAGCTGACCCTGATCAGGGCTCTCCAGTACCACCGGGAGAAACTGGCCAACAAGGGGGTGGTGGCTCTGAATCTCGACCATGTCGTGGTCGGAAAGAGCCCGATCATGCGCAAGTGTTACGATCTGGTTGCGCAGGCGGCCAGGTCCGACGCCAATGTCCTGATTACCGGAGAGACCGGGACCGGAAAAGAGCTTTTCGCTCGGACCATCCATACCAACAGCGCCCGGGAACAAAATGATTTCGTGGTGGTCGACTGTGCCTCTTTGACGGAGTCCATACTGGAGAGCATTCTGTTCGGGCACAAACGGGGAACCTTTACCGGGGCGGAAAAAGATCGCACCGGGCTGGTCAAACAGGCGGACAAGGGGACACTTTTTCTGGATGAGGTCGGTGAGCTTCCCCTGTCCACGCAAAAGGCCTTTCTCCGGGTCCTTCAGGAGCGACGTTTTCGGCCCGTGGGCGGGAGCAGGGAAGAGAAGAGTGATTTCAGGCTGGTCGCCGCCACCAACCGCAATCTGGCGGAGATGGTCGATAACGGGGAATTCCGCCAGGATCTGTATTACCGCCTGAAAACCATCTCCCTCGAACTGCCTCCGTTGCGCGAGCGGTTGGAGGATATCAAGCCGTTGACCCTTTTTTACCTGAATCAGCTGAGCGACAGGCACGGGGTGCCCCAGAAGGCGGTGGATGCCGAGTTTTACGAGACCCTGGGCAGTTACGGCTGGCCCGGCAATGTGCGTGAACTCTTCAATACTCTGGAAAGAGCCTTTGTTTCTTCCGGGGAACAAAAGATCATGTACGTCATGCATCTTCCTCTTGATATCAGAATCAATGTGACCAAGCGGATGCTTAAAAGCGAAAACGGCCTGGGTCCCGAGCAGGAGGAATCTGCCGGATTGGAACGTATCGGGGACCAGGATCCGCTGCGGGCGGAGGCACGGCGAAAACCTTTACTCACCCTGCGTGAATTCAAGGCTGAGATGGAAAGGCTGTACCTGGAGCGGCTGATCATGGAATCAGGCGGGGAAGTGAAGAGGATGCTCGAGACATCCGGTCTTTCGAGATCGCATTTTTATGCGGTTCTCAAGAAGAACGATCTCAGCCTTTAGGGGGATAACGCTCCTCTGCGGATTTTGTTTTCGTTGACAATTTTTGGTCTCGGAGTAGATTTCAGTGGTTGCCGGGGACTGCTCGACAGGGTTATGGCAACCACTGAATGCTGTACTAGCCTGAAATAATTGACTGATTGCCCAATGAATATTTTTTTCCCAGACCAGAATGATCCCCAGGTCATATTTGGTGTTGGTCCGAAGTCACCGGATCTTGGTGAAAGTAACGAGTCTTTTTTTTCGGACAGTCGGCCTGTAACAGGTAGGTCGAGAAAATATTTTTTAAAAAATACAATTAAAACAGATTATTAAGATGTGTCTGTTTTTTTGTACACGCAATCGGCGCGAAGTTGGTCAAAACGGGATGGAGGTGACGTCTGGTGATTAACTTCACAAATGCGGCCGAGTGTCTTTTTTTTAAGACTCTCGGTGTTCCGTTTTGGGGTCCGAGAAAAGAGATTTATATCTAATGTCTTGTATTGATTTGAGATTTTTAAAAAAGGAGGGAGTGGCACAATAATTGTTAATAAGTGCGCAGCAGAATGAGATGTCGGAGTTTCAAGAGAGGACAACTCTCTGATTGAGTAAACCCACTGTATAAAATCGCTTATAGAACTCTCAAAGGAGTGGTTTATGGCTAAGAATATGAAGACCATGGATGGCAACACCGCCGCAGCCCACGTGGCGTACGCCTTCAGCGACACCGCTGCCATCTATCCCATCACTCCCTCTTCCACCATGGGGGAAATTGCAGACGAACTGGCCGCCCAGGGCCGGAAAAATATTTTCGGGCAGATTGTCAACGTCAAGCAGCTTCAGTCCGAAGCCGGGGCCGCTGGTGCCGTGCACGGGGCGCTGGCCGCCGGGGCGATGACCTCGACCTTCACCGCCTCCCAGGGGCTGCTGCTCATGATCCCGAACATGTACAAGATTGCCGGCGAGTTGCTTCCCGGTGTCTTTCATGTGACGGCCCGGGCCATCGCAGCCCATGCTCTTTCCATCTTCGGTGACCACCAGGACGTCATGGCCACCCGGCAGACCGGTTTTGCCATGCTGGCCTCCAGTTCCGTGCAGGAAGCCATGGACATGGCTCTGGTTGCCCATCTGGCCTCCATCGAAAGTTCCGTTCCCTTTCTGCACTTTTTCGACGGCTTCAGGACCTCTCACGAAATCCAGAAGATCGACGTCATCGACTACGAGGACATCAAAAAACTGGTCAACTGGGAAGCCATTGCCGACTTTCGCAAGCGCGGCATGAATCCGGAACACCCCGATATCCGCGGCACTGCTCAGAATCCGGATATCTATTATCAGGGCCGTGAGGCGTGCAACGCGTTCTACGATCAGCTGCCCTCCATTGTTGTGGATCAGATGAAGAAGGTCGGCGAACTGACCGGACGCCACTACAAGCCGTTTGATTATGTCGGGGACGCAGAAGCGGATCGGGTCATCGTGGCCATGGGCTCCGGCTGTGAAGCGATTGAAGAAGTGGTCAACCACCTGACCGCCAAAGGGGAGCGGGTCGGCCTGGTCAAGGTTCGTCTGTACCGTCCCTTCGTGACCGAGGCGTTCCTGTCCGTGCTGCCGGCAACCGCGAACACCATCACCGTGCTGGACCGTACCAAGGAACCCGGTGCCCTGGGCGATCCCCTGTATCAGGACATCTGTACCGCGTTCATGGAAGAGGGCGAAATGCCCACTCTCGTCGGCGGACGTTACGGCCTGGGCTCCAAGGAGTTCACTCCGGCCATGATCAAGTCCGTGTACGACAACATGAAGGTGGCCAAGCCCAAGAATCACTTCAATGTCGGCATCGAAGACGACGTGACCAAGACCTCCCTGGCCGTGGATGCATCCTTTGCCGATACCACTCCGGCCGGCACTGTGCAGTGTAAGTTCTGGGGCCTTGGATCCGACGGCACCGTGGGCGCAAACAAGAGCGCCATTAAGATTATCGGTGACAACACCGACATGTTCGCCCAGGGATATTTTGCCTACGACTCCAAGAAGTCCGGCGGGATCACTGTGTCCCATCTCCGTTTTGGAAGCAGCCCCATCCAGTCCACCTACCTGGTCAACGCAGCCGACTACGTGGCTTGCCATAAGGCCAGCTACGTGAACCAGTATGATGTCCTGGAAGGAATCAAAGAGGGCGGCACCTTCGTGCTCAACTCGCACTGGTCCGTAAAAGACATGGAAAAGGAACTGCCCGCGTCCATGCGCCGGACCATCGCCGAGAAGAAGCTCAAGGTCTACAATATCGACGCGGTCAAGATCGCGGGCGAAGTGGGTCTTGGGAACCGGATCAACATGGTCATGCAGACCGCCTTTTTCAAGCTGGCCAATGTCATGCCCTTCGAAGAAGCAGTGGCCCTGCTCAAGGAATCCATCAAAAAGGCCTACGGCAAGAAGGGCGACAAGATCGTCAACATGAACATCGCCGCAGTTGATCAGGCCGTGGATAACCTGGTCGAGATCGTGTATCCCGACTCCTGGAAGGACGCAGTGGATGCGCCCGCACAGGATTGCACCGATCCGGAATTCATCCGGGACGTGGTCCGGCCCATCCTGGCTCAGAAAGGGGACACCCTGCCGGTCTCCGCTTTCGACCCGGACGGACTCTTTCCGGTCGCCACTTCGCAGTACGAGAAGCGTGGCGTGGCCATCATGGTCCCCGAGTGGATCGAAGAAAACTGTATCCAGTGCAACCAGTGTTCCTTTGTCTGTCCTCACGCGGCCATCCTGCCCGTGCTGGCCTCCGAAGATGAACTGGAAAATGCTCCGGAAACCTTCAAGACGCAGGATGCCAAGGGCAAGGACCTCAAAGGCCTCAAGTTCCGCATTCAGGTCAGCACCCTTGACTGTCTGGGTTGCGGCAACTGCGCCGACATCTGCCCGGCCAAGGAATCCGCTCTGGTCATGAAGCCGCTGGAAACCCAGACCGAAGTCGAAGTCCCCAATTACGACTTCTCCCAGACCGTGTCCTGGAAAGACGGCCTGATGTCCCGCGACACCGTCAAGGGTTCCCAGTTTCAGAAGCCCCTGATGGAGTTCTCCGGTGCCTGTTCCGGTTGCGGTGAGACTCCTTATGTCAAGGTGCTGACCCAGATGTTCGGCGAGCGCATGGTTATCGCCAACGCTACCGGTTGTTCCTCCATCTGGGGTGCTTCCGCGCCGACCACTCCTTACACCGTGAACCGCGACGGGCATGGACCGGCCTGGGGCAACTCCCTGTTCGAGGATGCTGCGGAATTCGGATACGGCATGGGCATGGCCTATTCCCAGCGCCGGGCCAAGCTGGCTCAACTGGTTGCCGAAGGCATTGACGCCGGATACCCTGAAGAACTGACCGCGGCCCTGAAAGGGTGGCTGGCCGGAAAGGACAACGCCGAAGAGTCCAGAACCTACGGCGATCAGCTCAAGGATCTCCTGTGCTGCACCTGCCGCGATGAGCTGCTGGAGCAGATCCTCGAGATGGAAGATCTGTTCACCAAGAAGTCCGTCTGGGTCTTTGGTGGCGACGGCTGGGCCTACGACATCGGCTACGGCGGAGTGGACCATGTCCTCGCTTCCGGCGAAGACGTGAACATCCTGGTCATGGATACCGAGGTGTACTCCAACACCGGCGGACAGTCCTCCAAGGCCACTCCGGCAGGATCCATTGCCAAATTCGCCGCCAGCGGCAAGAAGACCGGCAAGAAGGATCTGGGACGTATGGCCATGACCTACGGCTACGTCTACGTCGCTTCCGTGTCCATGGGTGCCAACAAGCAGCAGGTCATGAAGGCTTTCAAAGAAGCCGAGGCCTATCCCGGACCGTCCCTGATCATCTGCTACGCTCCCTGCATCAACCAGGGTATTCGCAAGGGCATGGGCAAGACGCAGCTCGAAGCCAAGCTGGCCGTTGATTGCGGATACTGGCCCCTGTATCGGTACAATCCCGCTCTGCCCGCAGAAGGCAAAAATGCCTTCTCCCTGGATTCCAAGGCTCCGGACGGAACCATTCAGGAATTCCTCGGCGGCGAGAACCGCTACGCCCTCCTCGAGAAGATCGCTCCGGAAGAGTCCAAACGGCTCCGGGTCAAGATCGAGGAAGACTACATGGTCCGCTACGAAGACCTGAAGTACATGGCTGCTCAGGAACCCGCCAAAGTGGGTACACACGCCCCTGTTGACGCCGGCGCGAACGGCGGCGACAAGTGTGAAGTCACCGCGACCCCCGAACACGCCCGGACCGGCAACGGTTCCGAGCCGTGCGACGACGGACGCGCCGGTAACTAGGTAAACGTCGATACTCCCGGGGCGGTCCGTCGGACCGCCCCGGGTTCAATCAAGGTACGGATTCATGGGGCTGGTCGGTTCGCTGGTCACGAACCGAACAGCCTGATCAAACCGCAACCTGTTGAGCGGACGGTGCCGGAAGGTCTTTGCGACGGGAGGGGAACCGTCGCCGGAGAAGATGTTTCGGCTGTTATATAAATCAGTAAAAAATAATCCAAAGGAGGAAATTCCGGTTTCGTTGTGCTCTTGTCCTGTCAACCTCTACTGAAAACTTTTACTACGAGGAGTTTTTAGATGTCTCTTGGAGTACTTGCTCTTGTGGCCCTCGTGCCCATTCTGTTGGCTCTCATTCTCATGGTCGGCATGCGCTGGCCCGCGACCAAAGCCATGCCCGTGGCCTGGTTGTCCGCTGCTGTCGGCGCTGTCGCCGTCTGGGGACTGCCTGTCGGGTATGTAACCGCTCTGACCCTGCACGGGTTTATTACCGCCATTTCCGTTTTGATCATCGTCTTTGGCGCCATTTTGATCATGTTCACGCTGCAGTACAGCGGCGGCATGGAAACCATTCAGTACGGAATGCAGCAGATTTCCGACGACAAGCGGATCCAGGCCATTATCATCGGCTTCATGTTCGCCGCCTTCATTGAAGGTGCCGCCGGTTTTGGTACTCCCGCAGCCCTGGCTGCTCCGCTGCTTTTGAGCCTCGGCTTTCCGGCTCTGGCTGCGGCTGTCATCTGTCTGGTGTTCAACTCTTTTCCGGTCACTTTCGGTGCGGTTGGTACTCCGGTCATCCTCGGCCTCAAATACCTGAAGCAGCCCGTTGAAAATGCTGTTGCCTCCGGTATCCCCGGACTGAACTTCACCAGCATGGACTCCTTCAACATGGTCATCGGCCAGTGGGCCACTCTCATGCACGGCCTGATGATCTTCATTCTGCCCATCTTCATGCTTGGCTTCATCACCCGTTTCTTCGGCCCTAATCGGCGTTGGTCCGACGGCTTCGGTGCATGGAAGTTCTGTGTGTTCGCATCCGTGGCCTTCATTGTTCCCTACCTTGCTTTCGCATGGTTCGTCGGTCCCGAGTTCCCGTCCCTGATCGGTGGTCTGGTCGGACTGGGAGTCATTATTGTCGGCGCCAAAAAAGGGTTTGCCCTTCCTTCCGATCACTTCGATTTTGGTGATCCTGCCAAATGGGATCCTGAATGGACCGGTTCCGTTCATGCCGGTGAAAGCACCAAGTTCACCGCCCACATGTCCCAGTTCAAGGCCTGGCTGCCCTACATTCTGATCGGCATTATTCTGGTCCTCACCCGTATCCCCGAACTCGGATTGAAAGGCATGCTCGCAGGGCAGTCCATCAGCTTCAGCAATATCCTGGGATATGAGTCCGTCAACAACAAGATCATGTATCTGTACCTGCCGGGTACAATTCCCTTCGTTCTGGTGGCCATCCTGACCATCTTCATCCATGGCATGAAGGGTGATGCGGTCTCCAAGGCCTGGACAGAGTCTATCGCCAAGATGAAGAATCCGGCCATCGCCCTGTTCGCAGCCGTTGCCCTGGTGTCCATCTTCCGCGGGTCCGGTATCACCGATACCGCTCTGAACCCCAACAGTTATCCCTCCATGCCCCTGGCCATGGCCAAGGCGGTTTCCGGCCTGGCAGGCAATGCATGGCCCATGGTCGCCTCCTTTGTCGGCGGACTTGGTTCCTTCATCACCGGTTCCAATACCGTATCCGACCTGCTCTTCGCTGAATTCCAGTGGGGCGTTGCCGGTCAGCTCGATCTGCCCCGTCAGATCATCGTTGCCGCTCAGGCAGTCGGTGGCGGCTTTGGCAACATGGTCTGTATCCACAACATCGTCGCAGTATGTGCCGTTGTCGGCCTGTCCGGCATGGAAGGGACGATCCTCAAGCGGACCGTGTGGCCTTTCCTGCTCTACGGACTGGTCGTGGGCATCGTTGTCAGCCTGATGAGCTTCGTGTTCTTCCCCGGCCTGTACTAGGTTAGGTATCCGATTCAACGGGGGCGGCATCTGCCGTCCCCGTATTTCTTCCGCAAAGTTTTCCCGAACTGTTCCGATTTTCAGATTGCGACCGTCATGGTTGTCAAATTTTTCCACCTCCGCAGCATGTCGTATGCCGGTGGTGATTGTGTTAAGGTCAATCCGATTGGAATTATCTGGAGTGGATTCAGAATCCCAAGGAGTGGATAATGATTTCGAAAGCATTGGTTAATGAGTTCAAGAACCTTCTCGGCGCTGAAAATGTTATGGATAGCGAGGCTGATCGCCATTCCTATTCATATGATTCCGCCGTCCTCGATGCGGTGATCCCGGAACTGGTCCTCCGGCCCACCAACAGCGAGCAGCTCGGCAAGAGTGTCCGGCTGTGCAACGAAAACAAGCTGCCCATCACCGTTCGCGGCTCCGGAACGAACCTGAGCGGCGGCACCATCCCTACCAAGGAAAACGGTGTTGTTCTTCTGACCAACGGGCTGAACAAGATCCTGGAGATCAATGAGCAGGACCTGTACGCAGTGGTCCAGCCCGGCGTGGTTACAGCCAAGTTCGCGACCGAAGTCGCGTCCCGTGGTCTGTTCTATCCCCCGGATCCGGGCTCCCAGGCCGTTTCCACTCTGGGAGGAAACGTAGCTGAAAATGCCGGTGGTCTTCGCGGACTGAAATACGGAGTCACCAAAGACTACGTTATGGGCGTGGATTTTTTCGACGTGAACGGCAACCTGATCAAGTCCGGCGGAAAGACCGTTAAGGGCGTTACCGGTCTGAACCTGCAGCAGCTTATGTGTGCCTCAGAAGGAACGCTTGGCGTGTTCGAGTCTCTGACCTTCAAGCTCGTTCCGCCGCCGGCTGCGTCCAAGGCTATGCTGGCTCAGTTCGATGATCTGGAAAAGGCTTCGGAAACCGTGGCTCAGATCATCTCCAACCATATTATCCCCTGTACCCTCGAGTTTCTGGACAACGCCACCATCAACTACGTGGAAGACTTCACCAAGGCCGGTATGCCCGTCGATGCCGCAGCCATCCTGCTTATCGAAGTTGACGGCCATGCCGGGCAGGTTGAAGAGGACGCCGAAAAGGTGGTCAACATCTGCAACAAGGTCGGGGCCACCAGCGTGACCATGGCCAAGAATGCCGAAGAGAAGAACAAGCTGTGGGAAGCCCGCCGCGCCGCTCTTCCGGCTCTTGCCCGGGCCCGGCCGACCACTGTTCTCGAAGACGCCACCGTGCCCCGGAGCAACATTCCGGCCATGGTCAAGGCCATCAACGACATCGGCAAGAAGTACGATCTTCAGATCGGTACCTTCGGCCATGCCGGGGACGGAAACCTGCATCCGACCATCATGACCGATCGTCGCGATCATGCCGAGTTCGAGCGGGTGGAAAAGGCCGTCGATGAAATCTTCGACGTGGCCCTTTCTCTTGACGGAACACTGTCCGGTGAACACGGGATCGGCATCGCCAAATCCAAGTGGATGGAAAAGGAAGTCGGCAAAAACACCCTGATGTACTGCCGGAAAATGAAGAAAGCCGTTGATCCTAACTATATCCTTAACCCCGGCAAGATCATCGGATAGGAGGGCTAAATGGCTGACGTTCATGAATTAGCGAAAATGCTCGAAGAACTGGACGATCAGATGGTCACCTGCATGAAGTGCGGGATGTGCCAGGCTGTCTGCCCGGTCTTTTCTGAAACTATGAAAGAGGGTGACGTTACCAGGGGCAAGATAGCGCTTCTGGAAAATCTTGCCCATGAAATGATCAAAGATCCCAAGGGAGTGCAGGATAAGCTGAACATGTGCCTGCTGTGTGGCTCCTGCGCCGCCAACTGCCCGAGCGGTGTGAAGGTCATGGATATCTTCATCAAGGGCCGGGCCATCGTAAACGGCTACATGGGTCTGCCTGCGACCAAAAAAGCTATCCTGCGCGGTATGCTGACCAGACCGGGGCTGTTCAACAACCTGGTTGATGTGGCTTCCAAGTTTCAGGGACTCTTCGTTTCCAAGGCTGACGACCTGATCGGAACATCCTGCTCCAAGCTGATGTCGCCCATCATCGGTGATCGGCATTTCATGCCTCTTGCCAAAAAGTCTCTGCACAGCATGGTCAAGTCCATGGATACCCCGGCTGGAAAAAGCGGGCTGCGAGTCGCCTTTTTCCCGGGCTGTCTGCTTGACAAGATGTACCCTCGGATTGCAGATGCCACCTTCAAGGTGCTCAAGCACCACGGTGTCGGCGTGTTTATGCCCGAAAAGCAGGCCTGCTGCGGGATTCCGTCCCTGGCTTCCGGTGATCTTGACTCCTACCACAAACTGGTGGCCATCAACCTGAAGGCCTTCGAGGGCGGCAGTTACGACTACTTCATCACTGCCTGTGCTTCCTGCACCTCGACCATCAAGGAACTCTGGGAAATGATGGGCGATGACTATCCGGCGGATGTCAAGGCGAAGATCAAGGACATCGCGGACAAGACCATGGATGTGAACCAGTTCGTGGTTGACGTGCTCGGCTACAAGGCTCCGGAAGAAGCCCCGACCGGCGGCCAGAAGGTTACATACCACGATCCGTGCCATCTCAAGAAATCCCTCGGTGTTGCGGCTCAGCCCCGGGAACTGCTGAAAAGCAATCCCGCATATGAGTTCGTTGAGATGAACGAGGCGGACAAGTGCTGTGGAATGGGCGGTACCTTCAATCTGAACCACTACGACATGTCCAAAACCATCGGGCAACACAAGCGTGACAATATTGTTGCCTCGGGTGCCCAGGTTGTGACTGCAGGCTGTCCCGCCTGCATGCATCAGATTACGGATATGCTTTCCCAGAATCACGACAAGATCGCTATCAAGCATCCCATCGAGATTTATGCGGAAACTCTGTAGCGTTGATTTTACCGGCCGGGCAGCTTCTGCCTGGCCGGTTTTTGTGGAATACAGGGACGAAGAGATTTTGTTTTTTTTCGAAGTTTGGTTGTTTGAACAAAGAGATTTCGGTCAGATAAGTGCATTTCGAAAAACGACAAGGTTTCAACAGGGAGACTTTGTCTCTTTTTTTTGATACGGCTCATCGCCTATAGCCTTGAGATGAGATCTCAAGAGGTGAAGATCGTTTTTTCAGGTGGCAGCGTGCTTTTGTTGCAAAGTGAGTGCTTTCTCACTTGAACCCAGCCCATGAAGGAAAAGACTATGGCTAAAAATTTGTACATCACAGCGACCGAGAGCAGAAGCGGAAAATCCGCAGTCGTTCTCGGAGTCATGCAGCTTCTGCTGCGGGATATCCGAAAAGTCGGCTTTTTCAGGCCGATCATCAACACGACTCCGGATGAAAGACGGGATCACGACATCAACCTGGTATTGTCCCAGTTCTATCTCGGGATCAGGTATGACGAGACCTACGCCTATACCATCGAAGAGGCCCGGGAGTTGGTCAACAACGGGCAGAGCTCCATCCTGATGGAGAATATTTTTAAGAAGTACAAGGCGCTGGAAGCCAAGTGCGATTTCATCCTCTGCGAAGGAACGGATTTTGAGGGCGGCAGTCCGGCCTTTGAATTCGATATCAACGCCGACATCGCCGCGAATCTCGGTGCGCCGGTCCTGATTGTTTCCAACGCCAGTCAGAAAGGGTCTGAAGAAATCGTCGGGACAACGCAGTTGACCATCGAATCCTTTGAAGAAAAGGGTGTTGACGTGTTGGGCTGCATCATCAATCGGGTCGAGGTCGAGAATGTCCAGGGGATGATTGAAACCCTCAAAGACCGGTTTCATACCGAGCCCAAGCCGCTGGTGTACGTGATTCCCGAAGACGACAATCTCGGTCGTCCCACTGTGGCGGACGTGATGAACTGGCTGGACGCCCAGGTGTTGTACGGCAAGGATCGCCTTGAAGCCCAGGTGGACGATTATGTGATTGCTGCCATGCAGATCGGCAATTTCCTCAACTATATTGCCAAGGGAAGCCTGATTGTTGCTCCCGGGGATCGTGACGACATCATTCTGGCCAGCCTGGCGTCCCGGCTGTCCTCTTCCTACCCGGACATTGCCGGTGTGCTGCTGACCGGGGGAATTGCCCCGTCCAAGAGTGTTTCCCGGCTCATCGAAGGATGGACCGGTGTTCCGGTTCCCGTACTGCTGGTCAAGGATGCCACCTACCCGACAACCCGGACCTTGAACAACCTGTACGGAAAGATCGATCCGGACAACCAGAAAAAAATCGCTTCGGCCCTCGGGGTTTTCGAGTCCAGTGTGGATACCGATGAACTTCGGGATCGTCTGGCCACGCGACGCTCCAGCAAGATTACTCCTCAGATGTTCGAGTACAGCCTGATTGAAAAGGCCAAGGCCCGGAAGCAGCACATCGTCCTTCCCGAAGGAGTGTGTGACCGTATCCTCAGGGCTTCTGAAATTCTCATGCGTCGTGGGGTCGTCGATGTCACCCTGCTCGGCAATGAGGACACGGTCCATAAGATGGCTTCGGAACTGGGCCTGAATTTGTCCGGGGCCAACATTGTCCAGCCGGATAAGAGTCCCCTGTTCGACGAATATGTGGATTCATTTATGGAAATGCGCAAGAAGAAAGGGATTTCCGTCGAGGTGGCCCGGGATACCATGGTTGATGAGACCTATTTCGGGACCATGATGGTCCAGAAGGG
>JAWLGC010000041.1:0-19471 GCA_041685265.1 Desulfomicrobiaceae bacterium | reverse complement strand
AAATCACTCGGTTCCAGTCCTCTGGCCCAGCCCGCACCTGCCTGGATCGTGGGCTCCTATGACGCGGAGGGCAAACCCAACGTGGCCACCATCGGCTGGGGAGGCATCTGCTGCTCCAAGCCGGCCTGCCTGACCATCTCCCTGCAGAAGCAGCGGTATTCCTATGAGAATATCATGGCCCGGGGCGCGTATACCGTGAGCATTCCCTCGGTGCAGTATGTGAAGGAAGCCGACTATTTCGGCATTGTTTCAGGAAAGAATACGGATAAGTTTGCGGCCACCGGTCTGACCCCTGTGGCCAGCGAAGTTGTGGATGCACCCTATGTCGGCGAGTTTCCGCTTATTTTTGAATGCAAAGTGGTTAATACCGTCGAACTCGGCGTGCACACCCAGTTCGTGGGCGAGATCGTGGACATCAAGGCCGACGAGTCCGTGCTGGACGAGAAGGGGGTGCCGGATATCCTCAAGGTCGATCCCGTGGTGTTTGCTCCCGGCCGGCGGGGGTACCACCGGGTAGGTGAGCTGGTGGGAGATGCGTTTTCCTGTGGGAAGGCTTTTGAGTAATACCATTCCTACTTTGTTTTGACCTTCATCCCTTTCGCCTCCTTCAACGCTTCTCCCTTCCCTGGATCCCTGCGTTCGCAGGGATGACATTTTTAGCAACGTCCCTGGTCAAAGCTGTCATTCCAGCGAACGCTGGAATCCAGGGGAGGAGAGAGAAAGAACGGGTTCCAAGGGTACGGTGCGGCTGGTCTGCGGGGTCAATATAAAGTGAAGATGGTATAACCTGTTTTGATTCGGGAGGATCGCCATGTCGATGGAAATGCAGGATATCCGTTGGGAGCAACGGTTTGCGAACTACAAAAAGGCCCTTGCGCAGCTCCAGAAGTTCATCGACAAGGGCGATCTGACCGAACTCGAGGAGCAGGGATTGATCAAGGCCTTTGAGTACACCTATGAACTGGCCTGGAACACGCTGAAGGATTTTCTGACGTACCAGGGCCAGACCGATATTTACGGTTCCAGGGACGCCACGCGCAAGGCTTTTGAACTCGGCCTGATCGAGGACGGCCATACCTGGATGGAGATGTTGGCGAGTCGTAATAAGACGTCGCATACTTACAATGAGGATACGGCGCAGGAAATCTGTCACGCAGTGACGGAGCAGTATTATCAGTTATTTGTGCGGTTGCGGGAAAAATTGGAAAACCGGGTTTCGGGCTCCTGATGTCTGGTAAGCAAAATAAGGAGGAGCGCTTCGGGTTGAAGACCGGGACTATTGATTGCATCAATGGTGTTTTTTCAAAATATCCGGAAGTCCATGAAGTTATTTTGTATGGTTCACGGGCCAAGGGAAATTACCGGCCCGGGTCAGATATCGATTTGACCATGAAAGGAACCGGGCTCGACTTGAGGTTGATGAGCAGGATCAGTCTGGAAATCGATGACCTTCTTCTTCCATATATAGTCGATCTTTCCATATTTGCCCATATCGACAACAAGGCTTTGCTGGATCATATCGGGCGGGTCGGGAAGGTCTTTTATGCAAAAGATAATCGGCGTTGAGCCGATTATTCCCATTTGGGAAACACGTATTTGATCACCACCCAGGCCAGTCCCAGGGCCACCAGGGTCATTCCCACCAGCAGGGCGGTAAAGCCGAAGTGCTTGCCGATAAAGCGCAGACCACCCATGGTCAGCACTCCTACGATTCCGCCGATCCAGATCAGATTTTTTTTGGACATGATGTTACCTGCAGCTTTTCTGTTGCGATTCATACCTTCAACACCTCCAGCACCTCCACCCGGGCCGCCATCCAGGCCGGATAGGCCCCGGCAGCAAGCCCCAGTAAGGCCGAACCCAGCAGAGGTCCCAGAATCAGAGCCGGGTCGTACACAAAAGGCATTTTTCCGAAGGTGTACACCAGGGTCAGCAGACCCGCGCCTGCGGCCACCCCCAGGGTGCCGCCGGTGACCGCCATGACACCCGCCTCAAGGACGAACTGGCGTACGATGTGGCTCCGTTTGGCCCCCACGGCCCGGCGGATGCCGATCTCGGTGCGCCGGGTGCGAACCAGCAGGACCATGATGGACAGGATGCCCAGCCCCCCCACGGCAAAGGAGAGGGAGGAGCTGATCAACCCCAGAGTGTTGACCAGGTCCAGGGCCTGTTGCTGGAGCTGCATGGTATCCTTGGCCGTGAGCACGGAAAAGTCATCCTGTTCGCCTTCGGTGATCCGGTGCCGCTGGCGGAGAATGGCCGTAGCCGCGGTCTTGGTCCGTTCCAGGTTGTCTGTTGTTGCCAGTTCGATGTACACGCCGGTGATCCAGTCCTGATTGGCCATGCGCCGCATGTAGGTGGTGAGCGGTACGAAGACCTGTTCGTCCTGGTCCGTGTTGTTCAGGTCGGCGCCTTTCTCTTCGATAACCCCCACCACCTGCAGGGCTGCCCGATAAAAGAGGACATTGTTTCCGATGGCCTGCTCGGAGGTGCCGAACAGCCGCTCGGCAATGGTTTTTCCGAGGACGCACACCTTGGCCCGGGAGTCGAGTTCCTCAGCATTGAAAAATCTGCCGAATTCCGGGGTCGCGTTGCGGATGCGGGCATAGGAAGGGTAGGCCGCTACCAGCTGGCAGGTGGTTTTCAGTCCCCTGGCCCGAATGGGCATGGTGGCGGTGACAAATGGGGTGCCGGCCCTGGCTTCGGGAAGACCGCGTGTAAGAGCCAGAGCGTCCCGAATCGTGAATGTTCGGGCCTCGTTGCGGGTCCGGGACGACCCCGAGCGGCGAAAGGAGACCTGTCCGGTCCGAGCCACGAACAGATTGGTGCCCAGCTTGGCCGTTTCCTGTTCCGCCTTGATGAGCATCGCTTTGGAGATATGCTGCACCCCTGTTAGAGCCAGGGCGCCGAGAAAGACTCCGAGCATAGCCAGGATGGTACGGAGTTTGTGGGCGGTCAGGGAGGCCAGGGCTATTTTAAGACTGAGCATATACCCTCTACCCCTTGAGCGCTTCTATAGCGTCCATTTCAGCAGCCTGACGGGCGGGTTTCAGGCCGAAGACCAGGCCGATAAGGGCCGCCGCCCCCAGGGACAGAAAAAAGACCTTCCAGGAAAACACGATCTCCAGGATCTCCAGCCGTTCCAGAAGTTGTCCGAACCCCATCCCAAGGCCCATGCCCAGAGCCGCCCCGGCCACGGTCAGGAGCAGGGCCTCTATCAGAAACTGGGCCAGGATGGTCCATTTCTTGGCGCCCATGGCTTTTTTCAGGCCGATCTCAAACTTTCGCTCGGATACGCTCAGGTAGAACAGATTGGCCAGTACGAATCCTCCGACCACGATGGACACCGCCGCGGTGATGCCCAGAAAAACCACCAATCCGCCCTTGAACATGGCCAGGAACTTGAGGATCTCGTCGGCGGTGAGGATGGAGAAGTCGTCCTCTTCGCCTTCTTCAAGGCCGTGCAGGTGACGGAGCAGGGAGCGCAGGTTCTCGCTGTGCGCGTCCATGTATTGCGGCTCGTGGAATTTGACCCGCAGGGCCCGGAAGTATTTTCGGTCCATGTTGAACCGTTGGGTCAGCGTGGTGATGGGCATGATGATCCGCTCATCGATGGAGCCGCCCCCGCCGGAGAAACCGCGGTAGGCCAGTCTGCCCACGATCTGCACGGGCAGGGAATCCAGCAGAACGGTTTTGCCCACCGGGCTCTTCGTGCCGAACAGCTCTCTTGCCGGGGTGTCTCCAATGAGACAGACCTTGGCTCCCCGGGCCACCTGTTTTTCGGTCAGATCGGTGCCCTCGGCCAGAGGCCAGTTCCAGACCTCGGCATACCGGGCCGTGGCTCCGACCACCACGGGCAGCTGCATGCTGCCTCCATTGCCGCGTACGGTCAGGTTTCTTTTGGCCCGCATGGGGACCACCAGGTATGCCCCGGGCAGGGATTGTCGGATACGTTCGGCATCATCGTAGGACAGGGTCAGGGTCCGTTGCCCCACAGCTCGCGTGGTGATGTTCCCGCCCAGCACAAAGGCCGCGTCCGGCCCGAAAAACTCTACGATCTCCAGCGCCTTGCGATTGGCCCCATCCACCGAGGCCACGATGATGGTCAGCGAGGCGATACCCAGCCCCACGCCGCAGATCACGAACAGGGATCTGAGCTTGTAGGCCATAAGGGCGTGGTGGGCCATAACGGCAATGCGCATGAGTTGAAGCATGGGGGGGAGGTTTTAAGGGGTAAGTTTTAAGGGTTAAGGGGTAAGGGGTAAGGGTTAAGGGGTAAGGGGTAAGGAAGAGGGGAGGGGCGGCCCTGTTTCCTGTCCCCCCTCGCCTATCCGTCCGTCTTCCATGTAAATTTTCCGCTTTGCCACTGCTGCCGTGGACTCGTCGTGGGTGACCAGAATCACGGTTTTGCCCTGGGTGTTGATGTCGGCCATGAGGGTCATGATTTCCGTGCTGGTGGCCGAGTCGAGCTGGCCCGTGGGTTCGTCGGCCAGAAGAATGTCCGGGTCGTTGATCAGGGCCCGGGCGATGGCCACCCGTTGTTGCTGGCCACCGGAAAGCTGGCTGGGCTTGAAATGCATGCGGTCGCCAAGGCCCACGAGGGAGAGCAGGTCCTGAGCGCGTTTTCGCAGTTTCGCGGTGGAGGTGGGGCTGTACAGACCCGGCAGGAGAACGTTGTCCAGGGCCGAGGCATAGGGGATGAGATAGAAGCTCTGGAAGATAAATCCGATGGTCCTGTTGCGCAGTTCGCTCAAGCCGTCATCGTCCATGTCGGAGACGTCCCGGCCATTCAGGAGGAATGTCCCCGCAGAAGGGCGGTCCAGGAGCCCCAGGATATGCATCAGGGTCGACTTACCCGATCCGGAGGTGCCGAGCAGGGCCAGAAATTCTCCGGCCCGGATATCCAGGGAGATGCTCTTGAGTACCTCGATACGCTGGTCGCCCTGGAGAAAGGTCCGGGTGATGTCGGTCAGGGAGAGAAGCGAAGCGGTCATCACCGTTCTCCCTCAGGGCCCCTTTTGCCGGGCAGGACGATCTGTGTGGCGACGCTGGCGCCCTTGGGGATACCGGAGAGGATTTCGCTGGTGTCCACACCGGTCAGGCCAAGTTCGGGGGAGGCTTCCCGAACGGTCTCATTTTCCGTAACGACAAATACGACCTGTTTACCGTCGACCCACTTCAGGGCGGAGTTGGGCAGGACAAGCACGTTGTCTTTGCGGGCGGTGATAATCTTTACCTGGGTGGTCATTTCCGGGCGAAGCAGTGCGGCCTGTTGCGCGGAAACAGTAACAAGGGCCCGGTAATAGACGATGTTGTCCCGGATTTCCGGCTCCGGGTAGACTGTGGCTATCTGCCCTTTGAAGGTCCGGTCCGGGTAGGCGTCCACGGTGTATTCCACTGGCTGGTTGGTGCGCACCTGGCCGATGTCGGTTTCGTCCACATAGATCCACATTTCAAGGCGGCTCGGATCAAGGACCGTGATCAGGTTGGCTACCTGAAGTCCGGCCACGATGGTTTCCCCCTCCTGGGCGGCGACCTGGCTGACAACGCCGGTCAGGGGAGAAATGATGCGGGTGTAGGAGATCTGGGTTTCAAGGGTATGCACCGCTGCCTCTGCTCTGGCCTCTGATGCCTCTGCCTTGCGCAACTCCTGGGCGAATTCCTGCTTTTCCCGCTCCAGAGTGGCCTGCCGGGCCGTAACCCGGCTGTTCTCCACGTCGGCCTGCTGCGCCGCGTCTTCGAGTTCATCTCTGGAGATGACTTTTTGAGCTGCCAGGTTCTGTTTTCGGGTCAGGGTGGTTGTCCTGTAGGAGGCCAGGGCCCGGGTCAGTTCGAGCTGGGCCCTGGCCTCAGCGATGCGCAGAGGAAATACGCGTCCGATTCTGGCTGATTCCGCTTTGGCCACGTCGAGCTGGGCCCTGGCTTCAGTCAGCCGGGAGGTCAGTTCCCGGCTGTCGATAACGGCCACCACCTGCCCTTTTTCCACCCGGTCCCCGACTTTGACCAGCATATTGTCGATGGTTCCAGTGGCCCGGGCACCGATTTTGACGATGGCTCCGACCTGGGATTTGACGATCCCGGTCTGCTGCAACACCTGGCGTACGGTGCCGGTGGAGACTTCAGCTCGGGCGATGACCCGGGTGGGTTCAGGGGCGCGGGAAGTTTGCCACCACCACGCTCCGCCGGCCAGCGCGGCGATCATGAGCAGAAACAGAATTTTTTTCATGGCCGTTCCTTGATCGCTTCTCAGTGAAGCAGAGCATTATTGCAGTTGCCGAAATCCCTGTAAACCGAGTTCGATCCAGTCCTTGAGATCCGTGCCGGAGATGAGAGCCCCCTCGATACCGGAAAATCCTTCACCCAGGATATAAATCGAGCTGAGAACGAATACTGCGCTCAAAAGAACTGCAAAGAACATGCTGGCCTTGTGACGCATGGGGGTTGCGCTGTGGGAGATGACCAGGCAGTTGACTATGATCAGCAGCAGGCTTGCCCCGGTCAGGGTTCCGGGAAAAAGAATCACCGGATTGTTCACATCCAGGACCGGCAGAAAGGACAGGATCAGCCAGCCCAGGATCGGAAGCACCAGAAACGAGGGGAAAAGGCACCATCTGGCGCAGAATGCTGCCGTGAATTTGTAGTAGTCCCGGCCGAAGTCGTCTACATTGCGTCGAATGACCAGGTAGATCAGCCCCAGTACCGCGGTCAGGGTCACGGACAGGGGAATCCAGAGGATGGTCAGGGGCCACAGGGGGGAGGCTGCAACCGGAAGTCCGCTCAGCGGGGAATTCCAGGCGGATGTGAACTGAAGTCTACCCAGAATCGTCGGTCCCCAGAAGAGGAGCTTCAGACACCCTATGGCCAGGATTACCAGGGTCAAATGGACCGATTTTTTCTTTTTCAGATTCTTCCAGCTCAGAAAATAGGCGATGAACAACAGGGTTCCGGTCAGGCCTGTGCCGATGACGGCGGCCAGATATGGTGCCCGGCTCACGGCCCACTCCCGGATCACGGGATTCTGCTGCCAGGTCAGTACTGCCAGAGTGGCCGCGGCAACCCAGAATATGGCCATGCTCAGAAGCCCGAGTCGGGTCATCTGCAGCGCGAATTTGTCCATGAAAGTCTTCTTGTACATTCTGGCCATGATCTCGCTGACAAAAGCGATGATAGGTCCTCCCCATAACGGGGCCAGAAAAAGGGTCAGTAAAGTCAGAAAACCGGCTCCCGCCAGGGAGATCTGGAACTGCATCGAAACGCCTCCTTATACACGTGATGAATAAAAACAGGTATAAAATTCGGGAAAGCCGGATGCCGGGTCCGGTCGGGATTATGAGGTACGGAACTGCATACGTTCTCTCCGCCGGAAGTCCGGATTCCCATATCGGGAATGACAATCAAATAGAAAGCATGTATTTGCCTCAAATTTGTACCTGAAGCAAGGATGGGGCCATGAGAGAAAACCGTATTGTATCCCGGAGGAGACCTTGAACCTCGAGGAATTTCGGGCCTGTCTGGCCCTCAAGCACACCCGCGGAATCGGACCGAAAACATGGCGGGAGATAGTGTCGTCATACGGTACGGCAGCCGGGGCCGTGGCCGACGTGCAGATGTGGCACATGCGCGGGGTGGCCGGGAAAGGCCAGGTCAAACGGTTTTTGTCCGGGAAATGGGAAGCGGCTGCAGAAAGGGAGCTGCAGCAGTGCCGGGAGAAGGGCATGCGGGTGATCTGCCTTTCGGATTCGCGCTTTCCCGAGGCGCTGCGAAATATCCCTGATCCACCGCTGTACCTGTACGCCCACGGTGATCTTTCCCTGCTTATGAATCCCGGGGTGGCCGTGGTCGGGGCCAGGCGGTGCACCCGTTACAGTACCGAGGTGGCCCGGTTGCTCGGACGTGAACTGGCCCGGGCCGGCATTACCGTGGTTTCGGGTCTGGCCGACGGGATCGACAGATACGCCCATCTTGGAGGCATCGAGGAACCGGGAAGATCCGTGGCCGTCCTGGGGACCGGGCTTGACCTGATTTATCCGGCCAGAAACCGGGATCTCTGGGAGCGGATGTCCGAATTCGGTCTGGTGCTTACCGAGTTTCCTCCCGGTACCCAGCCCGACGGCCCTAATTTCCCGCACCGAAATCGGATCATCAGCGGGTTGTCCCTCGGCGTGGTCGTGGTTCAGGCCGCAATCAGGAGCGGCACCCTGATCACGGCTCGGCTGGCCATGGAACAGGGCAGGGAGGTCTTCGTGGTTCCCGGCCCCGTGGACGGGCCGGGGTTTGAGGGAAGCCATCAGCTGGTTCGGGACGGGGCGACCCTGGTGCGCGGGGTGGAGGATATTCTTGTCGAGCTGGCTCCCCTTCTGCAGAAGCGCTATCCCGCATTGTGCGGAACGAAAACCGTTCAGGTCGAGAACAAGCCGGCCAGGGACAAGCCGGCCGGCCTTACGTTGACCGATGAAGAACATCGGGTTTTCACGCATCTGGTGTCTGCGGGAAAACAGCAGATGGAAAGTCTGGGGATCGCCATGGACTGGGATTCTCCCCGGTTGAGTCAGGTCCTTTTGATGCTGGAGCTGAAGGGAGCGGTCCGGCAGCTGCCGGGAATGATTTATGAGGTCGAGGCGGGGTGTCGGATATGAGCCCGGGTGTTCCCTATTGTGTAACTATTCAGGTCCTTTTTACAAAATTAGAAATTTCAAATTTAAGAAATTTTATAAATTTGAGAAATTATAAGACGTTAGCGCCTGCTCTTCCAATTTCTGAAATTTCTTAAATTCTCAAATTTCTTAAATGTATCGTCCGGTATTCAAATTTTGCTTTGAATTTTAAGCTATTGAATCAGTAAAATTTTGACCTGAACAGTTACACTATTGTTTCTTTTTGGCCAGCGGATGGGCCGTATCATAGACTTCGAAGACCCGCTTCATGTCCAGGTGGGTGTATCGCTGGGTGGTGGAGAGGCGTGAGTGGCCCAGAAGTTCCTGAACCGAGCGCAGGTCCGCCCCGGCCTGGAGCATGTGGGTGGCAAAGCTGTGGCGCAGGGCGTGGGGGGAGATGTGCTGGGGCAGATCCGCGGCTGTGGCCAGCCGGTCCACGATGCGGGCGGCCTGACGACGGTGCAGCCGCTTTCCCCGGGCGCCCAGAAACAGGGCCCGCTCCCCGGGAGCGGGAGTAAAGGCGTGGCGCTGATCCAGGTAGTCGAGCAGCCGTTTCTGTCCCTCTCCGCTCATGGGGACCATGCGTTCCTTCCTCCCTTTCCCCATCACTCGTACCGTCCCCTCTCCGAGATCGATATCCGTGAAATCAAGCCCCAGGGCCTCGCTGATGCGTAGCCCCGAACCGTACAAAAGTTCGGCCAGGGCCATATCCCGCAGCCCCTTGGGGTCCCGGTCCACCGAAACCTCCATCAGGGCCAGGGCCTGATCCATATTGAGCACCCGGGGGTGTTTGCGGCTCTGTTTGGGGTTGGACACCGAGTCGCAGGGTGAAGCGGTGACCAGTTTGCGGCGCAGGGCGAAATTGAAAAAAGAGCGAGCCGCGGACAGCTTGCGGGCCACCGATGCCTTGCTCAGGCCGCGACGGTGCAGGTCGGCCATGAATCCCATGATATGGTGCCGGGTCACGGTGTCCGGGGCGGCCAGGGATGTTTTTCTGGAAAGCAGAAATGTCTCGAATTGACCGAGATCCCGTGTGTACGCAGCCACGGTGCCGGGCGAAGCACCTTTTTGGATGTCCATGAAGGCCAGAAAGGTGAGAACGGTGTCGGGAAGGGCGTCAGCTGACATCAGTGCATGAAGCTGCCGTCAGCAAGGGGGATGGGCACTTCTCTGGCCAGGATCCAGGTGGCCAGGATGTGCTTCAGGTGCAGGTCGACCTGCTGCAGGGTCGATCTGTCCGCGCCTTCCTCGGACATCTGCTGGATGGCAAGTACGTATTCCCGGGCCAGGCGGAAATCCGAGCAGATCTCCCCGACAAGGTCTTCGTACAGCTCCGGGTCCTGCTCAAAGAGCTGGTCCAGGGCGCTGACGGTCTGGCTGAAACGGTAGAGAGAAATATCATGAAGTTCCGGCATGTGTTATCCTTGTTCAATGGTTGAGAATGCGCATTCCCGGAACGGAATGTCCAGGATGTAGGTGGTCGACGTTTCGCCTCCGGTCAGGGAGACGGTCCAACCGAGTCCGGCGCACAGATTGCGGGCGATGGTCAGCCCCATGCCGGTCCGGTCCGGCTTGCTGGTCGCCTTGGGCGAAAAGGGGTCCATACCAGGTGGCAGGGTTGTCGGAGACATCACGGAGATACGTGCGGCATCCTGCGTCCCGGCAAGGGTCACGTTCAGTTCCGATACGCCGGCGCTTCCGGCCGATTCGCACGCCTCCACGGCGTTGGCCAGGCCGGCCTCGAAACAGTAGACCAGAGCCATGGGAGGGAGGGCCACCGGGGGGAGAGTATCGGGCGTGCTGACTGTTGTGCGCACGTTGTGCTTGAAAAAAAGGCAGTTTTGAAAAAAATCGAGTTCGCAGCGCACCACGTCCGGAATGTGCACCTGTTGCGTGGTGCTGCTCAGTAACAGAGTCCTGCTTTCGACCGTGCCGAAAAGGACCTGCAGCTCGGAATCGGCGCCGGCGATCTTATCCAGTTTGGTGCACAGGTTCGTGCCGTTGCCGACCCGTAACAACTCCGTGGCCATGGCAATGATTTGGCACGCGTTGTTGGCGTTGTGGACCATGCCGGGCAGGTATCGTCCTCCGGCCGCCTCAAGGTACAGCCGGGCGAGACGGATCCATTCGGCGTCCGTTTTTTCAGAAGTCCTCATCATCCACTTCCACATGCATGGCGTGTACCGGGCAGATGGTTGTACAGATGCCACAGGCAGTGCACCGTTCGGGATCGAAAATGACTTCCCGGGTTTCCAGGTCCAGATACAGGGCCCGGGCAGGACACATGGCCGTGCACACGCCGCAGTGCATGCAGGATTCTTCATTGCGGGAAATTTGATGCGCCACCGGAGTGATCTTGATGTTGTGTTCCTGCAGGTAGGTGATCCCCTTCTGGTACGCCTCGCGGGAACCGGACAGTTCAAGGATCATGTGCCCTTCCTGGCGCGGATTGATCTGAGCCTTCAAAATATTGAAGGTCAGGTCGAACAGTTTGGCCAGGTTGTACATCATGGGCAGACCGGAGGTGGCTGGAGGAAAGGAGAGGGATACGATCCTGCTGTAGGTGTTGTTCGTGTTCTCGGTCATTGTGGTTTCCGCCTGTTCTAATTTTTTTGAAATTCCAGAATTTGTCTTTAATCCAGAAAGGTTTTGGCCCTTCTCGCTTCGGGAGATGCGGGGAATTTGTCAATCAGTGTCTTCAGGACAAGATTTCCGGCCTGCTTTTTGTCCATTTTATGGAAGGAAATACCCTGTTTGAGCAGTGACGGGCGGTACTTGCCGCTTTTGGGGAACCTGCTGATCACTTCCTGGTAGGACAGCACGGCCCTGGGATAGTCCTGCTGCTGGTAGTGGGCCTCTCCCTGCCAGAACAAGGCGTTGGGAACCAGAGGGTCCTTGGGGTTGAGCTTGATAAATTCGGCCCACATGGACTGTGCTTCGGCGTATTTTTTGGCGTAGAACGTTTCCAGAGCCCGCTTGTACAGGGCGCCTCCGGTGTCCCGCGGAGGGGCCGGCGCAGAGGCGGACGGGGTGGCCGATTGTGTTTTTTCCTGTCCCACCGCTTCGCTCAGGTCCACGCCTAGCTGGCTGACCGTTGTCTGCAGCTCGTTTTCCACCCTTTCCATGCGGGTCATGAGATCCGAGATGTCTGCGGTCATCTTTTCCGAGGAGAGGGAGCTGTCCTGTCCGGATTTGAGGAGTTCGTCCATCTGGCCCTGTAATGTGGCCAATCGTACCCGCTGGGATTCGACTTCGGCCCAGAGGTTGGCCTGGGTGGTCCGCAGTGGGGTTCCGGATTTGGAGATCTCCTGCTGGAGTTGACCGCTGGTCCGGCTCAGCTCTTCTTCGAGCTGTTTGATTTTTTCCTGCTGGGCCCGGGTTTCCTGCTGCTGGGAGTAGACCCGGTTCTGCATGGAATCCCAGTCCTGCTGGGTGATGCAGCCGGAACAGAGTACCGAAACGGCAAGGAGAAAAATGCATTTTTTCATGTGGAAGCCTTTACCAGGGAAAAGGTTTGGGTAGTATGAGGATACGGTAACCGGACTGTTGCATTGGCAGCATGTTGCCCTGAAGAGGTACGGATTTTCCAGCCGGAGTCCGAAAAAGAACATCAGGGGCTTCCGGTTTTATTCCCGGACAACGCGCTTGCGGCCGAACAGGAAATACGCCACTCCACCAAGGACCGGCAGAAATACGGCTCCTCCGATCCAGGCCATTTTTTCCTGCGGGGAGGAAAAGTCGCTTTTGAAGACGTGCCATATTGCCCACAGATTGGGAACAATGGGCAAAACCAGCAGGGCGATCAGAACCGGAAGCTTTTCCGGAGGAATCTGCGAGATGGTATCGAACATAAAAAGTCCTTATTGGTTTTAGGTGTTATGTTTTAGGTTTTAAGCAAGAAACATTCCCCCGCCCCCCACAGATGATGATGGTAATGCAGGCTCGGCATCGACTCTTGCCTAAAATCTAAAACATAAAACCTGAGACCGTTTCTTGTCTATGTTGTCTTTTTGAGTCTGAACAACCAGACCCCGAGCATGAGCACGCAAAAGGCGATGATCTGGGTCACGGTGATCGGCCCGAAATGGCCTCGGTAATCGGAACGGAAGAATTCAATGGTGATTCGTGCTGCGGCATACAGGATCAGGAACAGCCCGGCCCGGTTTCCGGGGTGAGGGAGTCGTCTGCCCAGGGAGATCAAAATCAGAAAGGTCAGCAGTCCGGCCAGGGAGTGGTACAGTTGGGTCGGATGCAACGGGGTATGCACCGGCGCCAGGGAGTTGATGTCCGTAAAAGTCACGGCCCAGGGGAGTTCGCACGACCGGCCGTAACAGCATCCGGCCATGAAACACCCGATGCGACCGATGGCCTGGCCCAGGGCCAGGCCCGGAGCCAGAACATCGATCCAGGGGAGAACCTGCTGGTTGTGGTGGCGTAGAAACCACCACCCGGCACCCACGGCGGCGAGGAATCCGCCCTGGAAGACCAGCCCTCCGTTCCAGAACAGAACAGCCTCGCCTGGATGGGCCAGAAAATAGGTCGGATTGATCAGTACGTAGAGCAGTCGGGCTCCGATGACGGCCGAGATGATGACCAGAAAACCGAGATCCTGAATCAGGGCATGGTTCAGATCGGCTTGACGAGCTTCGCGTGCGGACCATCCGAGACCGGCCAGGAATGCGGTCGCAATGAACAACCCGTAGGCGTAGACTGTGATGGGGCCGTACTCAAAAAGAATCGGATGCATTGTTTTTGCGCTGGTAAAAGGAGACAAGAAGGCAGAACGCACCCACGGTGATGGCGATGTCGGCCACGTTAAAGGCCGGCCAGTGGTGGCCTGCGACATGGAAATCGATAAAGTCGATGACCTGCCCGATACGGATGCGGTCGATCATGTTTCCCACGGCTCCGCCGAGGATCAACCCCAGGCCGGTGAACAGGACCGGATCTTTGCGGTGCACGGTGCGTACCAGGTGCCAGATGAGGACGATGGCCAGGGCCGAGACCGCGATGAAGAAGTAGGTCTGCCAGTGCATGTCGGCCCGATTCAGGAACCCGAAGGCAGCGCCCTTGTTCAGGACATGGACCATGTTGAAAAATCCCGGGATGACCTGGTACCCGGACCACAGTTCGATGGTGCTCTGGACCCAGACCTTGGTGGCCTGATCCAGAACGAACACGATCAGGGCCAGAGTGGATACGATCTTGTATTTTTGCGTCATGGATGTTCAGGGGGTTGTCGGTTGGTTTCGTTGGGGTGAACAGGTACTTGGTTTGGGGGTGGGATGCAAGGGGTGGAAGGGGAGAGATCGGGCAGGTGAGGCCTGCAAGGCTGATATCAGACGATCCGACGTGTGCTCATGAGGAAAATAAAAAGGGGCAGCCATACAGGCTGCCCCTTTTCATGACGATCGGCTCCGGGGGAGCTTATGGGTGGTACTCTTCAAGCACTCTGGTGCACCGGGGACAGGCTTCAGGATGAGCCGGACTGGTGCCCAGTTCCTCGGAGTAGACCCAGCACCGGGAGCATTTGGTGCCCGGAGCCCTGCCCACTTCGATGCGCAGGGTGTCCATGGTCTCGCAGTCCAGGGCGGTCTCAGGGGCCTTGTCCATGGGGGCCAGGGAGATTTTGGAGACGATGAAGATGTCCCGCAGCGTGTCGATTTTGTTCAGGTCGTCCAGCAGGTCCTCGCTGCAGTACAGGGTCACGTGGCTGTCCAGGGAGTGCCCGAGTTCCTTGGATTTGCGCAGCGGTTCGATGGCTCTGGTCACTTCATTGCGGACCTGAACCACCAGATCCCAGAGCTCCTTTTCTTCGCCCGAGACCAGCTCCCGGGTGGCCGGTGTGAAGTGGGTGGCGAAAACGGTCCGGGCATTGCCGCGCATGGGTTCGGGCAGGTGCTGGAAGACCTCCTCGGCCGTGAAGCTCAGAATCGGGGCCATGTCCTGCACCAGAAGCATCAGGATCTGCCACAGGGCGGTCTGGGCGGAACGACGTTCGAGACTGGTCGGGCCGTTCACGTAGAGCCGGTCCTTGATGATGTCCAGGTAGAAAGCGGACAGGTCGGTCACACACAGGTTGTGCAGGGAGTGGAAGACCTTGTGGAATTCGAACTCCTCGTATGCGACCTGGATGCGATCGTGCCGGGAGAGGAAGAGGTCCATGGCGTACCTGTCCAGGGGAAGCATCTCCGCCGGCTTGACTGCGTCGGCAGCCGGGTCGAAATCGGTCAGGGTCCCGAGCAGGAACCGGCAGGTGTTCCGGATTCTGCGGTAGGCGTCCACGGAACGTTTCAGGATTTCTTCGGAGATGCGCAGGTCGTCCTGGTAGTTTTCCGAAGAGACCCATAGCCGGAGAATGTCCGCCCCGTGCTTTTCGATGACCTCCTGCGGCGCGATGACGTTGCCGATGGACTTGGACATCTTGCGTCCCTTGCCGTCCAGGACAAAACCGTGGGTGAGCACGGCCTTGTAGGGCGGTACGCCCCGTGTGCCCACCGAAGCCAGCAGGGAAGAGTGGAACCAGCCACGGTGCTGGTCGGTTCCTTCCAGGTACAGGTCGGCCGGAAAGCGGCACTCCTCGCGTCCTTCCACCACGGCGGCAAAGCTGGTTCCGGAGTCAAACCAGACATCCAGGATGTCGTCTTCCTTGTCCCACGTCGTGCCCTGGCAATGGGGGCAGGCCAGCCCGGCGGGCACGATCTCGTCCATGGAGGCCTCGAACCAGTAGTCCGCGCCCGTGGGGTGGTCGGCAAACTTGTCCACGATGGAGTGGACCCACTCGGGATCGAACCAGGCCTGGCCGCAATCCCTGCAGAGCAGGGCGATGATGGGCACGCCCCACATGCGCTGGCGGGAGATGCACCAATCCGGCCGGTTTTCGATCATGCTGTAGATCCGTTCCCGGCCCCAGGAGGGCACCCAACGAACCTCGTCGTTGATGGCTTTCAGGGCCCGCTTGCGCAGATCGTTGTCTTCCATGGTGATGAACCACTGGGTGGTGGCCCGGAATATGACCGGCTTCTTGCACCGCCAGCAGTGGGGATAGGAGTGGGAGATTTTTTCCTGGGCCAGGAGGTTGCCCACTTCGGCCAGCTTGTCGATAACCAGGGGGTTGGCCTCGGTTACGGTCCTGCCGGCAAAGAATTCCACACTGGGCAGAAAGCGTGCCTGATCATCCAGGGGGGAGTAGATCTCCAGGCCGTTGCGCAGTCCGGTTTCATAGTCCTCCCGGCCGTGGCCCGGCGCGGTGTGTACGCACCCGGTGCCGCTGTCCAGCGTGACGTAGTCGGCCGGAACCACCGGGGCGCTCCGCTCGTAAAAGGGGTGGCCGGCCGTGAGTCCGACCAGTTCAGAACCGGGCAGCAGGGCCAGTTCTTCGTATTCGGCCCAGCCGAATTTTTCCGCGCAGGCGGTCAGCAGCTCCTTGGCCAGGATGTGAAATTCATCGCCGGTGCGAACCAGGACATATTCAAAATCCGGATGCACGGCCACAGCCATGTTGTCCGGAATGGTCCATGGAGTCGTGGTCCAGATGACGATAAATGTCCTGGCCGGATCGGCCTGGGGCAGCGTTTCGGCCAGTTTGGGGTCGTTCAGCGGGAACCGGACATAGATGGACGGGGAGGAGTGGTCCGCGTATTCCACTTCCGCCTCGGCCAGGGCGGTTTCGCAGGAGGCGCACCAGTAGATCGGCTTTTTGTTGCGCTGTACCTGGCCGTTGGCCATGAAGTTGGCCAGCTCCCGGGCCGTGCCGGTTTCGTACTGGGGGGTCATGGTCAGGTATGGGTTGTCCCATGTGCCCAGCACCCCGAGGCGCTTGAATTCGTCGCGCTGGACGTCCAGAAAGGAGAGGGCGTATTCCCGGCACCGCTTGCGGATGTCCAGGGTGGTCATGTCTTCCTTTCTGCCTTCCAGCTGCTGCTCCACCTTGAGTTCGATGGGCAGGCCGTGGCAGTCCCAGCCCGGCACGTATTCCGCCTTGCGGCCGGACAGGTTGCGGTGCTTGACGATGATGTCCTTCAAGATCTTGTTCAGGGCGTGCCCGATGTGGATGTGGCCGTTGGCATAGGGAGGACCGTCGTGCAGGACATAGCGTTCCCTGCCTTCGTTGGATGCGGTCATGGCCCCGTAAACGTCGATCTCTTTCCAGAAATCGAGCATTTTGGGTTCGCTTTTGACCAGGCCGGCGCGCATGGGAAATTTTGTCTTGGGCAGATTCAGGGTCGATTTGTAGTCGCTCATGGGGTCGTAAACCTCCGAAATGTGGTATCGGGCAAAAAAAGAAAACCGACCGGCTTTGGGGGCCGGCGGAGTGTTCCTGTGCGTGTGAAATATGGTCCGGTATTCCGGAACAGGGTATTTTGGAGGATATGACAGGGGAAGTCAATATTGCGGTTATGAAGTTACGGTTTTCTGGCAATCAGCCTCGCCATGTATCGTTCAGGTCTTTCGAGCCGTCCTTCAAAAGAGTGCAGCACCTTCCAGCCCGGGACCCGGGTAGGCAGTTCTCCTTGGCGCAGCAGGAAGTTCGGATTGGACGGCTTGCCGATGATGTCCCCGTGATCTTCGGTGAAGCTCTCGTAAATGAGCAGCCCGCCCGGCTTGACTGAACCGAGCAATATGGGAAAAAGGGGGCGGTGCAGATATCGAAAGACCATGACCGCGGCATAGCTTTCGGGGGGAAAGGAGACAGGCGGGCCTGATTCCAGGTCCGCGATCCGGGCGGTCACAGGCCAGCCGTGGGCCTCGGCGGTCTGCCGTGCTTTCTCGACCTTCTCTGCATCCCTGTCCACAAGTTCCACAGTGAATCCGTGCTCGGCCAGAAACAGTCCATTCTGCCCCGTTCCGCAGGCCAGGTCCAGGATGGGCCCGCCAGGTAGGGAGGGGGATTTGAGAAGCGGCAGGGCGATATGTTCGAGAAAAGGAGAGACAGTCATAATTGTTGCTCCTGCAATGAAACCTCTTTTGGATTTTGAAGTTACCATGTAACTATTCAGATCCTTTTTACAAAGTTAGAAATTTCAAATATTAGAAATTTGAGAAATTATAACTGAAGTTACGCACTGCGGGGGACTTTGCAGCTGGTTGCTGAGATACCAGCAAGGAAGTCCCCCCTTGAGGGGGGTAGGGGGGTGTGCTCCAAGACGAGCACCTACGTGCATTTTTGCCTGGCCCCACGCGACCCCTGCCTTTTTTCGATGGCTTTGCCGTGCTTGGAGAACACCCCCCTGGCCCCCCTCGGAGGGGGGACTTTTATGCCGGCAACCTGGTGTCAGCTGAAAGATCACGAAGGGCGTGCGTAACTTCAGATTATAAGACGTTAGCGCCTGCTCTTTCAATTTCTGAAATTTCTTACATTCTCAAATTTCTTAAATTCATCGTCCGGTATCCAAATTTTACTCTTAATTTCAGTCAGTTGAATCAGTAAAATTTTGACCTGAACAGTTACGTTACCATGAAGAAAAATAGATTTCCCCATCCCTACACCGTCAAGGAGAGCGGTCGTGCCAAGCGGGTCAGCCTGCGTATCCGCCCTCATCACGGTCTTGAAGTGGTCGTGCCCAGAGGGTTTGACCTTTCTCGCATTCCTGCCATCCTTGAAACGCGTCGGGAATGGGCTGATGAGCATCTTGGCCGTCTTGCAGAAGAAGGGGCCCATCTGCCGGACCGGACCCTGCCTGAAAGAGTCATACTCCCTGCGGTCCGCGAGGAGTGGACCTTTACCCATATCCACTGCCCCGGCGATGAATATCGCATCAGCTGCGACGGCGACTACAATATGCGCATCGAGGGACCGGACGATTCCTACGAGATGATTGCCCCCCTGTATGCCCATTGGCTGAAGCAGAATGCGAAGATCAATTTCGCGTGGTGGCTGCACAACGTGCGGGAGGCGTACTCCCTTCCGCAGTATAACCGGATTCAGGTCAGGATTCAGAAAACCCGGTGGGGCAGCTGCTCCAGCAAGGGAAATATCAACCTGAACGCCAAGCTGCTTTTTTTAAAGCCTGAACTGGTGGAATATCTTTTCGTCCATGAACTCTGCCATCTGCTGAACCTGAATCATTCCAATGCCTACTGGGCCGAGGTGGCCGACCGGCTCCCCGATTACCGGGAACGGGAAGCGGGGCTGCGCGATGCCTGGAGGGATATTCCCGGCTGGGCTGAAGGATTATCGTGACAGGAGATACCATGCTTATCATCACCGACTCCATCCGCATCCCACTGTCTGAAATCGAACTGACCGCCATCCGTGCTCAGGGCCCGGGCGGGCAGAATGTGAACAAGGTCGCTTCGGCCATTCATCTTCGGTTTGATATTGCCGCCTCCTCTCTTCCCGACTGGGTCAGGGAACGCCTTCTGGCCAGGTCCGACTCCCGTATCACCACTGAAGGCGTGGTGGTCATCAAGGCCGCGTCGCATCGGACCCAGGAGAAGAACAAGGAAGAAGCCCTGGCCCGTCTTGGGGAACTGATCCGGTCCGTCCTGCATACCCCCAAGAAGCGGCGTCCCTCCCGTCCGTCAAAGAATGCCCGCCAGAAACGGATGGACACCAAGACGCAGCGGGGGAAAACCAAGGTGCTGCGGGGCAAGGTCAAGGACTGGTGACTGAAGGTCTGCAGGTCGTTTGATTACATTCGAGATGACTGCCGTAAAGACGTAGAGACAAGGCATGCCTTGTCTCTACGATAACATTTCAGTATTATTGGATATCACTTTTTCTTCATCAGATCCTCAAAGACTGTCATGGCCACGGTTGCTCCTTCGCTGACTGCGGTTACGATCTGCTGTACGCCTCCGGTCACGTCTCCGGC
>JAWLGC010000148.1:0-4805 GCA_041685265.1 Desulfomicrobiaceae bacterium | reverse complement strand
AATTTTTCTTCCAAAACCCCTCCTGTCGAGGAGTGTTCCTTTTATTCCTGGGGCGGCGAGGAAGGGAAGAAAGGGCCGGAGATGTACTTCTTTTTCAGCCTGCACTGCTCCCACTGTTCCGAGGTTATGGCCAACCTGGCCGTAAACCTGCCCAAACAGGTGCGGTGGCATTTTGTGACCACAGACAGCAGGGAGCAGGATCTGCAGCGGTTGGCCCATGTGCTGGCGGCTGAAAATCTGGAAAAGAACCCCTTTCTGGAGGTGCTGCGCATCGAGGCCGAGGAGGAAGTCGCTCCCATGGACGTCCCCGAGGGCCTGGAGGAGAAGATCGCCAGGGCCAGAACCTTTTTTGTGAACAACGGGTTCACCGGGATTCCGGTGCTTATAGCCAGGGAAAGTGCCCGGCGTCAGGTCACCGTGCGCGGGGCCAACGGGATCATGGAGTATCTGGGGGAGACAAAACTGGTCACCCGCCAGATCCGGTTCCCGGGATCAGGACGAAAGCCGGCTCCCAGGAGCGGCAGCGGCGGCGATGATCCGGGTGCAGAGCCGGAGAAAAAGACGGAACAGTAAAGGCGGTCCCTCAGGGACCGCCTTTTTTTTTGTGGGGCAGAACAATATCGAGTTGCGTTCTGAAGTGCTGCATTTTCACGAAGATCGAGCCGGTCACCTTCCGTCTTCGCCCCCCTCTTCTGCAAAATCCTCCCAGTACGTTTCCGCCGCCAGTCGTTTCTTTTCGGCCAGGCGGGCCTGGTGTTCCTTTTCTTTTTCCCGCTTCTCTTCTCTGGCTGCGTTCCAGTCCGGGATGCTCCAGGTTCCGATCAGGTCCCGGTCCGGGATCACCAGCACGTCCTGCTCCTTTCCCCCGTGCAGGACCCGAACGGCCACTCCCCGGTGGGACTGTCTCGCTTTGGGGGAAAACGAGGCCATGAGGGCTGCGGCCTGTTGGGTGGTTTCTTCGCTCCACTCCTGCCCGGGCACCGGGCGTCCCACCCCGGACGGGCCGGGAAAGTCCACCAGATCGAACAGATAGTCTGTTTCCCGGGCCAGGCGTTCCAGCTCTTCATTGTCCTTCCGGTTGCGTCCGATGGCCAGCCAGTGCGGACCGGACCAGTACTGGCGGCCGATGTTGGCGAAAAAAAAGTCGTCGGGTTCGGGGGCCGGAAAGTGTTTCAGGATCTGCCAGTATCGGTTGGCGGATTCCTTCTCGGCCAGCAGACATCCGCCGGCCGGGGTGGGGATGTCCGTGATTTTGAATTCTCGAGCCAGCTCCAGCTGTTTTTTCCGGCCCCGACCGGAAATCTGGGGCAGTTTGTTGCGGTCCACCAGGCCGGACTCTTCCATGGGGGTCGGCTCCAGCAGTCGGGCACTCAGGGGGCGGAGCAGGATCTCTTTGGCCTCGGCCTCCTTGCGGATGATGTTCAGGGCGTCCCGGCGCTGGGACATGGGGCGCTGCCCCACCACCTCGCCGGAGATGAGGAAGGTGGCCCCGTACACGTCCATAAGCTCCCGGGCCTTTTCCAGCATGAGGATTTTGCAGTCCACACACGGGTTGAGCACCTTGCCGAAATGGTGCAGCGGCCACTCTTTGAGCAGTCGGATATATTCCCTGCTGATATCGATGGAAGTAATCGGGATTCCATAGTTTTTTTCCCATCCAGGGATGCGCCCGGGTTTGCCGAAAAAGGGGGTCACGAAATGCAGGCCCAGAACGTCGAGTCCCTGGGCCTGGATGACCTTGGTGGCGATGATGCTGTCCAGCCCGCCGGAAAACAGGGCCAGGGCGTGATATGTTTTTTTCATGCGTATAAAAACTTTTAATTTAAAGATGTTAGGGTATATTTTTGACCAAAGGGCCGTGTTGCCCTGTGAAAGTGATTCTGCTACGGGAAAACGTTCCCCTGTAATGTCCGAAAAGCGATCATGGGGTTTTCTTTCTCGCGGCAGGACAACAGGGCGAGACCTAAACATGAAAACGAAGAAGGGCAAGGGACGTTGGTTTTTGGTTTTTGGATGAAGGGGACTCGCTCCCGGCCGGAAACGAACAACCAAAAACAAATCCCTGCCTTTTCGGATAACATTCAACGTCATCGGAGAGCACCATGGCGAAAAAGCCTTCCCTATCACCAGAAGAGTTACGCAAGGAAGCCCTGGAAACGGCTCTGACCTCCATCGAGCGCAAGTTCGGACAGGGGGCGGTCATGCGTCTGTCCGACGACGCCCACCAGTCCATTGCCACCATATCCACAGGCTCCATCAGCCTGGATATGGCCCTGGGTATCGGCGGGATTCCCAGGGGCCGGGTCATCGAGATTTTCGGTCCGGAATCCTCGGGTAAGACCACCCAGGCCCTGCACATCATTGCCGAGGCCCAGAAGGCCGGAGGCACGGCCGCGTTCATCGATGCCGAGCACGCCCTTGATGTCACCTATGCCCGGCGTCTGGGCGTGGATACTGCGGAGCTGATCATCTCCCAACCGGATTACGGGGAGCAGGCCCTGGAGATCGCCGACCTTCTGGTCCGGTCCGGAGCCGTGGACGTGGTCGTGGTCGACTCGGTGGCCGCTCTTATTCCCCAGGCCGAGCTGGAGGGGAGCATGGGCGAAACCCAGGTGGGCGGACAGGCCCGGCTTATGTCCCATGCCATGCGCAAGCTGACCGGGACCATCCACAAGTCCAAAACCTCCATCGTCTTCATCAACCAGATCCGGATGAAGATCGGCATGACCGGATACGGCAGCCCGGAGACCACCACCGGCGGCAACGCCCTTAAGTTCTATTCCTCGGTCCGGCTGGATGTGCGCCGGATTCAGACCCTGAAGGACAAGGAGGAATCCTACGGGAACCGGGTCCGGGTCAAGGTGGTCAAGAACAAGGTCGCCCCGCCGTTTCGGGAGGCGCTGTACGATATTCTGTACGGAACCGGCATTTCCCGGGAAGGGGAACTCCTGGATCTCGGAGTGGAGCACAAGATTGTGGACAAAAGCGGAGCCTGGTACGCCTTTGGCTCGGAACGTCTCGGTCAGGGCAAGGAAAATGTGCGGGCCTTTCTGCAGGAAAATACCGACCTGCGCCAGAAGATCGAGGATCAGCTTCTGGTCCATATGGGGATGAAAGAGCCGGAGGGTGGTGTTGCCGAGGAAGCGAACACCGTTGTCGCTGAGGAATCGGAGACTGTTCTCAAATAAACGAAGGCACGCACTGCTGCCAAATCTCCCCCTTCGCGTTTCTTCGCGTCCTTCGCGGTAAAAGAATCGAACCGCGAAGGACGCGAAGAGCGCGAAGGAGCACAACTCCCTTACTCCGGTGGCAGGTGAGGTGCGTACCACCAGTGAATTATTTTTTTCTGGACGCAAAATCCACAACTCAAAACTTTCTTTAATTTTGCGAGGAGGCCGTCAATGCTGACCGCTGCTGAGATTCGGAAACGGTTTTTGGAATACTTCGAGAAAAACGGACATACCGTGGTTGCCAGTTCCTCGCTCATTCCCCGGGACGACCCGAGTCTGCTGTTCACCAACGCGGGTATGGTTCAGTTCAAGAAGCTCTTTCTGGGCCAGGAAAAACGAGGGTACAATCGGGCCACTACCTCTCAGAAGTGTCTGCGTGTGGGCGGTAAACACAACGATCTGGAGAACGTGGGGCGCACCGCCCGGCACCACACCTTTTTCGAGATGCTGGGCAACTTTTCCTTTGGTGATTATTTCAAGACCGACGCCATCCGTCTGGCCTGGGACTTCATCACCAAAGAGCTCGGGCTGCCCGAGGAGAAGCTGTACATCACCATCTACAAGGATGACGATGAGGCCGGAGAGCTGTGGAAGGAGGTGGCCGGGGTGCCTGCCGAGCGGATTTACCGTCTGGGCGAGAAGGACAATTTCTGGGCCATGGGCGATACCGGGCCGTGCGGACCCTGTTCCGAGATCCACATCGACCAGGGCGAAGATATGGGGTGCGGCCCGGACTGCGGCATCGGGAAGTGCGACTGCGACCGGTATCTGGAAATCTGGAACCTGGTCTTTATGCAGTACGACCGGGACGCCTCCGGGACCATGACCCCGCTGCCCCGGCCGAGCATCGACACCGGCATGGGGCTGGAGCGGATCGCCGCGGTCTGCCAGGGCGTCCGGTCCAATTTCGACTGCGATCTGTTCACCGGACTGCTCACGACCATGGCCGACAAGGCCGGGGTGACCTACGGGGACGATTACGACAACGATACCGCCCTGCGGGTCATCGCCGACCATAGCCGGGCCATCGCCTTTCTTATCGCCGACGGCATGCTTCCTTCCAACGAAGGGCGCGGCTATGTGCTCAGGCGGCTTATCCGGCGTGCCTTCAGGTTCGGCCGGCTGCTCGGGTTCAGGGATCCCTTTCTGTGCGACACCTCCCTGCAGGTGGTTTCGGAGATGGGGGAGCAGTTTCCCGAGCAGCATGAAAACGCTGCGTTCATGGCCCGGGTGGTCCGTCAGGAAGAGGAACGGTTCAGCGAGACCCTGGACAAGGGGCTGGCCATTCTCGAGGAGACCATGGAAGATCTTCGGGGCCAGGATACAAACGTCATCCCCGGCGAGACCGCCTTCAAATTGTACGATACGTTCGGGTTTCCTCTGGATATCGTCAACGACATCGCCGAGAAGCAGGGCTTTTCCGTGGATGAGCACGGATTTCAGGAGTACATGAACCGGCAGAAACAGAAATCCAAAGCGGCCTGGTCCGGTTCCGGTGATACGGATCTGGCCACGCAGTTTCAGGCGGTCCTCAGGCAGGAAGTGCAGTGTCGGTTTACCGGGTACGATTCCATG
>JAWLGC010000040.1:0-20074 GCA_041685265.1 Desulfomicrobiaceae bacterium | reverse complement strand
CCGGCAAGGGCTCGGCTGACTCCAGGCTGGCTGAATAATAGCTGGTAGCACAGGCCAAAAATAAAAAAGGCCGATATCGAAATCCGATATCGGCCTTTTCCCTTTCTGTCGACCTCTCAGCGAAGATATCCTCTCCCCGCCGTGATCGCGGCCACTATCCCGAGGATCATGACCAGGCCGAGGTGGGTCCAGTCGATGATCATGGTGGTGGTCGGGCTGAAGAAGAAATCGGGCTGGTTTTTGAGAACCCGGGCCAGACCGGTGAGAAAAATGCCGGCCAGAAGCACGGCCTTGATCAGGCCCGGAACGGTAAGTGTGTACCGCTTTCTCCATTCGGAGATAAACCTGCCCGCCAGGTAGAAGCAGAAAAAGAGCATGGCGATGGCCAGGCCGTAGTGTGCGATGTGGGTGAAGGCGTAGTCGGCGGTCCACTCCAGGCCGGGGATATCCGCGATATAGTACCGCTTGAAGATGGGCATCTGGGCCATACCGGTGATGAACAGGGCGAACATGCCGAATCGGTACAGTATTTTCTGCCAGCCGGGTACGAGTACGGGGTTAGACATGGTCGTCCTCCTCCTTGTTCCTGGTACCGATCAGACGCGCTGCCTGAAGCACTCCTGCCGCGATGCCGGCGATGGGAGCGGCGAACACGGCCCGGGCCAGGTTTTCCTCCCGGGCCATGATTTTGTCCACAGGCTGGAGATGCGGTTTGCCCGGACCGTGTTCCACGGCCTGATCCAGAACGTCGAAAGGAACCGGAGAGACGTAGAATGTGTTGGTGCCGCCGTTTTCCTCATCCCCGTAGATAAATCCGCCTGTTTTTTCGGCCAGCTTGCGGGCCATGGCCAGAATCTCTTCCCGGGGGCCGATGGTCTGCACCTCTTCCGGGCAGACCTCGATGCAGGCCGGGGTGCCCCCCTGCTCGATACGATCGAAACACCGGTCGCATTTGTACATGACCCCGTTTCCGGCCAGGGAGGGGAGCAGCTTCAGGTACAGTCCCACCCCGGTCTGCCGTTCCGGAATGTGCCAGGGACAGACCGACTTGCATTTGGAGCCGCCCAGGCAGATCTTGTCGTTGATGCGCACGATGCCGTTGGCCTGCTTGGAGGCTGCGCCCCAGGGGCAGAGGTTGGCGCAGGGCGGGTTCTGGCAGTGCAGACACCGCCTTGGGATGTTCAGCTCGTACTCTGTGCCCTGCCAGGTGACCGTGGCGGTCTGGATGTACAGCCAGTTGTACGGGGTGAGGCGGTTGTCCGTGTCCCGTTTGTCGGACCAGTCTGCGACCTTGACCCGTTCGGGGTACATTTTGGGAAAGGGTTTGGTCGGTTCGGGATATTTATGCGCGTTGGCCTCCCGGCATCCTGCCACGCATTCGCCGCATCCGATGCATTTGTTGATGTCCAGGAGGGTGGCCAGTTCTTCCCCGTTGGCTGCGGCTGCATAGGTGCTAGGCAGGATCGTGCCGAGTCCGGCCAGGCCAACGCCCTTGAGAAAATTTCTTCGTGACAATGTCATGCCGTAATCTTCCTGTTCAGGTGATGAGTTCGGCTCTGGTTACCTATAGGGGGTATGGGTGTCAAATGCGGTCAGTCGGCTCTCCGGTGCCCGGCCCGAAGATTATGGGGGTGTATCCTTCCGGAAGATGGGCCCCGCCCAGAACGCACGGCAGTCCGGTCTTTTTGGCCAGATCGGACATGAGCTCTTCCGGTCCTTCGATGAACCCGTTTCCGGCATGCCACTTTCCGTCTTCCTTTTTGGCAAATCCACAGGTGACCATGTGCAGGACTTCGGCCCCTTTGGCCTTGAGGATCCTGGCCAGTTCCATGTTTTTGTCACGGGAGTCGGTCAGGGTAAAGACACCGGCCAGTTCTGCTCCCTCATATTCGGAAAATCCTTCGGTTCCGGCTGCCATGGTTTTCAGGCAGCTGGTCAGGGGGCATTTGGTTTCATTCTGAGGACAGCGCAACAATCCGATTTTCGTCATGGGAGTTTCTCCTGTGTTTGAGGTTTGCCGATCATGTGGCCTGCGGCGGTTCCGGCCAGCACTCCGGTTGAAAATGCCGCCTGCAGATTGAAGCCACCTGTCTCGCCGTCCACATCCAGTACTTCTCCGGCAAGGAACACCCCCCTGACGATGCGGGACTGGAGGGTTTTGGGGACGACTTCCTTCAGGGAGATGCCGCCCAGGGTGACCATGGCCTCCTTCATTGACCGGTGGCCGGTCAGCGTCAGGGGAAGTTCTTTGGTCCAGAACAGAATTTTTTTCCGCTCGGCGCCTGAAACCTGGTGGCCGGGTTTGTTGCCGTCGATGCCGGTCTGTTCCAGGCAGGCAGCCACGCATTTGGGCTGCAAAAACTGCTGCAGAAGGTTGCCGAGTTTCTGTTTTCCGGATTTGTCCAGTGCTTTTTGCAGGCTCCTGTCCATGTCGGTTCGTTCCCGGTCCGGGAAAAAATCGATCTCCAGGGTACACTCCTGGTTTGCGGCCAGGGCGGGAACAGCCTCCCGGCTCAGCTTGAGAATGGCCGGTCCGGAGACGCCGAAATGGGTGAACAGCAGCCCTCCTCTGGCCTCTCCCTTTTTTTTGCCGTCCACGCGAAGCATGATCCCGGCGTCATTCATGGTCACGCCCTGCATGGCCTGAGCCGTTGGTCCTGCGGTGTTCAGAGGCACCAGACCGGGGAGAGGCGGGATAACGGTATGTCCGACCTCCCGGGCCAGGGTATATCCGTCGCCCGTGGAGCCGGTGGCCGGATAGGATGCGCCGCCGCAGGCCAGAATTACGGCCCGGGCGGGAATGAGACGATCCTTGTGGTCCCGTACGCCCATGATGCGGTTATTGTCCACCTCGAGGGCGCGGACCGCACAGGAGGTTTTGATCTGTACTCCCTTGCTGCAGGCCCACTCTGCCAGCACCTCGGCAACCCGGGATGCGTTTTCGCAGACCGGAATAATGCGTCCACGGTCCTCGACTTTGGTGGGCAGTCCCAGGGAGTCGAGAAGAGCCAGCAGGTCCGGGGTGAAAAAACGGCTGAAAGCCTGGTTCAGGAATCGCCCGTTCTGCCCGAAGGCTGCGGGAAAGTCCTTTCTGGACGCGGTGTTGGACAGGTTGCCGCGACCGTGGCCGGTGATGGCCAGCTTGCGGCCGGTACGATCTTTTTTTTCGAGAAGGAGGACGCGGGCGCCGAGTTCTGCGGCGGTGCCTGCAGCCAGCAGTCCGGCCGGGCCGCCGCCGATGACGATGATGTCTGATGTGTGCATGGGTGAGAGTTGTGGCAAAGGGGGGAAAGAACGGGGGAGAGGTCATCTCCCCCGGGGCTCTATTTTTTCAGTTCGCCGATCATTTCTTCGACTTCTTCAGATCCGTTCCGGTAGTACTTCTCTTCCTCGGGGTCCAGTTCCTTGAGCAGACGGAGAAATTCTCCGGCATGCTCCCGTTCCTCGTTGGCGATGTCCGTCAGAACTTCGATGGCCAGCTTGTTGTCCGTGGACTCGGCCAACTGCATATACAGCTGGATGGCCTCGTATTCGGCCGCGACCATGTACCGGATGGCCCGGACCAGCTCCTCGGGGGTCAGCTTGCGGTCGTGTTTCAGTACGGCAAAGGGGGATGCGAATTCAGGCATGGAAGCCTCCTTGGTTGAAAAAACGGCTACATCGGAATTCCTCTAGTCGACCTTGAAAAAGGATTTTTCCGGAGCGTTGCAGACCGGACACTTGCCTGTGGGGGCGCCTTCGGTCACATAGCCGCACACGGCGCAGACATGGTATTCCGCTTCCTGGAGGGAATCCATTTTTTCAAGGGCATTTTTGTACAGATTGGCGTGCAGTTCCTCCACTGCGTTGGCAAATCCGAAGTATCGCTTGGCAGCCCGGTTGCCCTCTTCTTCGGCGTCGGCGATCATGTCCGGGTACATTTTGGTGTACTCGTGGGTTTCTCCGGCAATGGCCGCTTCCAGATTTTCTTTGGTGGACTTGACGCCGTCCAGGAGTCGCAGGTGGGCATGGGCGTGCACGGTCTCGGCTTCGGCAGCGGCTCTGAACAGTCTGGCTACCTGGGGCAACCCTTCTTTGTCCGCCTGTTTGGCAAAGGCGAGGTACTTTCTGTTGGCCTGGGATTCTCCGGCAAAGGCTTCGCGCAGGTTGGCTTCGGTTTTGGACATGTAATACTCCTGTTTGTGTTTTCTGGTCAGTTAATGGTATTATAATGCGAGTTTATAGGAGAATGTCAACGAGCGATTTGCAGCACGTCATGACACGGAGGTGACCATGGAGGTTTCCTTCGGAATGGGTGGGAACGCCTGAAGGTCGTCCGGGCAGGCAGGAGGATAGCCAGGCTGCCGAGGTGCGGGATCCAGGGCTCGAAAAACGCGATGGCCCGGTGTCTGTGACTGGCCCTGAAGCAGGCGTTGCGGCTGTGTACGCCCTGTTCGGCGGCTTCCATGATGATCACCCTCTCATGTACTGCCTTTTCGGTATGGCGTTTCAGTCTGTCCCCCTGTTGTGGACAGGGAGAACGGTTCCCTGCTAGCTACTCCGGAACTGATACAATGTCCATGCAGCAAGGAGAAAAGCTGATGAGTGTGCTGATTCAAAACGTCCTGCATCGGGGCGGGGTGACTGATGTCTTTATTGAGGGAAATCGTTTTCAAAGCATCGGTCCGAATCTGGCGGTGCAGGCCGATACGGTCCTTGATGGTACGGACAAGGCCATTGTCCCGTCTCTGTATAACTGCCACACTCATGCGGCCATGACCCTGCTCAGGGGGTATGCAGACGACATGGAACTGCACTCCTGGCTTACCGAGCATATCTGGCCCCTGGAAGGAAAGATGACCCGGGAGGATATCTACCGGGGAGCCAGGCTGGCCTGCCTGGAGATGATCAGATCCGGAACCACTTTTTTCAGCGACATGTACTGGCATTGGGAGGGCACGGCTCAGGCCGTGGAGGAGATGGGCATTCGGGGAGCCCTGTCCGGGGCCTTCTTCGACTTTGGGGACCGGGAGCGGGCCGAGGCGGGCATGGCCCAGGTCCGTGATCTGCACGCCAGAAGCCGGGAGTATTCGGACCGCATTGTTTATACCCTTGGCCCCCACGCCATTTACACTGTCTCCACGGATGCTCTGCGGACCATCAAGGAGTACGCCCTTGAAAACGGCTTGCTGCTGCACATTCACGTGTCCGAAACCGTCAAGGAGGTTGAGGACTGTATTGCCATGCACGGCAAACGACCCGTGGCGTATCTGGATGAGATCGGGTTTCTCGGGCCGGATGTACTGGCAGCCCACGTCATCCATGTGGATCAGGCCGAAATGGATATTCTTGCTGATCGTCAGGTGAAGGTGGTTCATTGTCCCGCGTCGAATATGAAGCTCTGTTCCGGCATGTTTCCCTATGCCGGTTTGGCCGGGCGGAATATTCCCGTGGCGCTGGGCACGGACGGATGTTCTTCCAACAACAACCTCGATATGCTGGAGGAGATGAAGATCGCCGGGCTTCGGGCCAAGGTCGGAGAGAACGACCCCACTTTGTACACCTCACAGGAATTGTTTGCGTCGGCCACGTCCGTGGGGGCGGCCATGTTCGGTATCGATGCCGGAGAGATAGCCGAAGGGAAACTGGCTGACTGCCTGCTGATCGACCTGGATCATCCTCAGATGGTGCCTAACCACAACCTCATCTCCAACCTGGTCTACAGCGGGAACGGCGGGTGTGTGGATACCACGATCTGCAACGGCAGGGTGCTCATGCAGGCACGGCACGTGGAGGGAGAGGAAGAGATCCTGGCCGAAGTCCGGGAGAGCGTGACCAGGCTGACCGGACGGAGGGCGTGATGCTTCTGGTGTACACAGGAAACGGCAAGGGCAAGACCTCGGCCTGCGTGGGGCAGGCCGTTCGAGCCCTGGGACAGGAGATGCGGGTGGCCTTTGCCCAGTTCATGAAACGGGACGGGCAGGCTGGAGAGCAGCGCATGCTGGCCGAACTGCTCGGCGATCGTTTTTTTGCGGGGGGAGAAGGATTCTTTCGTCGGGAGGAGGATCGCCCGGCCCACGCTCGGGCCGCTGCAGAGGTCCTGGCCTGGGCCGGGGAGATGGCTTTGAGGGTCGACATGCTTGTTCTGGACGAGGCGCTGTACGCCCTTGGAGCGGGGCTGTTGTCCCGGGAACAGGTGCAGGAAATTATTGAAAAGTGCGCCGGGGCCGGATGCCATCTCGTGTTGTCGGGACGTGGGGTGCCGGAATGGCTGGAGGGGGAGGCGGATATCGTTTCCGAAATTATGGACCGCAAGCATGTCCATTCAGAAGGGGGGAAGGCACGCAAGGGAATCGAGTTTTAAGCCCCGGCCGTAAACGGCGTCAGGTGCCGTCGATCCGCTGCAGTTCCTTGGTGCATTTGACATTGAATTTATGGAAGATGTTCCGCTTGTGTTTTTCCACGGATTTGACCCCCACCTCCAGAATGTCGGCGACTTCATGGTTTTTCAAATTGTCCATGATCAGTTCGAAAACCTGTCGTTCCCGCTTGGTCAGGTGGATGTCGTTGCGCAGAGTGCCGTCGTCATCCAGGGCGTCGGTCTCGATTTCGTCGGACAGCCCGCTTCCGAGGAATTTGTTTCCCGCCAGGACATGTGTCATACCCCTGAAGAGTTCGGCCATTCCGGCGTCCTTGGGCACGAATCCGTCCGCTCCGTTATGAAAGGCGGTGTTGATGAACCTGGCGCTGCAGTGGGCGGAAAGGACCAGCAGTCTGGTGGTTGTGTTCCGGGTTCGGATCCGCTTGAGGAGTTCCAGGCCGGAGATATCCGGGAGAGATATGTCCAGTATGACCATATCGGCATCCAGGAAGGGGAATCGTTTCAGGAAGCTTCTGCCGTCTACGAATTCTTCCACCAGAGAGAAGCGCTGCTCTCTTTGCATGATATGCCGGAGACCTTCTCTGAGAATCTGATGGTCTTCAACCAGAACGATTTTTGCCTGTTCAGCCATGGAAAACCCCTTGATCTGCAACAATTATCCATTTTTTTAAAGTATTTCATAAAAAGACGCAGCAGGCAAGACGAATGACCTTGAATTGGGATCGGTTATTGCCGCCATGTCTGGTGAAAATGATGGACAGAATCGATGGCCGGTGCGGCCCGGAAGGCTTTACTTGCACCGGCGAGGTGAGTAAGAGGTGGGTCCCGGATCGCCCGAGGGGAACCGGTTCCTCCGGGAGCGGTTCGGTTTATTTTTATACAAGGAGAGTCCTATGTCTGAACGCGGCAAGGCGTATAGAGAAGCAGGGGTGGACATTGATGCCGGTAATACCTTTGTTTCCAGGATCAAGGCCATGGTCGGATCCACGTTCACCAAAGGGGTCGTGACCGATATCGGCGGGTTCGGGGGGCTGTTCAAGCCTGATCTGTCCCAGATGCAGGAACCTGTCCTGGTGGCCGCAACCGATGGTGTGGGCACCAAGCTGAAGCTGGCTTTTCTGTGTGATAAGCATGATACCATCGGGGTTGACCTGGTGGCCATGAGTGTGAACGATATTATTGTTCAAGGTGCCAGGCCTCTGTTTTTTCTCGATTATTTTGCAACGGGAAAATTGGATACCGATAAGGCGGCAGAGGTCGTCCAGGGGGTGGTCTCCGGCTGCAAGGAGTCGGGATGTGCCCTGCTTGGCGGAGAGACTGCCGAGATGCCGGATTTTTATGCGCCCGGAGAGTATGATCTTTCCGGATTTTGTGTCGGCATGGTGGATAACTCCAGGGTCGTTGACGGGTCTTCCATCGGCGTGGGGGATGTCGTGATCGGTCTGGCCTCTTCCGGAATCCATTCCAACGGATATTCTCTGGTACGCAGGCTCTTCGAGCAAAGCGGGCTGACCGCAGCGGACCCCTTTCCCGGAGAGGACAGGACCGTCGGAGAAGTGCTGCTTGAGCCGACCAGAATTTATGTCCGCCCGGTTCTTAATCTGCTGCGCGATCTGGAGATCAGGGGAATGGTCCATGTCACCGGGGGCGGATTCTATGACAACATTGTGCGGGTTCTCCCTCGCGGGGTGACCGCGGAAATCAGGTTCGGTTCCTGGACTGTCCCGCAGGTGTTCTCCTGGCTCAAGGAGCAGGGAGAGCTGTCCTGGGAAGAGATGCTGCAGATTTTTAATTCCGGTATCGGGTATATTCTGGTCGTGTCCAAATCCCAGCAGGAGGATGTCATGAACCGCTTGCGCGGTCTGGGGCAGGACGCCTGGATTATCGGCGAGATCCGGGAGCGCAGGGGGAACGAGGAGCAGGTCTCCATTGTAAATCTCTAGGAAACCAGCTGTTCGGGATTCCGGGAACCGGATTTTGGTGGGATATAAAAAAAGCGGCCTTCAAGGCCGCTTTTTTTATGCATGGTGGAATCCGCAAAGCGAACGCTTTTGATATCAATCATCAAGATACGGGTTGAAGTATCCGAATTTCAGACCCGGGCAGGATTTGCGCAGCCGCTTCATGAAGTTCGCAAGCCCCATGCTGGGCCCCGGGCGGGGGGCGGCCAGCCGGTCCAGGTATACTTCGGGATCCAGGCTCAGGTTGCGCATCTGGATCAAATCCACCTTGTGCGTGGAGATCAGGGCCACAAGCGCCTCCAGTTCTTCTTCGGTGTCGTTCAGTCCGGGGAAAAAGAGGTAATTAAGAGACACGAACAGCCCGTTTGCCCTGGCCCGGGCAATGGTCTCCACCACATCTTCCCAGGTATACCCTTTGGGACGGTAGTAGGCCGTGTAGATATCCTTGCGGGCGCTGTTCAGGCTGACCCGGATGGAGGACAGCCCGGCTGCGGCCAGGGGGGCCATGGTTTCCGGCAGACTGGCGTTGGTGTTGATGTTCACCGTGCCTCTGCCCCCGGCGGACCGGAATGTCTTGATGGCCCTGGCCAGGAGTTCGGCCTCGGTCAGGGGCTCCCCTTCACATCCCTGGCCAAAGGAATAGATGGGGCGTTTTTCCCGGCCCTGGTGGTGGTGCATGAGTTCACAGATTTCCTGCACCGTGGGGGTGAACCCGATCCGGTTCTGAGGAGAGGGAAATCCGGAATCTTCGGCCTGCAGGGAAATGCACCCGATGCACCGGGCGTTGCACGTCCTGGAAGTGGGAATTGGGGCTTCGAAGCGTCCCAGAGCCAGGTTTTTGGCTGCCGGGCAGCAATAGGTCAGGGCGCATTTACTCAGGTGCTGAACGAGCCGGTTTTCAGGAAATTTTTTGAGCAGGGCGTGGGCTCCCTGATCGATTTTGGTGTTGGGGATGTGTCCGAAGACCTGGCGCGGATCCGTGTCCACCCGTTTGGCGGCCACCCAGAATCTGCCGTTGGCATATCCCACGGCTCCGTAGGCGAACAGGGGCAGGCAGGGGGCGTCTTCTCCGGTCTGGTAGGCGGCCGTGCCGGACAGGGTGTATCCGGGGCAGACGAATGCGGCCACGGCGTACTCTTCCATGGCCTCGATCTGTCCGGTGTCCGGATTGAGTCCAATGGCGTGACGACAGGGCAGCAGGTACAGATCACTGCCCGCAGGCAGGGGGGTCATTTCGTCCGGACGAGGCAGGGCCAGCTCTTTGCCCCGGCGACAGAGCATGAGCAGGTCCGGATGGTCGTAGATATTGCCGTCCGTGTCGGCAAAGAGAAGAGTGGGGGTTACGCGAGGTGCGGCCATGGCTGGATTCTCCTGGGTTGACGTTGTCCGGGCAGGGGCGCTTGGGACGTCACGTCTCCGTCCAGACCAAAAAAGGCAGGGCTGCCGTGCAACCCTGCCTTGAAGTTTTGATGAGTAAACGCCGACTTAACGCTTGGAGTACTGGAAGCGGGCACGGGCGCCGCGCAGGCCGTACTTCTTTCTTTCCTTGACGCGGGAATCCCGGGTCAGGAAACCGGCTTTTTTGAGCACCGGACGAAGTTCCGGATCAAAGTCGAGCAGTGCCCGGCTGATTCCGTGACGCAGGGCCTGAGCCTGACCGGTCAGTCCGCCACCGTCAATGGTGGCCTTGATGTCGAATTTGCCCAGGGTCTTGGTCAGGTTCAGGGGCTGACGGATGATCATCTGCAGGGTGGCCCGGGGAAAGTAGTCTTCGTAGGGGCGACCGTTGATGGTGATCTCACCGGCACCCTGATACAAACGGGTCCGGGAAACGGAGGTTTTTCTGCGTCCTGTTCCGTAAAAAAAATCTTGGCTCATGGTCTTCTCCAGAAAGTTCGATTAGATGTCCAGCGCGGTGGGCTGCTGTGCCTGATGAGGATGTTCCGTACCCGCATAGACTTTCAGTTTTTTCAGCATGGCCCGACCCAGCGGGTTCTTGGGCAGCATGCCCTTGACCGCGGCCTGGATGACCTGTTCCGGCTTTTTTGCCATCTGCTTTTCCAGGGAGATCTCTTTGATGCCCCCGGGATATCCGCTGTGGCGGTAGTATTTTTTCTGACTCATCTTCTGCCCGGTCACCTTGATTTTGTCCGCATTGATGACGATAACGAAGTCACCGTTGTCCATGTGCGGGGCGTACTCGGGCTTGTGCTTTCCTTTCAGGCGAACAGCAATCTCGGTTGCCAGGCGGCCCAGGATCTTGTCCTGTGCGTCCACGACGACCCAGTTGTTTTGTAATTCCTGCTTTTTTGGACTATATGTCTTCATCGTTGGTTCTCCTTGACAACCTGAAAAAAAGAGCTCCCAGCGGGTTGGCCAGCCGTGCTCTTCGGGAGATACTGTTGGTTCGGTTCCGATTCATCAGCCATGATTCGGGGCAAAAAAACGGTGTGGGAAAGAAGAGGGCCTGTATACGTATAAAGAAGGTGAATGTAAAGAGGGAAAACGGATTTTTCACCCAGTGGAGGGATGTATGCCGAGTGTTCGCAAGGGGTTGTTACAGCTCGTTTTTTCAGGAGCATCCATGAAAAGGTGGAACGACAAGCTGCGTCCCATGGAACTGGTCGAGGTGGACAAGCAGGCCCACAAGATGATCACGGCCTGGATGCTTTTCCAACTCAACTCCGGATCTCTTGGTCCGGAGTCGAAACTGGCTCTTGGAGAGGCCATTGTCCGGGGCGGGATGTACGAGTATCTGTACCGGTTGGTGATCACGGATATCAAGCCGCCCATTTTTTATCAGATCAAGGCCAATCCGGCCCACTACCAGCAGCTGACCCGCTGGGTCCTGGATCAGTTGCACCCCTGGGTTCAGCCATTGGGAACGGATTTTCGGGACGGCCTGAGTGCACATTTCACCTCCGACCCCGGAACTCCAGAGGAGATGCTGGCCGGACGAATTCTCCATGCAGCACATATGTTCGCCAGCCAGTGGGAATTCCATCTGTTGCGTGAGTTGAACCGAAACGATGAAGAGATGGAGGAGATCGAGGCCAATTTTCACCGCAATCTGAGCGAGCATCGCGATCTGCACGGTGTGACCGAGCTCATGGCCGGTCCTTCCTCTCCTCTGGGGCGCTTCGGACAGCTGGTCGGCCGACTCCGGTTTCAGAAGAGATGGTCGCAGACCCCGAGGATTCCCGAGACATCGGTTCTCGGGCACATGTTCATTGTGGCCTGTTACGGGTATTTTTTCAGCATCGCCGTGGGGGCGTGCCCGGCCAGGCGGCAGAACAATTTTTTCGCCGGGCTGTTCCACGACCTGCCCGAACTGCTGACCCGGGATATCATCTCGCCGGTCAAGAGTTCGGTCCGCCGCATTGGAGATCTGATCAAGGAATACGAATACAGGGAGATGGAGCGCAAGGTGTTCTCCCCACTGGCCGGCCGGTACGATACGCTGATCGAGCGCTTGAACTATTATCTGGGAGCCGAGATCGGTTCGGAATTCGATGCGACCATCATCAGTCAGGGAATAACGCGAAGTGTTACCTGGGACCAGATTCAGGGCGAGTACAATGCGGATCGTTTTGATCCCAAGGACGGCTTCATGCTTAAGGTGTGCGACAGCCTGGCCGCCTTTATCGAGGCCTATACGGCCACGCGCAACGGGATTACCAACGATCAGCTCCAGCAGGCCCTGTGGCGGATTCGGGGCGAATACCAGAACGCCTCTTTCGGCGATGGTCTTCATATCGGAGCTCTGCTGGCGGATTTTGACTGATTTTTTCCTTGAGCTTTGAAGCAATTTGCCTATAGGGTTCAATTGTATGGAGATCGTAACCAGATTCGGCCCGGCCGAATGACGTGCAACCAGTTCTGGAGGAGATATGCTGCTTCGAAAAAGGGCGTGGGACATCATGCGGGAAGAGTTTCCGTCGGTGCAGGAAGATGCCGCGGTCCAGGAGGTCGTGAAGAGTCTGGCCGCCAGCCGGACCCGGTTTCCGGATAACAACTGTGTGGTGGTCAACTCCCGGAAAGGGGAGTTCAGGGGGGTCGTGTCCATGTGGAATCTGATCCACTCCATGGGACCCTGCCTGCTCAAGGGCATGGGGCTGGACGAGCGGGAGGTGGACTGGGACAAGGCGTTCGAGCGCGCCTGTCGGGAGTGCGCTCAGGACTCCATCGCCGGCTATATCCAGACCGATGTGCCGCGGATCAAGGCCAACGATCCTTTGGCCCGGATTCTGGAGATTTTTCTTGATTATCGTCGTGGCCGAGCTGTCGTGGAAGAGGGGGGGAAGGTCATCGGTATCGTGCTGCTGGCCGATCTGTACCGGGAAATTGCATGTGATCTGTAGAACCGGTGCCCTTCGGGCTTCCGAATCGTTGTGAGATCAGCAAAAAAAAACGGGCGGACACCTTGTCCGCCCGTTTTTTCGGCGTTGTCTCGGACCGGGGCCGAGACTACTCTTTATCCCCGAAGATCTCGGGCCAGATTTCGTCGATGGTGGCCACGGGTTTTACCTCGATATTGCGTCGTAAATCGGCCGGAATTTCCTTGAAGTCGTTTTCGTTCTGAGCAGGAATGAGCACCTTTTTCATGCCCATGGACACGGCGGCCAGGATCTTCTCCTTGATGCCGCCTACGGGCAGGACCCTGCCGCGCAGGGTGATCTCGCCGGTCATGGCCAGGTCGCTGGGCACTCGCCGGTTGGTCAGGGCCGAGATCAGGGCGGTGACCATGGTCACTCCGGCCGACGGGCCGTCCTTGGGTGTGGCTCCGGCCGGAACATGGATATGGATATCATGTTTTTCGCTGAAATCCTTGTCCAGGTTCAGCTGTTCGGCCCGGGCCCGGGCGTAGCTCATGGCGGCCTGGGCCGACTCCTTCATCACACTGCCCAGCTGTCCGGTCAGGGTCAGTTTCCCCTTGCCCGGCATGAGAATGACTTCGATATGCAGGGTCTCTCCCCCGTAGGGAGTCCAGGCCAGTCCTGTGGCCACTCCGGCCGGAAGGTCTGTTTCCCGGTCCTTTTCCAGAATTTTGGGCAGTCCAAGCAGTTTCGGAATCCGGGCCGGGGTGATCCGGAACGGCCCTTTTTCCCCTTCGGCCACTTTGCGGGCCACCTTGCGGCAGACGGTTCCAACCTCCCGTTCCAGGTTCCGTAATCCGGCCTCCCGGGTGTATTCCCGGATGATTCTGGTCAGGACGGTGTCACTCAGCTGCATGGTGTTCGGCTTGAGCCCGTTTTCAGTGATCTGCCTTGGCAGCAGGTATTTGCGGGCGATTTTGACCTTCTCGTGCTCGGTGTAACCGGTTATGCGGATGACTTCCATCCGGTCCAGGAGGGCCGAGGGAATGGTGTCCAGCATGTTGGCGGTGCAGATGAACATGGTTTTGGACAGGTCGTAGGGGACGTTCAGGTAGTGATCGGTGAAGGTGTTGTTCTGCTCCGGGTCAAGCACCTCCAGCAGGGCAGAAGAGGGGTCGCCCCGGAAGTCGTTGCCCAGCTTGTCGATTTCGTCGAGCATGATGACCGGGTTGCGGGTTCCGGCCTCTTTCATGGCCTGGATGATCCGCCCCGGCATGGAGCCGATGTAGGTTCTGCGGTGGCCGCGGATTTCCGCCTCGTCCCGCATTCCGCCGAGAGACATGCGCACGAACTTGCGATTAAGGGAGCGGGCGATGGATTTGCCGAGGGAGGTCTTGCCCACTCCCGGAGGGCCCACAAAGCAAAGGATGGGGCCTTTCATCCGGGCGTTCAGCTTGCGCACGCTCAGATATTCAAGAATGCGCTCCTTGACCTTGTCCAGCCCGTAATGGTCCTCGTTCAGAATGGCTTTGGCTTTTTTGATGTCCAGCTGGTCCTTGGACATCTTTTTCCAGGGCAGCTCAATGATCCAGTCCAGATAGGTCCGGATAACCGTGGCTTCGGAAGAGTCCGGATGCATGGATTCCAGCCTGCGCAGCTGCTTGTCCGCTTCCTTGGCCACGATTTTGGGCAGTCCCGCCTTGCCGAGGGCTTCGCGCAGTTCATCGAACTCCTCGCCTCCTTCCCCGGCGTCGCCAAGCTCCTTGCGGATCGCCTTGAGCTGTTCACGCAGGAAATAGTCCTTCTGGGCCTTGTCCATGCCTTCCTTGGCCATGCCCTGGATTTTGGCCTGCATGGAAGCCACCTCCACCTCCGAGACCAGCTGGGCGTTGACCAGCTTGAGGCGCTCAATGGGGTCCAGGGATTCCAGAATGCGCTGTGCCTCTTCCGGTTTCATGCGCAGGTTGGAGGCCACCAGATCCGCAAGCCGGCCATGTTCGGTCACGGAGTTGAGTACGGACATGATCTCCGAGGAATCCACGCCGCGCAGGGAGAGGATTTTTTCGCTCTGTTCCTTGACCGAGCGGAGCAGGGCCTCCTCTTCGGGACCGGAGTGTTCGGCCTCGCGCTCCTCAATGAGGTCGATGGTCACCTCGTCAAAGGGGTCGGTCTGGGTGAATTCCCGGACCCTGGCTCTGGCCAGCCCCTGTACCAGGACCTTGAGGCGGCCATCAGGCATCTTGAGCATGCGCATGATCATACCCACGGTTCCGACCTGGTACAGCTCGTCTGGACCGGGAGAGTCCACCTCCTCGTCCTTCTGGGTGCAGATCAGAATGTATCTGTTCCGGTTCAGGGCCGCATCCACGGCCTGGACTGATTTGTCCCGGCCCACAAACAGGGGCAGGATCATATAGTTGAAAACCACGATGTCCCGTACGGCCAGCAGGGGCAGGGTTTCTGGAATTTCGGATTCGGACCGGATCGGCTCCCCTTCTCCTGTCTGGGCGTGGGGAGGGGTGCTGCCGGAGGAGTCATCCTGTCCGGACAACTCGTCGAACTCTTCCGGGAATTGTTTTTCATCACTCATTGTGCATACTCCTCATCGTGAGCCGTACCGGGGCACGCTCGTTGTATCTCTTCGGTCGGGCTGGAATCGGGATCGTCCGTGGACAAGCACCTTCGGTCGACTCAAAGCAAACCCTGCTCCTGAAAACTGAAATACCTGCTTTCCGCCACCACCAGATGGTCAAGGACCCGGATGCCGACATCGGTAGCCACCTGGGAAATTCTTCGGGTCAGATCCATATCCTGGGATGAAGGGGTCGGGTCTCCGCCCGGGTGGTTGTGCACCAGCATCATGCCGCTGGCCTGGTGGGTGAAGGCCTTGGCCAGGACTTCTCTGGGGTAGACCGGGGTCTGGTCAACGGTCCCCCGGCTGACCTGTTCAAAGGCCAGAAACCGGTTCTTGTTGTCCACCAAAATAACCCAGAACTCTTCCGAAGCCAGGGGGCCGAGCCTGGCCGCAGCCAGGGCCGCGACCTTGGACGGACTGTTGATCTGCTCCCGGGGGGCGATGTCCGAGGCCAGCTTTCGGGCCCAGATTTCCCGCAATACCTTCCAGAAGGTAAGCAGACCCGGACCGAACCCCGTAATGTTCAGCAGAGCTGCGTCTCGGGCTCCGAGCACCCCTTCCACGGTTTTAAATTCAGTCAGAAGGTCCTTGGCCAGCTTCTTGGTGTCCCGCCGGGGGAGTCCGTAGCCAAGGAGCAATTCCAGAACCTCATAGTCCGGAAGAAGCATCGGCTCCTGGGTCAGGCGATCTTTGAGCCGCTTTCTGTGTCCCGAATAGTGCGGAAGTTGTTTCATATAGGTACGATTTGTTGAGGCGCAACCCCGTAGATCGCTGGTTTATGGGCTTTTCCAGCCGCTCACGCCGCCCTGAACAGGGTAATGAGCTCCTGAACCATGAATTCCATGGCCTGATCAGCCCCTTTGCGTCCGGTCTTGACGCTTGTCTCCGCATCCAGGGCCAGGTCCGGAATGCGGGCCAGCCGGGCCAGGCCGAGCCTGCCTGCAAACTGCTGTTTCTGCTGCTTGAGACTCGGATACAGGGAGACCTTGTCCCCTTCTCCGGCAGCCAGCTGCCACAGGATGCGGGTTTCCCGCAGCAGCAGGCCCAGAAAAGGAAACAGGAGATCCTCGCTGGAAACGAGCGGATCGCATAACACCTTTCTCCACGCCTCAAGCCCCTTTCCCGGGCTCTGGATAGCGGAAAGAAAGGAGAAGATGTCCATGTCCATGCGTCCGGCAAAGATGGTCAGGTCGGCCGTGGTCACCGTGGTTCGCTCACCGAGCAGCAGCTCGAGTTTGCGAAGTTCGTTCTTAACCGCAAAGGAGCCTCGGGGGAGTCCGGTCGCGAGGTGCTGTTGAACACCCCGTTCGAAGACGAGCCCCCGCTCCGTGGCCCACTTCTGCAAAAAGGAGGGCATGGAAGAGGCGGTCAGACCCGGGGATTGCCAGACCCACTGATGTTTCTGGGCCACGGTCCAGTATTTCTGTTTGGTCAGGGTCTTAGGGATAGAAGGCCCTTTCCGTTGCCACTCTCCTTCCAGGCAGAAAAAAGGCCAGATGGTCCGTCTGGCTCCCCTCAGCTCCCCGGCCAGCTGGTTCCAGAATGCGACGTCCAGCCCCTGGGCACGCCTGAGAATCACGGCCCGGAACTGTCCCATCAGATCGGGTACGGCCAGACTCTGCCAGAATGCGTTCGGGAGCTCCTCGTCTCCCCAGAAGGTGACGGTCTGCCGGGTCCCGGTCACATGACGGTCCAGAAGGGTGGTGATATGGTCCCGGATCAGTTCGGGGTCGGGACTGATGCAGAAGGTGAAGCCTGGTCGTGACATAATGGGGATGCTCGCAGAAGCCTGTTGAAGGGTATTTCAACGCGTGCCGACGCCGCGTTTTGTCCGGTAGTCGTGTAACACTACGGCATGGCCGGTGATTCGTAAAGGGAGGGATAAAAAAAAGGCCCGGAACCAAACTGTTCCGGGCCTTGTTGGAGTCGCGCCTGCCCGGGGCAGGTCTAGAACTGATCCGAGAGCCGATCGGCACTTTTGCGGATGGCCTCCTCCATGGCGGTTAGAGCGGCTTCCTGTCGCTGGGCCTTCCCGGAGTAGGATTCCTGATCCGTCACCCGGCCGGAGGTCCAGAGCATTGCGTGGTCCTGCCGGTCGAAGAGTTGCACCTCCAGGGTGATGGAGGCAGAAGAGCGAACGGTTTCATCATCCTCTTCCTTGACCGAGCTCGAAGTACTGAAGCTGTGTACGATGACCTCGACCTTGGTTTCGGCCAGGCTGGGTTCCACCCACTGCACGCCTCCGCGACGGGTGAGTTCGTCGCGCAGGGAAGATCTGAGCCTTGGTTCGATCCAGGATTCTATGGTCGGGTTGGTCACCTTGGCAATGTACAGCCGGGTCTGCTCTTTGGGCAGGGTGATGGGGGCCATGGAGCTGAGCTGGTAGCCACACCCGGTCAAAAGCAGAGCGGCCAGAACCGTTAAAAGCAGGGCATGTCTAGTTGGCAACAACATTGACGAGTTTCCCGGGCACGACGATGACCTTGCGCACGGTCTTGCCGGCCGTATGTTTCTGGGTGTTGGGATCATCCAGGGCCATTTTTTCCGCGTCTTCCCTGGAGCAGTCCGCCGGAACCGCGATGCGGGAGCGGAGCTTGCCGTTGACCTGCACGATCAGGGTGACTTCGTCTTTTTGCAGGGCTGCGGGATCGTGTTCCGGCCAGTGCTGGGCGGACAGCGGGGTGGTGTACCCCATTTTGGTCCACAGCTCTTCGCAGATGTGCGGAGCCATGGGTGAAAGTACGGTCAACACCGTGCTGACCGCCGAAGAGAGCAGAAGCGGACCGTTGGTCGAGGTCTGCAGTGCGTCCTTGGCATGGTTGAGTTCGTTGACCATTTCCATGCCCGCGGCGATAACCGTGTTGAACTGGAATTTGTTTTCAATGTCCCGGGTCACCCGGCGCACTGTTTCGTGTTCCTTGTACCTGAGTTCCTTTTCCGGGTCGGTCAGAGTTCCGTTGACGGCGGCACACGGTCCCACGGGTGTCAGCATTTCGGACAGTTCCTCGCACAGCCTCCACAACCGGTTTAAAAACCGGTTTGCTCCCTCGATGCCCTTGTCGTTCCACTCCAGGTCTTTTTCCGGCGGGGCCGCAAACAGACAGAAGAGGCGGACCGTGTCTGCGCCGTATTTGCGGATCATCTCGTCCGGATCGACCACGTTGCCCTTGGATTTGGACATCTTGGCCCCGTCCATGAGCACCATGCCCTGAGTGAGCAGGTTGGCGAAGGGCTCGTCAAGGTTCATATACCCGAGATCGCGCAGAACCTTGACGTAAAACCGGGAGTAGAGAAGGTGCAAAATAGCGTGTTCGATGCCCCCGATATACTGGTCCACGGGGAGCCAGTAGTCGGTGTCCGCTTTTGCAAAGGGTTCGGCTTCGTTGCGCGGTGCGGTGTAACGGGCAAAATACCACGAGGATTCCATGAAGGTGTCCATGGTGTCCGTCTCCCGCCGGGCCGGGGCTCCGCATGTCGGACACGGGACCGACACAAAGGCGTCGTGTTCGGGCAGGGGGGAGCGACCGTCGGCATTGACTTTGATGTCCAGGGGGAGCTCCACGGGCAGCTCTTCGGTCCTGACCGGAACAATGCCGCAGGAGTCGCAGTAGATGACCGGGATGGGCGCGCCCCAGTAGCGCTGACGGGAGATGTTCCAGTCCCGCAGTCGGTAGTTGACGGTCTTTTTGCCCAGGCCTTTTTCAGCCAGGTGCTCGGCGATTCTTTCCTTGGCATCCTCATTGCTCAGGCCGTCAAAAGGGCCGGAGCCGGTCATGATTCCGGGATCGGAGTAGGCCGCGTCCATGGTGGCCGGGTTGAGACTCCCGCCCTGGGGTTCGATGACCACCTGTACGGGCAGATCATATTTTCTGGCAAACTCGAAATCTCGCTGATCATGGGCGGGGACGGCCATGACCGCCCCGGTGCCGTAGCCCATGAGTACGAAGTTGGCCACGTATACGGGCATTCTGGCTCCGTTTACCGGATTGATGCAGTACCGGCCGGTGAACACCCCTTCTTTTTCCAAGTCATCGGCGGTCCGGACAATCTTGTCCATTTTGGCGATGCGGTCCACGAATCCGCGTACTTCCGCTTCCTGTTCCGTGCCGGAAATCAGCTTCTCAACCAGTGGGTGTTCCGGGGCCAGGCTCATGAAGGTCGCCCCGTACAGGGTGTCCTGGCGCGTGGTGAACACGGTCATGGATTCGTCCAGCCCCTCCAGGGAGAAATCGATCTCCATGCCCAGGCTTTTGCCGATCCAGTTACGCTGCATGGTCAGGACCCGCTCGGGCCAGCCATCGGTCAATCGGGGCAGGCAGTCCAGGAGCTCTTCGGCGTAATCAGTGATGCGCAGGAACCACTGGGACAGCTCCTTCTGGATCACCTCCGAGTCACAACGCCAGCACAGCCCTTCCTCGACCTGTTCGTTGGCCAGGACCGTATGGCAGGAGGGGCACCAGTTGACCGGAGATTTCTTGCGGTAGGCCAGCCCCCTGTCCAGCATCTTGAGGAAGAACTCCTGCTCCCAGCGGTAATAGCCGGGATGGCATGTGGCGATTTCCCGGTCCCAATCATAGGAATAGCCGAGTCGTTTCAGCTGGGTGCGCATGGTGGCGATGTTTTCGTAGGTCCACTTTGCCGGATGGGAATCGTTTTTGATGGCCGCGTTTTCCGCTGGCAAACCAAAGGCGTCCCAGCCAATAGGGTGCAGGACGTTGTATCCCTGCATGCGCTTGTATCTGGCCACCACATCGCCGATGGAGTAGTTGCGCACATGACCCATATGAATTCGTCCGGACGG